>NZ_CP042812.1:2200703-2515089 GCF_008000835.1 Malaciobacter canalis
ATTTAGGTGCAAAGTCAATCAAACACTGGGATGCAAGAAAAAAATCATCTGCTCCTAAGAAAAAAGTCCCTCTAGACACAGATTGTATCATAATGTTAACATCTTTTTTAAATCATAATACAATGCTTAAATATAAAAGTGAAGCAAAGAAAAAGAACATTCCTTTTATATGTGCAAAAAGAAGCGTAAATTGTGTATATGATGAGTATGTTAAGATTATGGGTATAAAAAATTGTGCTGAATGTTATGCAAATTGTGGATGCAAATAATGAGCAGTATTAATAAATTTAATTTTAATGAAACTTTTTTAGGTTTTATAGACAATTGCGAATTACTTCCAAAAGATTTTGATGAATTTACATCAACATTAAGACATAGACAGTTATTTCTAGCACTTTGCAATAATATGTTAGAAAGTTCATGTAAATTCTCAAAATATGAACAAAAAAGATTAAGACAATTTTCTTTAAAAGAGGCATTTCACCAAAAAATAGAATCTTTACTTCCAAATAAAATACCTTTTAATAAAAATAAAACGAAAAGTTTTAATTTTTGTAAAGATTCAACTAAAATCATAAACTCATATAAAAAGAGAAAATCAGCTTTAATTGTCACATCAAATAAAAAAATATTAGATGTAGCAAAATTGATATCTTTATGTTATGTAAATAACAAAATGCAGTTTATTTTAGATAAAAACTTACTTTTTCATGAATTTGTTTTGCATAAAATAAAAAAGTTACATAAAGACAAAACAGTAAAAGACCATGGAGACTCTATTTCAATTACAGGTAAAGATGTAAATGCACTAAAGATTTATACTTCATGGAAAAATATACAAAAAAATAAACCTGATATAAAAGATGAATTAGAATACGCAATAAGAAGTATAAAAAAAGAGAACTACTCTCAAGTTTATTTAGTATATCCAAAAGCAAATGACTTTAAGCGTCACATACCAGTTTATGTAGATGAGTTAAAAAATAAAGCGTATGTAATTAAAGCAATTCCATACTCGCTAAGATCAACAATTAGATAATTTAAGGAGAATAACAAAATATGGCAACAGCACTATTTTTTGCAAGTAGCACAGGAAATACAGAAGAAGTAGCACAAAAAATCGCTAATGAATTAGGAAATATTGAAGTGTTTAATATTTGTGATGAAGATATTCAAAAAATAAATAAGTTTGATAAGATTATTTTAGGTACATCTACATGGGGTGAGGGAGAGCTACAAGATGACTGGGATGAAATCTGGGAAGAGTTTTGTGAACTTGACTTAAGCGGTAAAACAGTAGCTTTATTTGGTCTTGGTGACCAAGATGGATATGGTGATGAGTTTTGTGATGCTTTAGGTATTATGTATGAACAAGTAAAAAAAGCAAATGCAAATGTTATTGGTTTTACATCAACTAAAGATTACGATTTTGAATACTCAAAAGCTCAAATTGATGATGAATTTGTAGGTTTAGTAATTGATGAAGATAATCAAGATGACCTAACAGATGAAAGAATCAAAACATGGATTGAAAAAATAAAAGCTGATATTTTATAATGTAGTCTTGAAGAAATCAAGACTACACTCTTTTTAAAAACCTAACTACACTATAAATTTATTTTAATTTAATCATTCATTTTATGCTATTTTTAAACTTATTATTCTAAGATATATTAATAGATTTTTAAAGCAAAGGAGTTACTATGACATGTGCAATATTCTATGCAAGTAAAAGTGGTCACGCAAAAGAGGTAGCAAATAAAATATCTTTTGCTTTAGATGAAATAAGAGTTTTTGATATAAGTCTTACAGGAAGTGAGTATATTTCTGATTATAAGCATATAATTTTTGGGGTATCAACTTGGGATCATGGTCAAATGCAAAAAGATTGGCAAAAGATATGGGATGATTTTAAGTACATAAACTTTAAAGGGAAAACTGTTGCAATTTTTGGTTTGGGTGATCAAAAAAAGTATCCTGATGAATTTGCTGATGCTATGAGATATGTTTATGATGATTTAAGTAAAAGTGGTGCAAATATTGTTGGCTTTACATCAACACAAGGATATGAATTCAATCAATCAAAAGCAGTAATTGATGATAAATTTGTGGGCTTAGTTATTGATGAACACAATCAAGCAGAACTAACAAATCAAAGAATAAAAAATTGGACAGAGCAGATAAGAGCAGATATGTTACATGCTACATCTTAATTTTTTATTAACAAAATTAACATTCATTTAAAATAAGACTATTTTTATCCTATTTTAATAAAATTATGATTATAATTTCAAAAATATTAAAAGGATATATTATGGCAACTGCAATATTTTATGCAAGTAGCACAGGAAATACAGAAGAAATTGCAAGTAAGATTATAGATAAATTGGGTTTAGAAAATTCATATAATATAACTGACAATCAAGAAGATGTTAAAGAAATTGCCAATTATGATAAAGTAATAATTGCTACTTCAACTTGGGGTGATGGTGATTTGCAAGATGATTGGGATGAAGCATGGGATGAATTTCAAAAAATCGATTTTTCAAATAAAACTGTAGCTTTAGTTGCATTAGGTGATCAAGAGGGTTATGATGATACTTTTGTAAATTCACTTGGAACAATGTATGAACAAGTTTCAAAACAAGGTGCAAATGTTATTGGATTTACATCAACAGATGGATATGAATTTGAAGAATCAACTGCTGTACAAGATGATAAATTTGTAGGTTTAGTTATTGATGAAGATAACCAAGATGATTTAACTGATGAAAGAATTGATAATTGGAGCGAACAAATTAAAGCAGATATACTTTAATTATTAAGGAGTTTTTATTCTCCTTAATAGTTCAAATTATTTCTCTTCTTGACAATCTTTACAAGTTCCATATAGTTGCATTGAGTGACTTGTAATTTTAAACTTATTTTTCTTTGCAATTCTATCTTGTCTTTTTTCTATTTCATCATCTAAAAATTCTACAATTTTACCACAAGAAGTACAAATCAAATGATCATGGTGAGATTTTGCATTACTTTCGTATTTTTTACCCTCTGTTCCAAAAGCAATAGATGTTATTAGATTTACTTCTTCTAAAAATCCTAAAGCTCTATATACTGTAGCAATACCAATATTTGAATCTGAATATTTAGTTTTAATTTGATTATAAACATCTTCAGCACTTAAATGGTCTTCTGCATTAATAAGAATATCTAAAACAATCTCTCTTTGTTCTGTATATTTCAAGCCTTTTTGTTTTACTATTCTTTTAAGCTCTTCTATTACTTCTTCATTATTATTGTTTGTCATTAAAATACGCCCTTAAAATTTTATAAATAATTATAGTATATCTAAAGTTAACAAAAATTTCAACTTAAGTTTTATAAGAAAATTTTATTTTTCTTTCAGCTTTTTCTTTTTCTTATCGGGCTGATAAAGTAAATGGTGCCATAAAGCAAATCCACAAAAGGCCGCTCCTGCAACAATATGGGTCTTTTTTGCAACTTTATTTTTCATAAACATAGAAGTTACAACCGTTGCCCCAAGAGTCGCAGTCATTCCTATTTTAGCAACTTCTTTTTTTACTTCTTGATCAAATTCCATTTCCTTTTTTCCTTCTTTGTCGTCTTTGTCTTCTTTGGATTGTATTTTTTGTTCCTTTTAAAGTCTCGTATGTTAATGCTACTGTTAAAGCAGTAGCCAAAGGTAAAATGAAAGGCATAATTTCTCCTTATGATAATAATTATCACTATTTTACCTATTTTCTCTTTAAATAAAACTGATATTAATTATCATAATAGATATTTACCTTTTTACTTTTACCCCTCGTATTGAATTTAAAAGTAATCCTATTGTAGTACCATTATGTAGTACTGCTGTAACTATAGGAGAAAATGCTCCAATAGTTGCTCCTGCTAAAATTCCTGAGTTTATTCCAACTGTAGCTTTAAAATTGGTATTAATTAAACTCATAGTTTTATTTGCTAACTCTTTTGCTTCAACTACTGCATCAATATCATCTTTTAATAAGCTAACATCAGCAGTCGCTTTTGCAATATCTGCACCTTTACTCATAGAAATACCTACATTTGCAGAGATTAATGCAGGTGCATCATTTATACCATCACCTACAAAAGCAACATTTCTTCCTTGCTCTTTCATCTTTTTAACAATTGAAGCTTTATCAGTTGGTAAAAGTTCTGAATAAACCTCATCAATGCCTAATTCTTTTGCAACTTGTTGTGCTTTTTTATCAACATCACCTGTTAACATTACCATATGCTTTACACCCAATTTTCTCAACTTTTCAATTGATTGTTTTGAGTTATCTCTTATTTTATCACTTAAAGCAATTGTTCCTAAAAGTTTATTATCAAAACCAACATAAAGTAAAGTTTTTCCTTCATCTAAACTTTTATTTATTCTATCTTGATATTTAGAAAAATCAATTTTCTCATCATCTTCTAAAAAATGTCTACTACCAATAACAACATTTTTCTCATCAACTTCTGTTTTTACTCCATGGGCAACTATAAACTCAACCTCCTCATGGTGCATATGAACAAAACCTCTTTGTTTAGCTGCTTTTACAACTGCTTCTGCAACTGGATGAAAATAGTGTTCTTCTGTACTTGCAGTAAGATTAAGTAACTCTTCTTCTGTCCACTCTTCATCATAAGGATCAACTTCAATTACTTCTAAATCACCTTGAGTTAAAGTTCCTGTTTTATCAAAAATAAAAGTATCAACATTTGATAAGGCTTCAATAGATTTAGCACCTTTAATCATTATTCCCTCATGACCAGCTTTTGAAATAGTTGATTTAAAAGCAACTGGAGTAGCAAGTTTTAAAGCACAAGAGTAATCAGCTTGTAAAATTGAAGCTACTCTTTCAAAATCTTTAGTAACAACATATGATAAACCAGCTAATCCTAAAGTAACAGGAACTAATTTATCTGCTAATCTTGTAGCTTTTAGTTGAATTGATGACTTTTCATTTAGTGAACTTTCAATATAGTGTTTTATTCTTTGTGTTGCTGTATTAGCTCCAACATGCTCAGCCCATATTTTAAGTCTACCCTCTTCTAAAACTGTTCCAGAGATAACTCTATCACCTCTTGCTTTTTTCACAGGCTCAGCTTCACCTGTCATGGAAACTTGGTTTACACTTGCATCACCATTAACTATATGTCCATCAACAGGTACAGTACTTCCTGCTGAAACAATAACTATATCGCCAATTTGTATATCTTCTGTTTTAACTAATACTTCAACCTTTTTACCATCTTTAACTTTTTCAATCCAAGCCTCTTTTACATTTGGCTTTGCAAGCTCTTTTAATAAATCATCACTTTTATGAACTGTTGTTTCTTCTATATATTCACCAAGCTCTAACATTGCATTTGTTGAATTAGCAGCTAAGTAATCTCTTCTAAATACAGAAATACCAACAGCAGCACTTTCTAATACTTTTGAAGTCAATCCAAGTTCAAAAAACTCTTTTGTTCCCTCAATAAGCATAGGTGTAGCAGCAGCAGTAGTAACAGTTGCTTTAGTAAAATTGCTTTTAATAAATCTTTCTGCAACTAAGGCAGAACTAGCTCTTAATACACCATTTAAGCTTGGTTTTTCATCACTAATACAATTTACACAAACTGCATTGTTTTCACAATTAGTTGATAGTAAATCATCCAGTGTAAGTTCTTGCAGTGTTTTTTCTATAACATTAGCAACACTTTTACTTATACTAAAAATTACACTTGTAGCCTTTTTGTTTACACGAACACTTTCAACTCCATCAATATTTTTTAAATATGAAGTTAAAATATTTTCATCAATATAATCTTCTTTTAATAAAGAGTATTTATATCTTAATCTAGTTGGTGTTTCATGTACTTTTACAAAACTATTATTACTCATATATTATCTTTATTCTTGATTTGTTTCCATAGCAGCTTTAGCATCTTCCATTCTCTCTTTCATCTCTTCCATTCCAGCTTGAAAAAGTTCACTTCCTTTTGATACTGCTTTCATTATATTTTCTTGTGCACCTTTATTTGTTAGAAGATAAGTTACAGCTGCCCCAATTAATGCACCTTTTACAAAATCACCGCTATTAAATCCTGTATTAATTCCTTGGTTTTGTACTGGAATATTAGGATTTACATTTTGATTTATGTATGGGTTTTGATTTAGGTTTACACCTTGTTGGTTTGTTCTACTATTTTCAATATTCATATCATACATATTTTGATTGTTCATTTGATTATTCATATTATTCATTGATTCCCTCTTCTAAAAAATTTTCATCACAACAACTATCTTCTAGTTGTTCATATTTGCTATTTAATTTATCATCGATAACCTCAACAGCATAAATTCCAGCCATACCAACACTTAAAGCTGTTAATGCTTTTAAAAATCCACCTTGTTGACCAATATGATTTGCAGTTGCTATTGCAGTTCCTGTTGCTATTGCACCTTGTGCTGTCTTTTTTACAGTATCTTGAATAGCTTCATTTGAAGATAATTTCTTCTCTTTTGCTTTTTTATAGTTAATAGTTCCAGATACAACTGCACTTGCAACTGCACCACTTACAATATGACCCATAATATTTCTTGGTTCACCTGTATTAATTAAGCCATTTTGCATTATTCATTTTCCTTTTTTTCTATTTTTTCAACTTGAGCTTCTTCTAACTTCTTTGCTTCTTTTTTCTCTTTAATACACTCTTTAGTAGCCTCAATTGTACTTTTTACTTCATCTGCTGTTTCTTTACCTTGTTCAATTGTTGAATTTGTAAACTCTTTAGATTTTCCAAGTAACTCTTTTGTTTTAGTTTTTAACTTATCACTATTTTTATAAGCAAAAACTGCCCCTGCTCCAATTGCTAATCCAGCTATAAATGGTAATGCCATAATTTACTCCTTGTTTTCTTGATAATTATTTATAAATGCAACTAATGCTGCTCCTAAACCTGCTCCACTTACCATTGAAATATTTAATTTAGAAAATAATTCAGTTAGTCTGTTTTGATCCATATTACCAGAAGCTATATCTTCTAAAAGCATTTGATATTCACTTGCTTTTGACATCATATCTTCCACACTATTTAAACTACTACCTTGGTTTATGCCATTGTAGTGATTTAAAACACATTTTCTAAATGCAGGAAGATGATTGTTGTATGATGCTGCTTGTAGTTTATAAAGTGTATCTTTTATATCACTTTGTGTTGTATGTAAAATCAAATGGTCATACATTGCAACATTATTTATTTCACTTGCAACTCCCAACTCACAACACTCAATATAAGTTTTTGGAACTTGTACTTTTAATGCCCAATCATTAACTGGAACTTCTACATTATATTTTTGTAAAAGAGGCATCAATGCGCTATAGTGAACTGCTTCTGCTTCTTTTATATTTACAAAAGGATGTATTGCACCAAATTTTTCAATAATTTTACTATATGTTTCATATGCTTTAAACTCATCATATACAGCAATTCTTAAAACTTGTGCTTCAATAGTTTGTTCACTATTTACATCAACTTTTTGGGATATTAAAATATCCTCATCATAATTTACCACTACATCACCTCCTTTGCAAGATTGTTTATTATTTTTGTAATTTCATCTAAATTTCTTTTATTTATCAAGTCTTCCCAAACCTCAGGTTTAAAAATATTTGCATCATATGTAATTGTAACAGAAGCAATAACTTTATTTACTTTTATATTTTTAATTCCTTTGATTTTATTTGGAATTTGCTCAATATCTTCTATTGATATATTACTATTTTCATTTTTGATTTTTGGGTTTACTCTTACTCTTAATCTTCCAGGAGAGTGAGCAACAATAGTAAAATAACTTGCTATTTTTATAATATCTTCAGTTTTTATCAAAATCATCCTTTAATATTGTAGTTTTGCCAAATTAAATTTAAGCTTACCTTAATGTAAATCAGCACTCATTATCAAAATGATAATGGCTATTTAAAACAAACTCTATTTCTTCCGCTATTTTTTGCTTCATATAGTGCTTTATCTGCTCTTTTATAAACATCTTGATAACTTTCACCTTTTATGCAAAAAGTAGTTCCAAGACTAATAGTAAGGTCAACAAAAGCATCATCATAAATAAATCTTTTATTTTCCACCTCTTTTTTTAATCTATTTGCAATACTTATTATATTATTACTACTATTATCATTTATTAAAACAATAAACTCTTCTCCCCCAAATCTTCCTAAAATATCATTTTTTGGCAATATATTTCGTATTAGACTTGCTAAATCTTTTAAAACACAATCTCCAACAAAATGTCCATAAGTATCATTTATATTTTTAAAATAATCTATATCAAATATAATCAAACAAAAACTTCTAATCTCCAACCAACAATTTAGCATTGTTGTAATTGTACTCTTGTTATAAACTTGAGTTAATTCATCCACTGAAGCTTTTTGTTCTAAATGACAAATCTTTTCATTATACTTTGAAACATCATCCATACATATAAGATATTTTTGCATATCAAGTTTTTGAACATCAAAAGTAAAATACTTTAGTTCATCTTCTATTTTTAGTTTTGCAGGTTTTTCATAAGAATCATACTTTTTTGCAATTTTTACTAAATTGTCTTGTGTCTTATTATCTAATAATGCAATATTTGTTAAGAATTTATCTTTTGATTTAAATATATCTACAAACTTTTTATTTGTAGTATGAATATCTTTTCCATCAGTAATTAATATAATATTCTTTTGTGTATCTAAAACTGATTGTAAAAAATCTCTTTGTTTTTTTAAATTTTCATGTTGCTTTAGATTTATTGAATATAGCATTTGGTTTATCTTTTTTGATAAATATGTTATTTCATCATTATAATCAAGCTCTATTTTCAAATCTAAACTACTAGATTTAGAGATATTTTTTATAATATTTGTAATATTTTTTATTCTTTTTGCAAAAAGTTTATCAATAAAAAAATATATTACAATAATAAGAATTATAAAAGTTATTATAAAAATATAAAATATGCTTTTATTGTTTTTATTGATTTGGACAAAAAAGTCTCTATTCATCTTCATTCTAATATAAAAATTGCTATTATCAAATTGGTCAGTTAACTCTAAATAACTAAATAAACTATATTCATCAACTCTACTAATATCATAATAGATTAAATTTGAATCAAAATTTAATTGTTTTTTCTTAATTAAAGTATGAGAAGGAAGAAAAGATATGTATTGATGAGTTATCTTACTAAGTTCTGATAAAAACAAAGAATCCAAGCTTCTTCCAATAAAAACATATCCTATAAATTTATTATTTTTAAATACTTTTTCAATGGTAAATAGTATTTTTTCATAATCTAAAGTGATAAAATTTATTCTATTTTTATCTAAATATATATCAATCTCTTTTGTTTTAAAAAAAGTTTTTATTGCATTTGGAGTAGATACAAACTCGTCTGAATTTATGTCATATACATTTCCATAAATAAAATTTTTGTTTTTATCAAATAGAAAAAAATGAGTATATTTATCTTTGATAAAGTTTGTTTTTTTTGTATTATTCTTTTTTTCTTCAACTATTTTTAAAATATTATCGTTTATAGAGTGTTCATAAGCTATATTTTGTAAAAAGAAAGATTTTGTTTTAAGTGCTTCAAAAAAAGTTTCTATACTCTTTTTTATTTGTTGATTTTCAAACTCTATTGTGCTATTTTCACTCTGCTTTAATATACTAAAAATACATATAGTTAAAAATAGACATATAAGTGCAAAAAATACAGATATTTTTGTAGTAATATTCATATTTGACTCTTTTTATAAAATTTTTGAAGTATATAATGTTTTAGTTTAAAACTTAATGATAACAATTATCATTATATTAATAATTTCTCATCTAAAATTTGAAAATTATTATCATTATTAAGTAATATTAAATTTTAAGTTTATTATAATTTTACCTCACATTAATATATAAGGATATTTTATGAAATTAAGTGAATTAAGCAAAGGTGATATAGCAACAATCAAAAACATAAATTGTGATACTACTTTAAAAAATAGATTTTACTCTTTTGGAATAATAAAAGGTTCAAAGATAACTATTGAAGAAGTAACTATGGCAAAAAGTACTATTGAAATAAAAATAAATAATAGTAAAGTTGCAATAAGATTAATAGAAGCAGCAAAAATCGAGGTTGAAAATGAACACAAACAAAATAATTAAAGTTGCACTGGTTGGTCAACCAAATGTTGGTAAGAGTATGCTTATCAACTCAATTTCAAATGCAAGATTAAAAGTTGGTAATTTTTCAGGAGTAACAGTTGCAAAAGAGCAAGTAATTTTAAAATATAAAGATTATACTATTGAAATAGTTGACTTGCCAGGTTCTTACTCTTTAAATGAATATACTCAAGAAGAAAAAGTTACAAAAGATTTTTTATATAATAGTGAGTATGATATTATATTAAATGTAACTGATTCTACAAATTTAGAAAGAAACTTATACTTAACATCAGAACTATTAGCATTAGATAAAAAAATGATAATTGCTTTAAATATGAATGACGAAGCAATAAAAGAAGATATATTTATTGATGAGGTACAACTAAGTAAAATACTTGGTAAACCTTGTATAAAAACAAGTGCTACAACAAAACAAGGTATTGATAAACTAATCAAAGAGATAGTAAAAAAATACGAAAGCGAAAAACTAGATACAAAATTAATATTCTCAAATGTTATTGAAGAAGAGATTGCAAATATTATTAACTTTTTCAATGAAAGTGGATTTAAATGCAAAAATAGTTTTAGACAAGTAGCTATAAAACTTCTAAAAGAAGATAAAGATACTTATAAATTTTTTCATGATGAACCAATATGGACAAAACTGCAACCTATTTTAAATAGTGCATTTGAACATATCTCTCTTCATTATGATACAAAAAATGTAGAAGATATTTTTAATGAAGAGAAATTCTCTTTTGCAAAGGGTGCTGTTACTGAAACAGTTAAAGTAAAAACCCATGTGGAAAAAACATTGACGGAAAAGATCGATTCTGTTTTAATCCATAAAGTATTTGGTTTACCTATTTTCTTATTTTTAATGTGGGGATTATTTCAATTGACTTTTGAAGTAGGAAATATTCCTATGGATATCATAGATGCATTTTTTGCAAATCTAATTGACAATACAAAAGAAGTTTTAGGAGATAATCAATTATCCTCAATAATTGCAGATGGTGCAATTGCAGGTGTTGGTGCTGTTGTTTTATTTATTCCAAATATTGTAATACTATTTTTTGGTATTGCTTTACTTGAAACAACTGGATATATGAGTAGAGTTGCTTTCTTACTTGATGGTTTTTTCCATAAATTTGGACTTCATGGAAAATCATTTATTCCTTTAGTAACTGGTTTTGGTTGTTCAGTTCCAGCTTATATGGCAGCAAGAACCCTTAAAAATGAAAGAGATAGACTACTTACACTATTTATTATAGGTTTTATGTCTTGCGGGGCAAGACTTCCTATTTATGTACTTTTTACAGGTGCTTTTTTTAGTGAAAATAATGCTGGTAATGTTCTATTTCTAATCTATATTGGTGGGGCAATATTAGGATTAATTGCAGCAAAAGTTTTAAAAATATTAGTATTTAAAAGTGAAGATGAACCTTTTGTAATGGAAATGCCAAAATACAGATTACCATCATTTAAACTAATTTGGCACACAGTTTCAAATCAAGCTATGATGTATCTTAAAAAAGCAGGTACATTTATTCTTGCAGCATCACTTTTAATTTGGGTTGCTAGTAATTATCCAAAACATTTAGATGTAGAAGAGACTTACAATCAAAAAATTGAATTAGCTTTAAGTGATGAAGAAAAATTAGCTTTAGAGAATGAACTTGCTTTATATAATCTTGAGAACTCTTATTTAGGTTATGTAGGGAAATTTTCAGAACCATTATTTGCTCCTTTAGGATTTGATTGGAAGATGTCAGTAGCACTTGAAACTGGACTTGCAGCAAAAGAGATTGTAGTTTCAACTTTAGGTATTTTATATGGTTTAGGTGAAGAAAATGATGAAAATTCAAAAGGCTTAGTTGAAAAAATAAGAACAAATATTCCATTTGCATCTGGTATTGCATTTATTGTATTTGTAATGATTTATTTACCTTGTCTTGCTGCAACAATGGTTTTTGCAAGAGAAGCTGGTGGATGGAAATATTTAGGATATTTATTTGTATTTACAACAGGTACTGCTTGGGTATTATCATTTATTACTTACAATGTTGTATCACTATTAACTTAAGTAAAAGCATAAGAGAAATCTTATGCTTTTATTGACACTTCTCACATACTCCATAAATTGTCATAATATGATCACTTAAAAGAAAGTTGTTATCTTTTGCAACTTTGATTTGTTGTTTTTCTATTACCTCATCATTAAATTCTAAAATCTTATTACATGAAGTACAAATCATGTGATCATGATGTAAAGATAGATTTAACTCATACCTTTTAGCTCCATCACCAATATCCAATGAGTTAACTATATTTAGTTCTTCAAAAAACTTAACAGTTCTATAAACTGTAGCTATTCCCATATCTACTTTATATTCATTTTTTGCAATATTTGCAATTTGTTCTGCACTTAAATGTTCATCATTAAAATACAAAATTTTTAGAATATAATCTTTTTGTATTGAGTTTTTAAATCCCAGTTTTGATACTGTATTTTTAAAGTTTTCTAAAAAAGATTCAAAACTTTCTTCATATTTTTGCACTAGATTATTCCTTTTATAACTATTATTCCTATACTAATTATCAAAGCAGCTGTATATGGTATCCAAAGATTTCTATGTATTTTTAAATTTCTTTTATATAAAAATCCCTCTTTGGGGTAGTTCTTTTTCATAATATTCCTTAATAATTAGTATCAATATTATAATATTACATAATCTATACTTAATGAATTATTAATGATAATAATTATCGTTTTAATATATAATTAAGTTTACTTAATATAATATTTCTTTAATATAAGGAGCGAAGATGTTTAATATTAGTTTAGCCCTAGTAGGTCAAGTAGCTAGAACAGCAGCATTTGGGGCGATTGCAACTAAAGTAGTTGATACATTTATTCTTTCAAAAGTAAATAATAAGATTGATCAAAAAAGATGGATAAGACAAGCAAAGCTTGAAGCATTTGCAAAACTATCGCAAGAGATATTATCTATTGATTTAAAAAATCTAAAAGATGAAAATATTAGAAATATAAAAGAGTATAGCGCAAAAACAATTCTTCTATTAGAAGATAGAATTCTAATAAAAAGAATTGAAGATTATTTAAATAACTTAATAAACTTAGATAAAACTACCCATGATACTAGTAAAAACATGGTATGTATAGTAGACAAAAAAGGAATAGATTTAGTTATGTGTTTAAATAAAAATTTGAAAAAAGTATAATTACTTTATTTCAAATTTTGTTTCATAAGTTTTATCTTGATCTTTTACTTTAAAAGTCCAAATACCCTTTTTCCTTCCATCAACATATCTAAAATCATAAATAGATCCATGCCCAGCAGGTATAGTCATCTCTCGACTTCTTGATATCTCTTCATCAGGATCAATCCAAATAAAAGTAACATTTTTATCATATTCAACTCTTTCTTGAATATATTTACAAATTATTGAATTTTCATCCTTTAAAATAACACAATCTACATTTTCTATCTCTTCTTGTTCACTAGCAATTGCAAATGAAAAAAGAGATATAAATAATACAACAATAAACTTTTTCATGATCTATTCCTTTTCTTCTTGTACATCCATATACTTAAATAGTAAGTATTTAATTGGTGCATAAAATGTTGTCATTGACACTATGGCTATAATTAATTGAACTATTTTAAATAAAGAGTTAGACTCTTCAAAAAACAATAAACTTATATAATGACTAGCTAAAAGTGAAATTACTGCTGTAATAGTAATAGCTATTAATGCAACTATATTATAACTCATATTTTTCCCAAATTGCATCTTCTTTTAAAGAAGCTCTATTTTTTAATATTTCAAAGGGCATATAATTGACTTTATACCCCATTGAGAAATGATCTTTTATCCAATAGCCTAAATAAATATAAGGTATTTCTAACTCTTTTGCTATTTTTATTTGTGCTAAAATAGAAAATTTACCTAAAGACAACTCTGCATATTCATGATCATAAAAACAATAAATCGAAGAAATAGACTCAGGTAAAATATCAACTAATGCAACTGCGACTAGTTGTTCACCTTTAAAATATAAAAACTCTTTTGTAAACTTATCTTTTCCCTCAACATAAGATCTTGAATAATCATCAGGACTTATTGGATAATAAGGCCATTGTTTCTTATCATGCATAAATTTATGATATTTATCATAAAGCTTCAAATGATCTAAACTTATACTTGGTGTTTGTATATAAAGCTTTGTATCTTTATTTTTATTTATTACTCTTTTTTCAGATTTAGAAAATTTATAATTTTTAACATCTATTCTCATACTTATACACTTTGTACAAGTTTTGCACTCTGGAACAAAGTGCATTTTCCCAAATCTTCTCCAACCATGCTCTAACATATTTTGATAATCTTCAATACTACAATGATTTATATACCTATATCTCATATCAGATATCTCATTATTAAAATAAGAGCATTCCCTATTCTCTTCTACAAACTCTAAGTCTTCATTTATAATTTGCATTAACTACCCGTTGATTTTCTCTTTTATCTCTTTTGAAATTTTACATATTTTATCAATTTTTTCATTGTATGACAAGCTATCATCAATTATATGTTTTACAAAAGCACTTCCTACGATTACTCCATCAACTCCAACTGATTTCTCTTTGCATGTGTTTTCATCAACACCAAATCCAACATATAAAGGAGTATTTGTATTCTCTTTTACAGTTTTAATAACTTGTGTTAAATCTTCACTTTTACCACTTCCTGTAATACCTGCATAAGCTACCATATATATAAACTTAGTAGCATTTTTAACTACTTGTGCAATTCTTTCTTTACTATGAGTTGGAGAGACAAATGTAATAATAGATTGTTCATATTTTTTTGCCAACTCTTGATAAATAAAAGTCTCTTCAAAAGGTAAATCAGGAATAATCTCACCTGTAATACCAAACTCTTTTGCTTTTTTAAAAAACTCTTCCATTCCATAATGATAAAATGGATTTAAATATCCCATCCATAAAGTATCCATTTGTGGTGCTATTTTTGCTGAAACTTCAAATAAATCTTTTAATTTAAAACCATTTTTTAAAGCTAAAAGATTTGCTTTTTCTATAACAGGACCATCTGCAACAGGATCTGAAAAAGGAATACCTAATTCTAATATATCAACACCTGACTCTTTCATATGTAATGCTAAGTCTATTGTAAAATTATTGTCAGGATAACTAGCTGTTATATAACCTACAAGTTTTTTCAAAATAAAATCCTATATTTAATTAATTTGGATATAATAGTAACATATTATAACAAGGTTATAGATTAATATTAAAAAAATAGAACTTGATTTTGGGGAACAATTATATGAGTATAATTAAAAATGATTTTGAAAAAATGTCAATTACTAAAATATTAAAAACTAAAAACAATAAAAAATTAACAATGATTACAGCTTATGATGCACTTTTTGCAAATTTATTTGCAGAAGTTGCAGATATGATACTTGTAGGAGATAGCTTAAACATGAGCTTTGCAGGAAAACCTGATACATTAAGTGCAACACTTGAACAGATGATTTACCATGCAAATGCAGTTTGTACAGGTGCACCAAAAGCTTTTGTTATTTTAGATATGCCTTTTGGAACATACACAAATAAAGACATAGCACTTAAAAATGCAGTTAAAATTTATCAAGAAACAAATATAGCAGCTGTTAAAGTTGAAGGTGGAGAAGATAAAGCTGATATTGTAAAACATCTAACATCTAACTCAATTGCTGTTATGGGACATATTGGACTTATGCCACAATATGTTAGAAGTGAAGGCGGATACAAAGTAAGAGGTAAAACTAAAGAAGATGAAGAACAACTAATTCGTGATGCTATTGCTATTGAAAAAGCAGGTGCATTTGCTATTGTTGTTGAGGGTGTCTTAAGTAGTGTTGCAAAAAAAATCACAGAAGCAGTAAATGTTCCAGTTATTGGAATTGGTGCTGGAAATGTAACTGATGGACAAGTTTTAGTTTGGTCAGATATGTTAGGCTTTTTTGATGAATTTAAACCAAAATTTGTTAGAAGATATTTAGATGGGGCAACACTTGTAAAAGATGCAGTTTTACAATATAGAAATGATGTACAAACAACACAATTTCCATCAAAAGATGAAGAGTATTAAAAGTTTAGGAAAATAATAGTGGAAAGATTAGTAGAAGTTGAACAAATATCATTTGAAGAAGATAAAAATGAAGTAAATTTAAGACCCTCTTCTTGGGATGATTATATTGGACAAGAGAAAATTAAAAAAAATTTAAAAGTTTTTATTGAAGCTAGTAAAAAAAGAGAAGAAGCACTTGATCATATACTTTTTTATGGACCGCCAGGTCTTGGTAAAACTACACTTTCTTATCTTATTTCTAATGAAATGAATTCAAATATAAAAATCACAGCAGGACCTATGATTGAAAAAAGTGGTGACTTAGCTGCTATTTTAACAAACTTAGAAGAAGGTGATATTTTATTTATTGATGAGATACACAGATTAAGTCCAGCAGTTGAAGAGATATTATATCCAGCAATGGAAGATTATAGACTTGATATTATTATTGGAAGTGGTCCAGCTGCACAAACTGTAAAAATTGATTTACCAAGATTTACACTAATTGGAGCAACAACAAGAGCTGGAATGCTAAGTAATCCTTTAAGAGAAAGATTTGGTATGCATTTTAGAATGCAGTTTTATAACAATGAAGAATTAGCAAAAATCATTCAAAAAGCTTCTGTTAAATTAAATAAAATTTGTGAAGATGATGCTGCATTAGAAATATCAAGAAGAAGTAGAGGAACACCAAGAGTTGCCCTAAGACTTTTAAGAAGAGTAAGAGACTTTGCAGAAGTAGAAAATGAAGATACTATCATAAAACAAAGATGCAATTATGCACTAGATGAATTAGGTGTAAATGATAGTGGATTTGATGAAATGGATATAAATTTACTTGAGCTTCTTGTATCAAATAAAGGTAAGCCTATGGGATTATCTACAATAGCAGCTGCACTTAGCGAAGATGAGGGAACAATTGAAGATGCAATTGAACCATATTTACTTGCAAATGGCTTTATAGAAAGAACAGCAAGAGGAAGAGTAGCTAGTGTAAAAACATATGAGATGTTTAGATTGTCATATCCAGAAAATGAAAAGATACAAAAGGAGTCTTTGTTTTGAAGCCACAGCATTTTTTAATTGCTATTGCTATTGCTATTTTATTTTTTCTATTTGAACTTTTCAATCCCTTTTTAAAAGCAATATTTGTAGCTTTACTTCTAACAGTAGCTACTAATACTTTAGATATATTTATTACACACAGAGTAAAAAGTCAAACAATTTCAGCAATTATTATGACAATAATACTTGCACTAATATTTTTTGTACCTGTAATGTACTGTATTTTTTCATTTGCAAATTACATAAATCAATTAGATCAACAAGCTTTGATGAAAAACTACTCACAAATAGAAACATGGATACTAAATATTCCAAAAGAGTATGAGTTTTTTAAACAACAACTAATATTAATTCTTGAAAAAATAGATATTGCAGAAAGTATAAAAAACATACTCTCAATTGGAGCATATTTAGGTAAAAACTCTGCTTCATTTATGATAGATATGTTTATGATACTTATATTTTATTTCTTTTTTACACTTTATGGAACAAGTCTTTCACACTATATAAAAGATATTCTTCCTTTGAAAAAAGAAGACTCAATTACACTATTTTATGAATCTTCAAATGTAATGAGTATTGTTTTATACTCAATACTAGTTACTGCAATATTTGAGGGTATGTTATTTGGATTTTTCATATCAGCATATGGCTACAATGGGTTTTTACTAGGTGTTTTATATGGTTTTGCTTCATTGGTTCCTGTAGTTGGTGGTATAATAATGTGGCTTCCAATAGCTTTATATGAAGTCTATTTAGGTGATTTTTATGATGCTATAATCATTAGTGCTTATTCAATAATCATCATATCAGTATTAGCTGATACATTTATAAAGCCTATAATTATAAAATATATAAATCAAAAAGTAGTAAAAACTCCAAGTAAAATAAATGAATTATTGATTTTTTTCTCAATTATTGCTGGATTATCAACATTTGGCTTTTGGGGAATGATTATAGGTCCTGCAATGGTTACTTTTTTTATCTCAATCGTTCAATTATTAAAAAAGTATAGTAATGATATGTTATAATCAAAAAAATTTAAAAAAGTGGTGTGTTTATGCAAATTGATTTAAAAGAATTAAAACAAGTAACAGTATTGTATGTTGAAGATGATGATGTTATTAGAGCACAAACACTTTCTGTATTTGAAAAAATCTTCAAAAAAGTGTATGTAGGAAAAGATGGTCGTCAAGGAATAAATCTATTTAAGAATCATCAAGATGAATTAGATGTAATTGTTACAGATTTAAATATGCCCAAAATGACAGGATTTGAGCTAGCAGAAGAAGTACATAAAGTATCAAAATACATACCCGTGATTTTTACAACTGCTTTTACAGATGAAGAATCACTTATAAAAGCAATCACATTAAATATAGATAGCTATGTAACAAAACCTTTAAAAATTCAAGATTTAACATCAACTATTTTAAAAAGTGTAAAAAACTCAAAAGAGAATAGAAATCTATATAAAACAACAAAAGCTTTAGCAAATGAGATGCTAAGCACAAAAAAAGATTATGGACAACTAAAAGACAATTGTGAATTATTAGAAAAAGAAGTATCTTTTTATAAGTTCCTAGCAGAGCATTTTATAGCATCAATAAAACTAGATAAATTTGGAATAATAGAAAATATATCAAACCAATTTAGCAATATTTATAAGTACTCTTTAATGGATTTAAAAAATAAACCTATAAACTCAATAACACCAAATGCAGCTAATATTCAGAAAAAAATGCTAGAAGCAATAAAAGTAAAAGAAGCAGTAGGATTTAATGAAAAGTTCATTACAGCGGACAATGAAGAGTTAGAGTTTCACAATATTTTATATCCACTTTATGAAAATAAAGACAATTATGCAAGTGGATATATGCTTTATCAATCATTGGAAAGATGAGTTAATTACTCATCTTCACCACTAATAGTACTTCCTTTATATGTCATAATCCCATAATCTAAATTTGATACACACTTAAAACCTAAATCATACATAACTTTTTGACAATATGCACTTCTACTACCACTTAAACAATAAACAATCACAGGTTTTTCTTTTTGATTTTGTAACTGCTCAATACTTTGATAAAATGAAGTAGTTGGAACTAAATAATCGCAACCTTTAATTCTTTGTCCTACCCACTCCATCCACTCTCTTGTATCAACTAAATTAAAATCAATATATTTTAATGTTCTAGCTTCAAGAAGTGATTCTAACTCATCAGCATCAATTTGCTCTTTTTGTAAAAGTACTTCGCACTCTTGCTTAGTAAGACCTCTTGAATGAGTGTGAGTAACCTCACTAACCTCATTTTTCAAAGCCTCACTTTGAGCAAATTCAGGAGTACAAAAAATCCCACAATGGCACTTTCCATCCCTTGGTATCTCAACTTCAAGTGCAGGTTTACATGGACAAAGTCTATTATCTGCTTCTTTTTGTTCTTGCTTTGTTTGACCTATTACCATAAAACAAGGACAGAATCTTTTTCCATATATCATCTTATTTCTACTAAGCCCTTGCTGAACAGATTCATTTACATCATTTTCAGGATTATAAACAAAACCAAATCTATCTAAAACCTTGTCTGTAAACTGCTTTGTTAATTCAAACTGAGTTTGGAATTCAGTAGAGTTCATATCAATCTTTTTAATCATTATTTACCTTAAATACATAATTTTTGCGTATTATAAGTAAAAGTTTTTTTAATCTATTTAAAAGAGCTTATTATAAGTTTTTCTTAACTTATATTTAATCAAAATCCAATTCATTCGGGTCATTCCACACCACAAGTTTCAATTTAAAACTCAATTTTCGGAAACCCGAATTCATTCGGGTCATTTTCTATGCATCATATATTGTAGTTCAAGAATTGAAGATTGTATAAATGATGCTATCTCGTTTATATTTAAATACATCATATGTTTTGGTTCAAAGCTCCACTTTCGGAAACCCGAATTCATTCGGGTCATTTTCTATATATTATATGTGTTGGTTCAAACTTAGCAACAGCACAAGTTGAAGAAGAGAATCCAAAATTTCAATACACTAAATGCTTCAATTCAAAACTCCATTTTCGGAAACCCGAATTCATTCGGGTCATTTTCCATATATTATATATTGTGGTCAAATGTATCAGCCAAATAATTGGTAAACAAATCGCAAATTTCAATACATCATATGTTTTGGTTCAAGTTAATCTTTTTTGTTGTAGCTCTTCATTTCTTGCTATTTCAATACATCATATGTTTTGGTTCAAGCAACTAAAAGTATCGTAAGAGGTCGTGAAACATAATTTCAATACATCATATGTTTTGGTTCAAGAAAAGATGGTGCAGATGGCAAACCTTCTTATTTAGATTTCAATACATCATATGTTTTGGTTCAAGAGCTAAATAATCCGCTCTATACTCAACTTTAATACAATTTCAATACATCATATGTTTTGGTTCAAGTATAGGTTTAGTTATGTTTTACATAGCTTTACCATTATTTCAATACATCATATGTTTTGGTTCAAGCTGTAATGCTCGCCGTCTTAGGGTCATTTATAATAATTTCAATACATCATATGTTTTGGTTCAAGAATTAGAGTAGATGAAATTACTAACTCTTTAGGTGAATTTCAATACATCATATGTTTTGGTTCAAGTTTATTGGGACAGAATTCCAATTAACTTTATAAATGATTTCAATACATCATATGTTTTGGTTCAAGGAAACTGGGTCAGGTGGGAACTGTTTCCTACTTGAATTTCAATACATCATATGTTTTGGTTCAAGGCTCATCATGTAAAGGCAATTCATTTGGTAACTTTATTTCAATACATCATATGTTTTGGTTCAAGTTTGTTTTGATTACCAATTATCCTTGCAGTTGTAATATTTCAATACATCATATGTTTTGGTTCAAGGCATCATAAATTAGAATTAGTCGTAAATACTATTGAATTTCAATACATCATATGTTTTGTTCAAGCTTTTTAAAATTTGGTGTTGGTGTTGGTCCAAGAGAATTTCAATACATCATATGTTTTGGTTCAAGTTAAAGACATTGTAATGTCATCTTTGCCTATAGGGATTTCAATACATCATATGTTTTGGTTCAAGGGTATTTCTGGTTCTTTTATATCTTTTAATTTTCGATTTCAATACATCATATGTTTTGGTTCAAGCTCTGGACTTTATACTGCAAAAGAATATGCAGATGAATTTCAATACATCATATGTTTTGGTTCAAGAATTTAAAAGAACAAAATAATATTAATCTTCCACCAAATTTCAATACATCATATGTTTTGGTTCAAGAATATATTCACAAGGGACTGGAAAAGCTGAAGCTCTATTTCAATACATCATATGTTTTGGTTCAAGAATCTACTCCTAAATCTACTAATTTATTTGAACAGAATTTCAATACATCATATGTTTTGGTTCAAGCAAATCAAATTGCCTACCCGTTGCCACACCTAAAAATTTCAATACATCATATGTTTTGGTTCAAGCTAAAAAAATAATGTTTGAAACTTTGTATGTAATTCAATTTCAATACATCATATGTTTTGGTTCAAGCTACCGCTTGCTATTTCCAACTTTACAATTTTGTTATTTCAATACATCATATGTTTTGGTTCAAGATTTACCTGAAAAAGATATAAACAAATATCTATCATTTCAATACATCATATGTTTTGGTTCAAGGCTGGAATTGAATATACTTTTAATGCAAAGTCAATTATTTCAATACATCATATGTTTTGGTTCAAGAAGATAAAAAGTGGAAATACAACTTTTGTTGATATATTTCAATACATCATATGTTTTGGTTCAAGAATATGTAGAACAAATCGCAGACTTACCAAAATTATTTCAATACATCATATGTTTTGGTTCAAGAATATACAGAGGAAAGATAGTTGGAGCGATACTCTATTTCAATACATCATATGTTTTGGTTCAAGTAATCAGACATAAAATTTAAAGTTAATTCATCTCCATTTCAATACATCATATGTTTTGGTTCAAGATTAACTATTATAACTTGTATGAAAGGCTTTTAAAAATTTCAATACATCATATGTTTTGGTTCAAGAAAATGAGTCGATTAAATAAACATATCCCATTTTAATTTCAATACATCATATGTTTTGGTTCAAGAATTAGAGCTTGAAGATAAACTTACTTTTTTTAAATTTCAATACATCATATGTTTTGGTTCAAGAGTGGAAGCCCACAACAAGATTTAAGACCTGCAAATTTCAATACATCATATGTTTTGGTTCAAGTATACAACCCTTTGTTATGTCTGCAGTTGATAAGCAATTTCAATACATCATATGTTTTGGTTCAAGAAATTTAATCGCCTTTATTTTCTTTAGGTTAGTTATTTCAATACATCATATGTTTTGGTTCAAGTACAGGATTAAACTATCTAACTGCATACAGTAAAATTTCAATACATCATATGTTTTGGTTCAAGATAAAAGAATGGTTGTGTCCTTGGTTGCCTCCTATATTTCAATACATCATATGTTTTGGTTCAAGTGATGTAGAACTTCAAGACCTTTTCAAATTTGATAGATTTCAATACATCATATGTTTTGGTTCAAGAGATAAAGGCGATATAGGTCCACAAGGTCCTAAAGGATTTCAATACATCATATGTTTTGGTTCAAGTATCCAAACATGCAATTAACAGATGTTGAAAAAATATTTCAATACATCATATGTTTTGGTTCAAGGAAAGTCAAGACATGCAGTCTATTAATGCATCAAAATTTCAATACATCATATGTTTTGGTTCAAGGCTGATGGAACAGGTGCAGCAGTAAAAGCACTTACATTTCAATACATCATATGTTTTGGTTCAAGGTTTTGGTGTAGCAACAGCACAAGCTTCTTGGCAATTTCAATACATCATATGTTTTGGTTCAAGGTGTAAGCTCTGCGGGAACGACAAAATTTGGAAAATTTCAATACATCATATGTTTTGGTTCAAGCTAGCCCAGATAGCTGGACAGATAAAATAGCAGAATTTCAATACATCATATGTTTTGGTTCAAGTTGATATTCCTGTAGCCTTACTATTTCCACTCACTATTTCAATACATCATATGTTTTGGTTCAAGGAAGATGATGTAGGTACTTCTAAAATACACTTTCCCTTTAATTGGTTCTTCTAAGAAGTTTTTCCAACTGATTATTTTAAAACAATAAGTTGTGAAATAACTTTTTAAAAGTGCCTTATTATAGCTATTTTTAGATGATATTATTTTTAAGTAGGTTGGAAAAATCATATAAAAATAGATTCTGACTCTTTTTTATCATTTCCAATAGTAAGTTCTGCAAAACTTCCTGAATTTTGTACTTTAATAATAGAGATAAAATCCAAATCCTTATCTATTATTTTTCTAAGTTTGTTTTCAAGCATAATTTGATCTGATGGAGTTATATTTCCCCTAAAGATTGATTTTTGATGATGTTTTAGATACTGCTTACATATTTTAAAGACTCTTGATACTCTATACTTACCTACTTCGCTAAACTCATCTGCAATATCATAAAATAAAAATATGTAGTTATAATTATAATTTTGTTTTTTAGTAGCCATTAAAGTCCTTAAATTTTATCTTTTAGATTAAAAGGTTTAAACTCTTTATTTTCGACTATATACTTTATAAGTTTATATCCATCAAGTTTGATACAGTTTTTAAAACTTGTTTTTCTTTTTAGTTTTTTGTGCATAAAAGTTTCATTTATCCTTGTTTCAAAGGCATCAATAAATATTTTTTTACCCTCTTCATTTAAAAGTGCATAATTTAAACTTTTGTCAAAATGCTTTGCAACTTGAATCCTTTTTTTACCTACTAAATCAAAAATTGTTTTAAATACAATAATAGGTTTAAAAGCTTCACTTATATCAAGACTAAGACTAAATCTTCCCTCTCTTGGAGAGTGTAAAAAACTTATAGTTTGGTTTAGATGTGTTTCATATATACTTGATATTGTTTTTGTATAAAGTAAGGTATTTCCAAAACTTACAAGTGCATTTATAGGATTATCAGGTGGTCTTTTTACCCTTTTATTCATGATGAAATCTTCTGGTAAAAAATACTTAAAACTATCATAAAACCTACTCCAAATCTGCCCTTCTACAAAAAGTATTTGCTCTATTGTCAACTCTTTACTTAAAAACTTTTCAACATCACTTTTAAGCCAATCAAGAAACTCTTTTAGCTCTTTTTTCCCATGTCTAAAATAGTGATATAAAGTTTCATGAATATTTAAAGCTATCGCCCTTACAATAGCTTTTGCTATGTTCAATCTTCTTTCTATAAAACATAAAGATTGTTTTATAGTCAAATCCCCACTTACAAGTTGTTCTTTTGGATAAAAACTTCCACTATAGTTTCCATGATAATTAAAAAGATGAAGTGTTATACCAGCACGAGATATAAAGTCTAAAAACTTAGTATTGAAACTAACTTCATTCATACAATAAAGCTCTCTAGTATCTTGTATGGGAATATAAAAATTTCCTTTTTCATTCTTAAAAGCTATAGAGTTATCTTTACGTTTAAGCTCCCCCATTGAAAATATATATCTAGTATGATTCTTTGCCATTTTAATCCTTATATAAAACAATACTCATAATAAGCACACTTTTTACACTTGTTTTCAAATTTTGCTGCTGGTGGTATTGGTGCATTTATAAGAGTTTCTATCTCTTTACATATTTTTAAAAGCTCTTTTTCATTTACCTCATCTAAATCAATATAGTGTACTTTTTTATCTTGTTTGTTTTTTTCAATAAACTCAATCTTGCCTTTTCTTTCAACACCTTTTTGTTTTAGTTTATAAAGATAAAGTAAAACCTGCCATCGTACAGACTCAATGTCACTATCACTTTTCTTAATCTCAACCAAATAATCACGGGTGAGTTTATCTATCTTGATATTATCAATACTTATCTCAGTTTTTTTTGACTTTGATTCATTTATCTCATGTAAAATTTTACCTATTCGTACATCTTCGCTATTATCTTCTAAGTTTATACGGTTGGCATGAAGATAACATTGCCTTTTACAGTGAAAATAATAGTTTATGAGTGTGCCGTTTACCAAAATATATCCTTACTTTTATCTTGATATGCTTTTCTATTAAACTTACCATTTTTTATAAAAGTTTTATAATCTGAAATAAGATAATAAGAGCCACAAGCATAGTCATAATATCGTAATGATTGCTTATTTGAATATTTTGTTATATTAAAGGTAAAAAACTGCATTAATGAGTTTAATTCACTTCTTTTTATCTCTTTTTTAGCATAATTATTTATATCATTTAACTTTTCAAACTCACTCCAAATAAGCTGTCCATCTAAGTTTTTATTTTCATCTAAATAATCTACTATTTTTTCTTTATCTTTAAACTCTTCAATATTATATTTTGAAATATCAAGCTTAAAAGGAAAATACAATCTAAAGCTTTGTGTATTTATCAGTCTCATTTTTTCTTGTATCTCTTTATAATTTAACTTTTGAACTATTTCGTTAAATTTTTCAAAATTTCCAAGTATTCCATCTTCTATTTTAGCATCATTATTTTTTATTCTTTTAAATACATTTTTATAAAAACTCTCAAAATCTTTATTCAATAAAACTTGTCTAAATTCACTTTTTCGTAAATTATCTTCTATACGATTATCTTCTTTATAAATCCTGCTCTCTTCATCTTTATTGAAAAAATATACTTTTGGCTTATATTTATTTTCAAGTTTTAGACAAGATCTATTAATACGACCTAAAAATTGTTCTTCGCTATCAATAGTTGAAATATCCTTAAAGCCTAAATCCATATCTATATCAACACCAGCCTCTATAACTTGAGTTGCCACTAAAATAATTTTTAATTCTTTTTCATCTTTTATTTTTTGTATAACATGTTCTCTGGTAGCTTTATTATCATCACCACTTAACTCAAAAATCTCAAAATTGCTAAACCTAATATCTTCTTCAATTTTCTCAAAAAATTCTCTTGCACTATCTTTTTTTATAAATTCAAATACAATTTTTGAATAGTTTTCCTTTTCTATATCTAATTTATCTATCAAAATATCATATTTAATCTCTTTATATTGTTCCAATAATGAAAAGTCAACTTCTACTCTATTTTTAAAATATTCACTTTGAAAATAATCATTTTTATTTTTGATAAGTTCTACAAAAATATCTTTGTTCTCTTCACTATCTATTAAATTATCAAGTTTTGGTAATGTTGCAGACATAATAATAATCTTCATATTTAAAACTTTTGCATAAATAGAAAAAAATTTAATCATATAAGACCAAAGTTTATTATCATAACTTTGTATTTCATCAAGTATTATCACACTATTTGCCATTTGCCAAAGTGGAAAGTTATCCTCTTTTGTTATTCCAAAAAGTATATTAAAAAATGCAATATGCGTTGTAAGAATTAACTCATTATGAAAAAAAAGTCTACTCATATATGACTTTTGATATTTACTCTCTTCATCTTCTTGTTCTTGATCAGTTATCTCTTTTATAGGAGTAATAGAATTAATCACTTCCATATTTAAATCTTTATCAAATATATCACCAAGTTGTTTTTTTGTTTGCTCAACTAAAGTATTGAAAGGAAATACATAAAATATTTTATTAATATCTTCTTGTTTTATTAACTTTATTGCAAGATTAAGTGAAGTAAGTGTTTTGCCACTTCCCGTTGGTGCTTCAAGATAAAAAATATTTTTATCAAAATTTTCAAGAAGATTCTCTTCTGCTTCTAAAAACATCTTTGAACGAAGTTTATTTATTCCTTTTATATTTTCACCACTTCTAATATTTTTGACAATTTTATACTCTTCAAATTTATTTATAATTTTCTGTTTATTTTTTATAGTTCCAAAATCTTCAATTGTTAAATCAGCCATATAATGTGTTGTTGCATAATAATCACTTGAAACTAAAATAGAAAAAAGAAGTTTATTTAATATATAAAATTCAAAGGGGTTATTTATATATTTTTCACTCTTTTTTTTCACAAGTTCATAAGAACCATCTTCTTCTATATTATAATCTTCAATACTATCAAGCTTACCATGATGTTTTGTTATTGCATAAGAAAAAGTGTTAAGGATATAATTGATTTTATCAAATATTTCATCATCTTCTATATTATCAACTTCTTCTGTAAATAATTTGATAAACTCTTTAGCTGAATATATTGAATGTTCAGATGAGAGCGTAGTTTTTTCAAATAGTTCATTATCCATTTTGTTTGCTTGAAAAGAATTATTTGTTTTACCTAAATCATGCAAAAAAATTGCATTATAAAAAAACTTTTTTATTAAAATAAAATTATCTTTATCTAAATCACTAATCATCTTATCAATTAGATTTGATAAGTTTTTTTCTTTTATAATTTTTTCAAGATAAAGTTTTGTTAAATTACAATGCTCAATCAATTTTTCTTTTGGTTTGTTTTTACAAGTATGAGCAAAATATTTTTCATACTTTTGCTCATCTAGTTTCACATACATAAATAAACCTTTTTAAAAAAAGAAATAGTTTTTATCTTCAAAAGAATATATTTCTTTATACTCACATTTTAAACTTAACTTTTGATTTGTAAAAACCAAACTTTTATATTCATAAAAATGAAAATCTTTTTGTAAAGAAATAGGAGAAATTTCTTTAAATATAAAAGGTAAAATTCTTCTTCCTGCACTATCATCAATTTCAAAATAATCATCTATAAATAATGAATCAATTTTTTGAAAATTTTTTGAATATTCTAAATTTATCTCTTCTAGAAAATTTATATTCGCAGGATGATCATTCTTGCCCAAATATGGAATAAATACAGCCTTTTTACCTAATAAATATTCTTTTATTTTTTCATATATTTTAGTATTATTATCTAATATAAGTATTTGCCATTTTGGATTTTCAAGCCACTGTTCTCTTATAACTAAATTTCCACCTAATTCTTTACTTGCATATCCTACAGAATTATTAAAAGTTTGAATCTTTTTTGTAAAATATCCTGTATTTGGTTCTTTACCATTTTTTGGAATTATACTTATCTTTAAATCTTTTAATTTTTCATAATATTCAGGAAACCCAACATTTAAAGGTTTTTTATTTTTCTTATTTTCGATATTTTCATCATAAAGCTTATTGTATCCCCCAAGTCCAATAATTGCTCCAAGTATTCCTAAAAGTGCAGGTTTGTGGATATTATTATAGGTAAAATATGTATAAGAATTTACATCAGGCTTTTTAAAAATGGCACTTTTACCACTTATTTCAAAGCTTATAGCATTCATCTTATAGCTTTTCTTGTGTAAAGATATTAAACTTATCTAATGTTGTATTTACTTTTAGTTTATAAGGGTTGAAATACACCTCAACACTTTCATATTTATCTTTAATAAGTTCTTCAACTTTTGATAAGTCAATACTTTTTTTATCACTATCAAAAACAATATAATCACTTAAATCAGGCAAATAAGTATTTTCATCACTACATTTAACAAATAAAGCAAACTCATTTTCACAACCAAATTTTGAATTTGTATTAAAAGCAGTTGCACTTGTAAGCGCTACTTTTTTAAACTCTTCAAAATCATTTTCAGTATAACCTTCAAAACTATCTAATATATTTTTATAATTATCATATGCTTTTGGATTTATTGAAAAACCATAAAAATAGTGTGCTTCATCAACAGTCACTTTAGTACCCAAAGTTGATTGCTTTGCATCTTCTTTTGTAGAATCAGCAAAGGGAGATAATATATCTTGAACTTCTATATTTGTATCATCAAACTTGTTAAATCCTTGACCAAATTGTACAGCACCAGTTATAGAAATATTTTGTCCCTCTTCTGCAAAAGTAGCTCCAAAATTTTTAACATCAATACACTTAAAAAGATTTGTTAAGACTTCATTTGTAGTAGTGCTCTTTTTATCTATAGTTGAAAAAAGATTTGCATATCGCTCACCTAACTTATTTGGAATAACACTTCCTTTTTCTTCTTTTAAACTTTTGATATACATTACTTTTTTATCTTCATTTTCCCACATCTTTTTCATTGGATATTTTAAAGCCTTATCACTACCAAAAATCTCCCCATTGCTAGTAGATTTTGGACGACCTGTAAAATCAGCATTCCAGTTTGCCATTTTTGCTTTTATTCCAATTACTCCATAAACTCTTTTCATTATATATTCTCCTCATTTTCTTTTTTTTCTTCTTTTTGTCTTTTTTCATAAAATGTATTTTTAGCCATAAAACCTACTAAGAATCTATCTTTTTCTTTATCACTTAATTTACTATCATCTTCATAAGCTTTCAAAAGAGAACTAGCTTTTAATGCCCAAGCATTATTAAGTCTTATTTCATGTTTAAATTTTTCTAAATCATTATTTAAAATACTTTGTATTTTAGATATATATTTAGCTTTAAAATATTGTTCTGCTAAAGCTAAAGTTTTATTTTTATTACTTGCTTTACTTAACGATAACAAATAAGCTGCCCATTGACCAGCTAAAAAAAGATATTCATCTTTTGATAATGACTTATATTCTTCATCCTCTAACATATTTTTCAAATCTTGCAACTCTTGTTTTATATCCATTTTTTCTCCTTTTTGTAATGCTAATTTTAAATTCATGGCTTCTTTTGCTCTAAATTCTCTTTCATTCATATAATGATTTATAACAAACTGTGTTCCATATTTTTTTATGATATTTAAAAATCCTCTATCATCATATTTTTTAAAATAATTAATCATTGTAAATTTAGTTATAAAAAGTATTGATTGTAATTCTTTTGATAAAAAATCAGATACTTTTATATCTTTACTATCTCTATAGTAATTAAACTTTAATTGCCCATTATAAAAAAGTGTATCAATCTTATCTTCTAATTGCCATAACTCTTTTATCTCATAATCAGATATTAATTTTTTATCTTTTTCTAGTTCTAAAATATTTTTTACATATGTTGGGTAAAATGATTTATTTATATCATCTGCTTTTATCGGAATATAATCAAACTCTGTAATTTCAGCTTCATCGTTGCTTAAATGTTTTTGTATAAAAAAATGTTCATCTAAAGTTCTATCTTGATTATAAGGTTGAAGTTTCAACCAATCAAAAAACTTCTTTAACATCAAAGCATCTTTATTTTTTATCATAAAAGGGATAGTAAGTTTTCTATTTTTGTTTTCTAAAAAAGGTTTTTTAGAGTTCAACCCCATATTTGAGTTGGATAAGCCATAAATTATATCATCTATCTTTTGATTATATTTACTATCATTAAATATTTTTAAAGATAGATATATTTCACTCTCTTTTTTATAATTTTCTAAATCTTCCTCAAAAAATATTTTTATATAGTTTTTTATCTCTTTTTCTTTTGCTACTTGAATTATTTCATCAAAACTATTTTTCAAAATTAAACATTTTTTTAGAATATCTTCTTTTCTATTCTCATTTTTTAACCTATCTTGAAAAACTGCTATTACTTCTTTGTCTTTTTTATCTTTATATTTTGAGAAATCTACTAGAACATTAAAGTGCTCATCTATTTTTTCTTTTGCATATTCACTGTTTTCAATTTTGAAGAAATAAGATAGATAATTAATATTATGAATTTTTTTATCAAATAAAGCCTTATTTGAATTTATATAAGAGCTATAATAATCCCACTTTTTAAAATCATCACAAACACTACTATTTTGTATGCCATTTAAATCAGTAAAAACCTTTTCTCTTTTTACAGTTTTTGATTCAAAGAGTTCTAAGGTTTCATCTTTTTTTATTTTAACGTACAATCCATCTTTTAAATTATATGAACCCAAAATCAAATCATCTTTTTTCTCTTCATATAATTTCTCGAATACTTCTAAAACATCATAAATCATTGATTATCCTTACTTAATTCATCTAGTTTTTCTTTTATTATCTTCTCTTCATTGTTATATATATATTCAAATTCATCAAAGGCTATAGTCAATTTATAAACATCTTTATTTAGCCAATAAATCATTTCCAATATCTCTTTATGAATTTCGAATAGATTTTTTATATTAATAATCGTATCAAAATGAAAAATCTTATTTCTAAATTTTCTTATTAAATTTGTCTTTTTCATCAATACTTTTCTTGTTGCATATTTTCGTGGGATATTGGGGAATATCAATTTAGTATACTTATTCCATACTTTTTGGTCATAAGGTTTACTAAAAAGTGCACACCAAAATCCAAAGTTTAGTTCTGAGATTATTCTTCCAGGAGTCAATTCTTTATTTATATTATTTTTTGCTTCACTTATTTTTTTATATGAATCATTTGTCAAGAAGTCAGATATTTCAAACCAATTATCATTTTTTAATTGATTTGATAATGTAGTATGTATATTATTTCTTAGAGTTGTTTCAAGTTTTTGCAATGGCAAATAAAAAGATTTAGATAATTCAATATTTAATAGATATTTTCTAATAATTATTTTTTTATCTTCTGTTTGAAAAATAGTAAAATAATGACTTAACCTTTCATTAGATACAGATTTTTCTAAGTTTTTATAAAACTCATTATTCACTACTCTTCCCTCCTTGATTTTTTTTCACTTTTTATATATAATATAACCGTAGTTCCTAGGTAAATCCTCTCCTGTAATCTTTTTACAGTGAAGAGCCTAGGAGATGATTATTTACTATTTTTAGACCCTAGAAAGCACAAACCCTCCGCCATAACTCTGTTTCTCCCCAAGTCCACAAGAAAGTGCTACAAATGCTAGTTTTTGACTTGTTTCATCTTCATTTGGTACTATTTTAAGCTTATTTCCAAAGAGTCTTACTCTTATGCTTTTACCATCATTTATCTTTTTCATAAAATATATTGATTGTGGTTTTTGATTTTTGATTTCTAGTAGTTGAATAAAGTTTTGTGTTGGTTTTAGTTTTTCATTGTAAAAGTTTTCGTATTTTTTTAAAAGATTATCTTGTAGTTGTTTTTGAAGTTTTAAGATATCTCCATCTTTATCTACTGTCCAAAATATTGATTTGTTATTTTCATCTTTTACAGTTGTAATAGTTGGGGTTATTGTATATAGTTCACTTATAAAAATTTGTTTTACAACTTTTTTTGTTGTTTGTAGTACTTGAAAAAAACTATTGTTTACATTTTCTCTTAATATTCTTTGAAGTTTATAAATAAACTCTTCATCCAATGAGCGAATTATAAACTCATAGGTGTTTCCCTTTTTGTATAGTTTATCTTTTTCTATTGGGTAAAAGTTCCCAAAACAATAGTTTTTGAAGTTTTTTTCTTCATGAAGTTTTTTTAATTGCTCATCTTTTGTAAAACAATAATTTATATAGCTAGATATGATATCAAAACTACTATTTAGTTCAATCTCTTTTTTAATATATGCCAAGCATTTTAGTTCAAAATATTTCATTTTATCTCCAATAAAATTATAATATAATAATTGTACTGTAAGAATATTTATAGTTTATTAAAAATGACTTATTTAAAACCAATCAAAACTTTGGAAAGTTTTCTATGGATTTTGCTAACTTATCTAAGAACTCATCTCTACTGATACATTTTGCACCAAGTGATTGTAAGTGTTCTGTTGGGGTTTGGCAGTCAAGTAGGCTAAAACCTTTTTGCTTTAATCTTTGTACTAAGTGATATAAAGCAACTTTTGATGCATCACTTTTTTTTGCGAACATTGATTCGCCACAAAACATATCACCAATTACTAAACCATATCCGCCGCCTACAAGTTCACCCTCATAATAACTTTCAAAAGAGTGTGCATATCCAATTTCATGCAGATGTGTATAAGCTTGTATTAATTCATCTTGAAGCCATGTACCATCTTGTGTGGGTCTAAATATGTTTTTACACTCTATCATTACTTGTGTAAAGTTCTCATCAAATTTTACTTCAAATTTCTCTTTTTTTATTGTTTTTGCTAAACTTTTAGATACTTTAAATTCATCTAATTGCATTACTAATCTTGGATTTGGACTCCACCAAAGTATAGGTTCATCTTCATTGTACCAAGGAAAAATTCCATTTGCATATGCACTAATCAATCTTTTAGCAGATAAATCACCACCATATGCCAAAATACCTTCATTGCAAGCTAATCTTGGGTTTGGAAAAGTATAAATATCATCAGTTAAAGGAAATATTCTCACAAAAATCCTTATTGTTTTTTTGTGATTATAACAAGGCTATCTAAATAGATATCTTAATATATTCTCTTGCATTTTATTTGCTTGTGCCATAGCAAACATGCCAGCTTGTACTAAGATATTTAATCTACTAAATTCAGCTGCTTCTTTTGCATAATCAACATCTCGAATAACAGATTCACTTGCTTTTAGATTTGTTTTTAAAGTTATCATATATCTAACAGAAGACTCTAGTTGATTTTGAGTAGAACCAAATTCAGACCTAAAAGTATTTAATGTAGTTAGTGAGTTATCAATATCATCAAGCCAATCTCTAGCAACAGTTATATCTAAACTATTTGCTCCTAGGTTTTTCAAGGTATCCAATCCTAAACCAATTGTATTTGATTGTACACCCTTAAGTTCTATTGTATTAGCAGCTTTTTCACCTATTTGAAAAACTTTATCACTGGAAATATCTGTATTTGAGTGATTGTTTTGTAAAAGATAGTTTCCATTGTAGTTTGTTTGAGAAGCAATATTATCTAATTGTCCTAAAAGTTTTGAAATATCTTTTCTTATAGCTTCTCTTCCTGCATCAGTTGTAGTATCTGTTGAAGCTTGCATAAGTTTTGTTTTTACAATATCAATAATATTTGATTGTTCAGCCATTGCTTTATCAGCTATTTGGGTCATTGCTATTGCAGAATTTGCATTTTCAATACTTTGTTGGACTGAACTTGCTTGTGTTCTTAATTTATCAGCAATTGCAAGTCCAGAGGGATCATCACTTGCACTGTTTATTCTAAGTCCTGTTGATAATCTTCTTAAAGATTCAGATAAGAGTTTGCTATTATTACTGTAGCTTTCATAAGCAATTAAGCCAGCTACATTTGTATATAATCGCATAGCAAACTCCTTTTTAAGTTAGTCGTATTATAAAGTAGATATATACTCTGCTAAAGCTTCTATTTCTGTTTCATTTAGTGATAGAACTTGGCTTTTCATAACACCTTTTAATGCTTTTCCATAAGTATCGTTTTTATATCCATTTAATACATCAATAGTCTTTTGTTTATCCCAACCTTGAATAACTTCAGATTTTCCAAGTGCTTTTACTTCTCCATTTTGTCCATGACATCCAGCACACTTTAAAAATAGTTGTTGTCCTTGATTTGAACTGCTACTTTTCATTATATCATCAATGCTTTTCTCAATTTTTTCTGTTTTATCTTCTACTTGTTTTTTTACTTGTTTTGTTATTTCATCACTTTTTTTTACAATATCACTTGTTACTTTTGATGCGTCTTCTCCAACCTCTTTTGATGTTTTTTCTATTATTTCACCTATTTGTTTAGAAGCCTCACCAACCTTATTTGAAATATTAGTACTTGCATCTTTAATCTTATTGATTAATTCATCTTTTGAATTACTTACTTCTTTTTGTGTCTTTTCTACATTTGAAGATGTTGTTTTCTCTTCTTCTGTTTTTTCTTGACAGCCTGTAAGTAACAAAATCGCCACAAACGAACTAATTAATGCACTTTTCATAAAATAACCTCTTTTTACAATAATATTTTATATTATCCTATAATTTTATTAAAATCAGTTTAAAAACCATTTCTAAAACTTAGTTTAATGTTATAGATATTTAAATGTAAAATCATCTTTTACAAAATCAATTTTAACTTCGCCACCTTTTTTAAGTTTTCCAAATAGTATTTCATCTGTTAACTTATCTTTAATCTTTTCACTAATTACTCTATTTAAAGGTCTTGCACCCATAGTTTTATCATATCCTAGTACTGCAAGCTCTTTTTTAGCTTTTGCACTAATAGTAATTTTAACTTTTTTCTCAACTAATTTTGCCTCTAAATCTTCTATGAATTTACCTGCAATTTTTGCAACGATATCTAAACTTAAAGCTTCAAATGTAATAGTAGAATCAAGTCTATTTCTAAATTCAGGTGCAAAAAATTTATTTATTGCTTTATCTTCATTTAGTTTATCATCTTTTGCAAATCCCATAACATTTGCTTCACTAGAACCTAAATTTGATGTCATAATTAATATTACATTTTGAAAATCTGCTTTATTTCCATTGTTATCTGTTAACTCAGCATTGTCCATAACTTGTAAAAGTACTGACATTAAATCAGGATGGGCTTTTTCAATTTCATCAAGTAAAAGTACACAATGTGGATGTTTTCTAATTGCTTCTGTTAATAAACCACCATTTTCAAAGCCAACATACCCAGCAGGCGCACCAATAAGTCTAGAAATTGTATGAGCTTCCATATACTCACTCATATCAAATCTTTCAAAATGAATTCCCAATTGATTTGATAACTCACGAGCAACTTCTGTTTTACCAACACCTGTTGGTCCTGTAAATAAAAAGCTTCCAATAGGTTTTTTATCAAGCCCTAAACCAGCTTTATTTCTTTTTATTGATTTTACAATTGAAGAAACCGCACTATCTTGACCAAATACTCTTTTTTGCATATTTTTTTCTAATGATTTAAGCAATGACAAATCAGATTTAGTTGCTGATTTTGGAGGAATATGCGCCATTTTTGCAATGGTATTTTCAATATCTTCTTTTGTTATATTTGAAGCTTTTTTTGCTTTTTCTTTTTGAATTTTTTTAAGTGAACCTACCTCATCAATTACATCAATAGCACTATCAGGTAAAAATCTATCATTTATAAACTTTTTACTTAACTCAACTGCTAATTCTATTGAGGGTTTACTATATTTTACCCCATGAAACTCTTCATATTTTGATTTTAATCCCTCTAGGATTATTACAGCATCTTCAATTGAAGGTTCATTTATATCTACTTTTGCAAATCTTCTACTTAGTGCTTTGTCTTTTGAAAAATCATTTCTAAACTCTGCAAAAGTTGTAGCTCCAATACATCTTAGTTTACCATTTGCAAGCATTGGCTTTAAGATATTTGATGCATCCATAGCACTTCCACCAACACTTCCAGCTCCAACAATAGTATGAATTTCATCTATAAATAAAACTGCATTATCTATTTGTGAAATCTCTTTTAATAGTGATTTTAATTTCTTTTCAAAATCACCTCTATATTTAGTTCCTGCAAGTAGTGAACCCAAATCAAGTGAATATAACTTTGCTTTATCTAGACTTGATGGTACATTTTCATTTGCAATTTCAAGGGCAAGTCCCTCTGCTATTGCAGTTTTACCAACACCTGGTTCTCCTACTAATATAGGATTATTTTTCTTTCTTCTACTTAAAACTTGAATTACTCTTGAAATCTCATTTTCTCTTCCAATTACTGGATCAATTTCACCTTTTTTTGCAAGAGCTACTAACTCAACACTATTTTTTTCAAGTACACTTGAAGAAGATTTTTCATCACTTGTTTCTTCTAAATCTTCTATTGAACTGTTGTGTGAAATCTCTTCTAATATATCAACTTTTTGAACACCATTTGATTTTAAAAGATATGAAGCATATGAATTTTCATCTTTTATTATAGAAACAAACATATCTTCAACTCCAGCATCTCTTTTGCCACTTGCTTGAGTATGTGCAACCATATACTCTATTGTTTGACTCAAACTTATACTCTCTATTGGTTCATCTTCAATATTCTCAGGCAGTACAGGTGTATTTTCGTCTATGTACTTTTTTGTTTTTTCAAATAAATCATCAGTATTTAAGCCTAAGTTTGTCAATAAGTTTTCAATAACTTCATCATGTATAGTCATCAAAAAAATATGTTCCAATGTCAAATATTCATGCTTACTAGTTTTTGCATAGCTTACAGCTTGTGCAAATATGCTTCTTAATTCATTGCTAATCATAATATATTCCTATTCTTTTTCCATTAAAGCTTTTAAAGGAAAGCCTTTTTCTCTCGCCATTTTGGTAACTTGTGCAACTTTTGTAGCAGCAATTTCATGGGTATAAACTCCACACAAAGCTTTTCCTTTGTTATGTATGTTTAACATAATTTGTGCTGCTTCTTCTTGACCTTTTCTAAAAACTTTTACTAAAACATCTATTACAAAATCCATTGTAGAGTAATCATCATTTAATAAAAACACTTTATACTTCTTTGGTTCTTCCAATTGTATATCATTATCTAACTCTACTTCAAATTCATTAGCCACTTCAAACCTTTTTTCGATAAAATATTAAATATAAAATATTATACCAAAAAAGAAATTACAATGATAAAAGATAAAAATTACTATTTAAATAAAAGTTTATTTATAAGTGCAACAAATACAGATGTAGGGAAAACTTATGCATGTAAAAAATTTGCAAAGTTTTTAAACAGTTTAGGTCTAAAGGTAGGATACTTCAAACCTTTTGAAACAGGGGTAAAAGATAAACCTCTTGATGGTAGTGCTATGCTTGAGTTAGTAAAAAGCTTAAATAAAGATTTTAATTTTGATATTAATGATGTAGTTCCATATCAGTTCGAACTTCCAGCAGCTCCATATGTAGCAAAAAAAGATGTTATTCTTGATTTTGATTTTTTAATAAAAAAGAAAAAAGAGCTTGAACAAAAGTGTGATGTACTTATAATTGAGGGTGCAGGTGGACTTATGGTTCCAATTGATAAAGATATTTTTATAATTGACTTAATAAAAAAGTTTCAAGCCCATGCAATACTTATAACTCCTAGTAAACTTGGATGTATCAATGATACTTTATTAAGTATAAATGCTTTAAAACAAAAAAATATAGATTTTGATTTTTACATAAATTTATATGAAGATAAAGATAGTTTCAATGAAGTCTCTTTACCATTTTTAAAAGAGTATTTTCCTAAGTTAAACTATCTAATGGAAGTTTAATTTCAAAACAAGCACCAAGATACTCTTTTTCTTTGTGCTTGAAGTTTTTGTTTTTGACTTTAATTGTTCCATTTAGATGCTTTACGACTATTTCTCTTGTCATATAAAGACCTATTCCTGTCCCTTGACTTTGGTGTTTTGTTGTAAAATATGGCTCAAAAATTTTATCCATAATTTTTTCATCTATTCCACCACCATTATCTTGAATAGTTATAAATACAAATCTATCTTTTATAAAAGTTTTTATAATAATTAATCTATTTTTAGAACTATTTTGACTTAAAGCATCTTTAGCATTTGTCAAAATATTTAATATACTTTGCGTTAATTCATTTTGTATTGTATTTAGTTCTACATCTTCAAACTCAGAAACTACTTCTATAAAGTTATTTTTAAAAGCTGAATTCATTATATTTATATCTTTTTTTATAAGTTTTGTTAAACAAAATTTTTCTTTATCTTTTGTTGCTTTAAAAAAACTTCTAAAATCTTCAATGGTATGAGATAAATATTGTGTGGTATCAACTATTAATTCTAAATCTTTTTTTAACTCTTCTTTACTTGCAAGATCATAATCAATCTTTATTGACATTCCACTTGCTGCTGTACTTATTGTACTTAAAGGTTGTCTCCATTGATGGGCTATATTTCCTATCATTTCACCCATTGATGCCATTTTTGATTGATTAAATAACATCTGATCTTTTTTTCTATTTTTTAAAACTTCTTCATCAACTTTATCTTTTAATTTCATATTTAGTTTTTCTAATTCTTCTGTTTTTTCATCTACTTTGCTTTCTAGTGTTGCGTTCATATTTTTTAAAGCACACTTTTGACTTTCTATATTTGTTTTATATTTTTTAAAAATTAGTTCAATTTTTTTTGAAAGAAGCAATGTTAAAAGTGAACCAAATAAAATCACTAAAAAAGCTATTTTAATACTATTATTTAAAAACTTATCTTCTTCATTTTTTTTAGTACCTAAAACATCAATTATACTATTTTCTAAATGTCTTAAATCAATAGTAGTTAAAATAACCCAATTCCAATCTTTTATTAATTTATACGCAATTAGTTTTTCATAATTTTTTGTCCAATAAAAATTGATTTTTTCAAAATCTTTTAAATCAAATGATTTTTTAATATTTGTTTTTAAATCAGAAATAATAAAATGATCTAATTTTGTTTTTGTTATATTTTTAAACTCTTTATCATAAATAACTATAGTCTGTTTTGAGCTATTTTTTATAAACTCTACTCTATTAACAACTTCATCTTTTATTTGTTTGTCAATATCACTTTTATATTTGCCATATCCAACAAACCAATTAAAAGGTTCAAACTTTTTTATATATGAAATCTTTTCATATTTTATTGAAGAGTTTGGCTTTTTAAAAAGATATTGAATAAAGCCCTCGTTTGACTTGTAAAAAGTTTTTCTATATTTTTGTAAAAAATCTTGATGCTCTTTATTTTCTATATCTATTATATTTTGATTTTCAAGTTTTTTGTTTATTGGATATAAATAAGGAATAATAGTTTTTTTTGTATCTTCTAACACAAAATAGTATGTGTCATTTTCAAACCTAATTTGTGCTAAACTTTGTATTAAATCTTTTTTTATATCTTTATTTGAAGCTATTCCTGTATATGAGTTATATTTATTTGAAATAATATCATAAGCTATTTCTACTCTTTTTTTTATTTTTTCATTCATTATTTGTTTTTGAGTAGTTTTTTTATACTTTATATAATCATCCATTGTAGTTAACTTTTGAGAAAGTTTATTTTTTTCTTCAAGTACAAGTTTTTGTTTCAATCTTGAAATATCTTCATTGAACTTTTTCTCTGTACTTCGTACTTGTGTATAAGTAACTAAAGTTGTTAATAATATAATTAATACAATTGGAGTAAATATTATTAATTTAGATAAGTTTTTTTCTTGGAACATAATAAAAAAAGTGCTTTGTTATAGCCATTGTAAAACCTTTTTATAGTAAAAAGCAACTAAAATAAAAATCGATGAAATAATATAAGTAATTATATCAAGAGAAGTTAAACTTGCCATTAAACCTATAAAAATTGTTGTAACAACATTTGAAAGCATAAAAATCATATCATTATAAGATATAACCCTTCCTAGATATTTCTCTTCACAATTTTCTTGCAAAAGTGCATATGTATATGACCAAATAACTGTTGTAAAAAATCCAGTAAAAAAAAGTCCTATAAGTGCATAATAAAAATTAAACTGCAATGTAGCCCATAAAGCAATAGCAAGACCTTGAAATATTAAAATATAAAAAAATGTATTTTTATTTGCAAATTGACCTAAAAAATATGGTCCAATCATCAAAGCAAATGCTCTTATTGCATTTGAAATTCCAATAGATAAAGGTACAGCAATTACATATTTGTACTCATTTTTTGCAAGTAAGGTTACAAGTGCATCAAAAGATGTTAATCCCACACTTGCATGTAAAAGTATTAAATGAACTAAAATTTTATTGCTTTTTATATAGATAAAACCATCTTTTATTATGGTAAAAAACTTATCAGTAATTTTTGAATCTTTAACAACAAAATTTATCTTTGCAAAAACAACTATAGCTAATAAAAAGAATAAAGAATCAATTATTATTGCAGGTTTTGCGCCAATATAATTAACTACAACTCCGCTTACAGCCATTCCAAATGCATAACAAAAAGACCAAATAATTGAGTGTATTTCATTTGCTTTTTGTAAAGCAGGACCTTTAACAAGTTTTGCAAGAAGAGACATTTCAGTTGAAAAAAACATAGATGCACTACTCATTCTAATAAAAATAAAAATAAGTAAAAGCCAAATTTGTTCTTTACTATCAATTAATAAAAAACTCAATGTCATCAAAAACTCAATTATAAGCAAAGATAACATCAAAGGTTTTATCTTAAACCTATCAATTATGGCTCCTGAAAATGGTGCGATTAATACAGCTGGAAGAAAATGCATAGCAGTAACCACTGAAATAGCTAAAGCTGATGAACCAAAGTTCACAAGCATTGTATAAATTGCTACATTTGAAAACCATGCACCAAAATAAGATATAAACTGTACAAGAGATAAATCTCTTATTACTTTGTGTTCTTTAAAAAGTTTACGGTAATTCAATAGATACTAAGACCTCTTGATACATAGCACTATGAGATGTCTCATCGCTTTTATATGGAGTTAAATAGTTTGCTTTTTTATTTCCTGCATAACATAAAACACAATTAGGTTTTACATCTTGTGTTAATTTAACTTCAAAACTTGCTTCTCCATATTTTGAACGAAGTTTAACTTTGCTCCCATCTTTTATATTTGTTTTAGGATTCAGATATAAATAATTATCAATTTTAAAAGATGAATTAAGACTTCTTTTTTGTTTAGCTGTTATAAAGTAGTATTCATTTTCTAATTTTTGCTCATACAAATGTTCAATTTCTATATCATCAATAAACTCAAAATTATCAAACACATACTCTTTTGCTTTTGAACTCTTATAATAATCTAAAACTTCTTTTTCATCTTTTAAACCATCAAAATTAAAAACTTCATATAAATATTTTGTTAAATCATATTCACTAATGGTATCTTTTGATGGTTCATTAATTTTATTTGAAACAGCTTTATATTGGTGACCATATGAAAGTCTAATATCTTCTTTTTCTAAAAAAGAACAAGATGGTATTATCAAATCTGCATATTCACATGTGTCATTATAAGTTGTTCCCATAAAAACAACAAAGCTATTTTTTAAACCATTAATAACTCGTTTTGTATTAGGAGCACTTACAACGGGATTTGCACCTTGAATAAATACAAACTCATACTCTGCAAAGTCAACTTCACTCACATCTTCTTTTATTAAACTATTTGTTGTATCAAACTGACTTTCATAACCATATGTAGAGTTACTTAAATACCAAACTCCACTATGATGAGAGCTATTATGAAGTCCTAAAAAAGCTGCAAAGGAATCAATACATCTTGTAATATTTGCTCCTTCATAATACTTTTGAACTCCAAGTCCTAAAACCAATGCAACTTTTTTATTTTCTATGATTTCAAAAAATCTATTTATATCATCTAAGCTAACTCCTGTTGCTTCTTCATAAGATATTATGGGTCTGCTTTTTGCTAAATCAAAAAAATCTTCACTTGTATCATATTTTTTACAAAACTCTTCATCTTCCATATCTTGCATATAAGCAAATCTTGTAAGAAGCAATGCAAGTTCATAATCAGTCTTTGGATTTAAAGATAAGTGCAATTCTGATCTTTTTGCAATATCTGTTTTTATTGGATCTATTGTTATAAATGTTTTATTCTTTACTAACTCATACATATGAGAAGAGGTAACAGAAAAATTTCTCCCCCACACAATAATAACATCAGCTTCAAGTAGCTTTTCAATTGGAGGATTTACAACTTCACCTCTTGTGGCTTTAATGCCTAAGCCACCTCCCCCATCACATAAACTTCCTTGAGTTAAAGTAGAGCCATATTTTGCAAAAAAACTTTTTAAGCTACTTTGCATAACACCTAAATTACCACTTCCTTTATAAAATAAGCTATTATTTGCATTAACATTTTTAAGTTTTTCTACTAAGATATTTAAAGATTCTTCTAGTGTGATTTTTCTATTATTATAAATAGGTGTTTGTAAATAATCAGCTTTTAAACATGCAATAAAATTAGCGCATAGTTTTCCACTTGTTGGAAAATGACCTTTGTTTCCTCTAATTTTGCCATCAACTACAATAGCTTCACATGTGTCATAACAATCAAGTGGACATGCGATTGTTTTATTATTTGAATTCAACTTTTACTAGCCTTGAGAATTTTTTTACATTATTTAAATGAAGTTCAACTTTATATGATGATATATGCTCACTATCTGCAACATCATATATTTTAGAAATTATTATATCACTTTTTTTATCATCAATATATATATCTTTTGATTTTATTTTTTCAATATCATCAATTGGCACAAAAATTTCAAGTTTACCTTTACTTAAGTCTTTTGCTTCATAAAGTAGTGTTCCAGGAGTCACATAATCATCTCTTTTTACATTTACATTATAAATATAATTATTTTTCTCAATTAACTTTTTATTTTTAATACTATCTTTCAAATTTGCGATTTTTATTTTTATATCTGCTTTTGTTGTTTGTAAATTTATTACTTTTAATTTTTGATTATCTTTTTCAAAATCTGATTTTGAAGATACTCTTTTCATTCTTTCATAATTTTTACTCTCTATTTCAATCATGCTATTTACAGCTTCTAATTTATTTTGTGTTTGTTTTAAATCAATTCTATCAACATAAGAGTCAAGTTCAATTATCAAAGAATCATTTGCTTTTTTTCCTTCAATATTTTCATTTGAAAATATTACTTTACCACTCACATTTGATTTTATTTTATAGCTGTTGATTGGTTCAAGTTTTGCATAAAAAACTGAAGCAAAAACAAAGTTTGCACTAATAAAAAATACTAATAAGTATCTCATTTTTTTCCTTTTTCTATTTGCTTTACAAGTGAATATATATCTTTTTTCAAAATTTTAAACTCTTCATTATCTTCAATTTTTTGAAGCTTGAAAATCAGTTCATCTAAACTTTCATCTTTTTTAATCATAAAAGCCAAGACTTTTATTAATTCATCTGATGTTTTTGAAGATTTTATTTTTACTAAAAGAGTACTCTCTTTTTGCTTTTTTAATCTTTTAGTTATAGCATACTTATATAAATAAACTATTAATAATGCAAAAATAAAACCTAAAATAAAAAATACTACTCTATCTTTTATTGAAGTTTTGACAACTTCTTTTACAATCACATTTTCTTTTTTAGGAGTAATTAATTGTGATTTTTTTTCTTTGGCTTTTTTCACATTAATTTCATAACTATCTGTTTTTTTTCTAACTATTTTCTTTGTTTTACTGTCAAAATATTTTAACTCTAAGCTTTTAAGTTTTATACTATTTTTAGGGATAATAGAAAAACTCTTTTCATAAGTTCCATAGAGTTTGTCATCTTTAATTTTAGTATCAATACTAGCTTTATTTTCAAAAACTTGTGCATCTTTTATGTCTAATGTAAAATCATTTATATCATCAATATTTCCATATCCACTAACTTTAATTTTATAAGATACTGCATCACCTTGATTTATTTGTGTTTTATCAAGGGAAGTTTCTATATCAAAACTTCCCATTAGATTAACACCTTGAGGTAATGGTTTTGCATCGATTTCTAAGTCATTTGAGTATATCTGTTTTGTTATATAGTTATTATTCATAAAGAAATTACTTGAATTAATATCAAGTAATTGCATAGTGATTTTAAAAGGTTCAATTCTTAATTTTCCACTTTTTTGGGCAAATAATAAAAACTCTAACTCATTTACAATAAAGCCATCTTCTTTATACTGTTTTGAATTATCTGTTTGCTTATACCAAAAGTCTTTAAAATTTGCATTTGATATATTTAAATCTTGTACATTTAAATCTTCTTTATATTTAAATTTTACTTTTAATTTAAACTCTTGTGCTACATAAACTGAATTTTTAGAACTACTAATTTCAAAATCAGCAAATTTAAAATCACTTTTTTCAATCTTTTTTGATTTTACTTCTAAACTTTTTGTTTTATACTTTTTTCCATCAATTTCAAATTCAAAACTTGGTAATACAAACTCTTCATTAGGAAAAAAGCTAAATCTTTTAATAATTTTCTTTTCTACTTTAGAATTAATTATACTTATTGAATTTTGAGTAGAGATAGTATCTACTGATTCTTTATTGATATTTTCAATTTTTGGAAAAGTTATATCTTTACCTTTTGCAATAATTGAAAAAGTATAAGCTTCACCTTTAATAAAAAAAGATTTTGCATCAAGCTTTACATTAGCATGTGCAAAACTAAAAAAAAGTATTAAAATTGTAATAAATTTAAATATTTTCATCTTTAAAACTCTACTGTTCCCTCAATGGCAAAATTTGCTCTTGAATCAAGTTCAGCATGGGATAAAACTGCCACTTGAAGTCCAAATTTCTCATATATTTCAGATACTCTTTTTCTTAAAAGTGGATCAACAACCATTGCAACTTTACCAAATCCTCTTGATTCAACTTGCTCTATTGTCTCTTTTGTTTTTGTAACTAGATTATTTATTTCTGAAATAGAAAGCATAAGTTGAGAAACTCCATGTTGCTCTTGAAGCTTTCCTATAAATTGTTGTTCAAGCTCTGGTTTTATAGTTATAATATGAAGTGTTCCATCATTATCTTTAAACCTTTGTGTTATAAGTCTATAAAGCTTACTTCTTACATGTTCAAGCAACACATCAGGTGCTTTTGTGAACTCTGCAATATCTGCAATTGCTTCAACTATTGTTAGCATATCAACAATAGGTATTTTTTCATGTAGTAAGTCTTTACACACTTTTAATAAAGAACCATAAGATGTTACTTTCATCGCTTCTTCTACAACTATTGGGAAATCTTTTTTTAATCCATCAACAATATCCACAATATCTTGTCTTGTAATAATATCTTCTGAATGGTTTTTAATTGTTTCTGAAATATGAGTTGAAATTATTGTTGGAGCATCTACAACAGTAAAACCTTTCATTAATGCTTCTTCTTTTAATTCAGGTGAAATCCATGTTGCATCTAAATTAAATACAGGCTCTTTTACATGTAAACCTTTTAACTTCTCATTGCCAATTCCACCCATAGCAAGAAGCTTTTCAGTTTCAACTCGACCCTTTACTATTGGAATTCTTTTTAAATACAATTGATACTCATTTTGTGCTAAATTTGCATCATCAGAGATTCTAATTTGAGGAATAATAAAACCTAAATCAGCTGCAATTGTTTTTCTAATTCCTTTAATTTTATCAAGTAACTCTGAATCCCCTTGAACTAATTGTAAAAGTCTAAAACCCAGTTTTAACTCTAAAACTTCCATTTTCATAATAGTTTCAATTGCTTGAGCTTCATCAGGTCCTTTTTGCTTTTTCATCTCTTTTAATTCTTCAACACTTTTTGAAGTTTTAGCAGCACCTTTTTTAGCTTCTTGTGGCTTAAAAAATCTTGTAATCGAGTTGTCTTGTTCATCTTGTACCATAAAAATAGTATAACTAGTACCCATCATCAAAAGTCCCATAATAGACAATATTCCAGTTGGAAATCCTGGTATAAATCCAAAAAGAATCATTCCTATACCAACAAGCATTAAGGCTTTACTATCTTTTACTAATTGTAAAATTGATTGATTTGCAAATCTATCCTCATCCATATTTGAACGAGTAATAATAATAGCCGTTGCAGTTGATAAAATAAGTGCAGGAAGTTGGGCTACTAAACCATCTCCAATAGTTAAAATAGTATATATTTCTCCACTTTGAGAAACAGTCATATCATGTTGAAATAGTCCTATTAAAAGTCCACCTATTAAGTTTACTAAAGTAATAATAATACCAGCAACAGCATCACCTTTAACAAACTTTGAAGAACCATCCATAGCTCCATAAAAGTTTGCATCAGAGATTAACTCTTTTCTTCTTATTTGTGCTTCTTTATCATCAATAAACCCAGCATTTAAATCAGCATCAATTGCCATTTGTTTCCCTGGCATTGAATCAAGTGTAAACCTTGCAGTAACCTCAGCAACCCTTGTAGCACCTTTTGTTACAACCATAAAGTTAATTAATACAAGAATAATAAATATGATAATACCAATTACCATATTACCGCCAACAACAAAGTCCCCAAAAGCAGATATTATGGAACTTACAGCTTCTGGACCATTGTGACCTTCACTTAATATAGATCTTGTAGTTGCAATATTTAAAGATAATCTAAATAGTGCAAGTATTAAAATAATTGTGGGAAATGTAGTAAGATCAGATGGTCTTTGAATATATAATGAAATCAATAATATAAGTAAAGACAAAGATAAAGATACTACCAAGAAGAAATCTAAAACCCCTTTTGATAAAGGAACAATAATAATCATAAGTATAGCAACAAAAAGTGCTACTACAAATAAATCTTTTGACAGTATCTTTCTTATATTCATTTAAACCTAAAACTATCTAACAAAATTAACTAATGACATTTCATTAGCTTTATTTATAGTCGTATAAAGTGATGTATATGTTAATTCTAAAGCTTTTGCTTCCATTGCAACTTTTGCAAGATTTGCTCCAGCAGTTTCTTGATATAACACATTATAATGTGTTAATTTTGATGAAACTTTTTCTAATGAAACTTCAAAAATTCTATTTCTAACACCTAAATTAGTATGAGCTGCATTTATAGTGTCATAAGCTTTATTTACATTTTCTAAAGTTTCTCTTAATTTATCCATAGCCTCAGCTTCTGTTACAGGAGCACCTGTTGAATCAACTTGTCTTAAGGCATTAATTCCTGTATCTAAAATATCAAAGATATTCTCTTTTGCTTCTAAAACTTGTCCAGGAATTGCTACAGGATTAGTTGTTTCATATGTTTTTGGTGTAGTTGATGGTAAAATTTCCGTAACTGGCATAGTTTCAGTAGTAGCACCCATTTCAGTATGCTTAACTATTTCAGGAACACCTGGATCTAAAACCCACTCATTACCAGATTCATCTACAATTCTTTGATTTTCACTAAAATTCAATTTTTCTCCAACTGCTGCTTCATCTACAGTATTCATCATCAAATCAAAGCCAGAAACACCTCTTTCTCTATAAGAGCCCTCTTCAACAGCAACTCTTTTTAAATATCCATTACCCTCATAAGTAATCTTTCCAGTTACAGGATCTTCAACAAAAGGAGCTTGTCCACCATTTGTTCCACTAAATAAATACTCACCATTTGCTTGTTCATTTGAAAATAGAAGAATACTTTTTTTCATACCCTCAAGATTAATAGCAATACTTTTCTTTGATTCAGCATCCATAGTACCATCAAGTGCCCTTAAAACTTCAGATTTAATTGTAGACATCAAATCTTTAATATCAGCAACCGAAGAGTCAGCTGAATTATTTTGAGCTTCAATTATTTCAATTTGTTTTTTTATTCCCTCATAAACTGAAACTTTATCCTCAATATAAATCTCTTTTGTAAAAACTAAAGAGTCATCACTTCCATTATCTATTTTTTTGCCAGTACTTTGTTGATAACTTAAATTCTGATATTTCTCATTTAATATATCTAATCTATAAATAGATTCACTTAAACTATTAATCATTGTAGCACCTCCTTAAGCATACGAACAATATCTTCAAAGGTATATTGTTCTTTAGTGCCTTGAGTAAGAAATTCTCTTATCTTCTCTTTTTTAGCTAAAGCATTGTCAAGTTCTGGATCCATCCCAGCTTTGTATGCACCTACTCTAACAAGTACCTCATTCTCTTTTATAAGAGATAATACCCTTTTTAACTTTAAAAAGTAATTATAGTGATTATCATCAACAACCTTATCCATAACCCTTGAAGCTGATTTTAAAAGATTTATTGGAGGATAAAAACCTTGCTCTGTTAAATCTCTTGTTAAAACAATATGACCATCTAAAATTGACCTACTTTGATCTGCTATTGGATCATTCATATCATCCCCATCAACTAAAACAGTAAAAAATGCTGTTATTGAACCTTTTGCATTACTACCTGCTCTTTCCATAAGCTGAGGCAAAAGTGCAAAAACTGAGGGTGGATAACCTCTACTTACTGGTGGTTCACCTGTACTTAAACCTATCTCTCTTTGTGCCATTGCAAATCTTGTAACAGAATCCATCATCAAAAGTACATCATGACCTTTATCTCTAAAAAATTCTGCAATAGCCATTGCTGTAAAAGCACCATATTTACGCATCAATGCTGATTCATCAGAAGTTGCAGCTACAATAATTGTATTTTCTAAATTATCACCTAAATTATAATGAATAAATTCAGGAATTTCACGCCCTCTTTCACCAATTAAAGCAACAACTTTTATTTGAGCTTCACACCCTTTTACAATCATTCCCATAAGTGTTGATTTACCAACACCAGAACCTGCAAAAATACCTACTTTTTGACCTTTTCCTGATGTAAGCATAGAATCAACTGCCTTAACACCTGTTGAAAATCTTTGATTAATTATACCTCTTTCCAAGGCAGGCATTGAAACTTTATTTATTGCTGAACTTTCAGGAGTATCTTTAATCTTACCTTTGCCATCAATAGGATCTCCAAGTGCATTTACAACTCTATTTAAAAGACCATATCCAGTCTTAACAGTTAATCCCTCTTTTTGTAAATAGACCTTATCATGTATTCTAAATCCTTCAATAAAAGAAAAAGGAACAACTGTAAAATCTTGTCCATCAATTGAGGCTATCATTCCAAGTACTGTATAAAGATGTTGAACTGATTCAATTTTAACAATATCCCCAACTGCAACTTCAATTCCAGTTGCTACAATTGTTGTTGTACTTATGTGTTTTATTCTTCCAAAAGGAATGGATAAGTTTGCACTATCTATGCTATTTAGTAAACTATCAATATCCATCATTACATCTCATCGCACATTTTTTTATATAAACTATCTTGTGTACCCTCAACTTCTTTACATTTTTTAACATACTCTTCTTTTTTTTGATTGTTTCCCATGGTTTCATAAGCTTTTATAACTTCATAATATGATTTTACTAAATCATTTGGTCTAATTTTTCTATTTGTATCTAATCCCTCTAGTAAATAATCCAAGGCTTTTTGTGTATTATTTTTGTTTTTCTCATATTTTGCTAATTCTTGCTCAACAAAAGGAGAATAAACTCTTGCTTTTATATCTTTTTGTTTATTATACAAATTAGTCAATATTTCATAAGCTTCTTCTTTTTTATCTTGTTCTAATAAATAAAGATAATATTGATAGTAAAAGTCAATGATCATAGGATTATTTTCATTTGCTTTTATAAAATCTTTATTATTTTGTGCATAAGAATAAAACCTTTTCATTGCTATTGGTTCATTCTTTGCATTTAATATCAAAAATCTATATAAAAACTCTTTTGCTAAAACATCTCTATTATCAACCATTTCTACTTTTGCAGAAAATCCCATTGCTTCATCTAATAAGCCTAATTTATATGCCATTTGTTCCAAATAAAGATATATTTGTGCATCTCTACTTCTATTAAATGCATCTTTCATAAGCAAATATGCTCTTTCATATGGTTCTTGAACCATACATTGAAAAAACTCATCTTTTGTCTCTTCATCATCTATTAATTTTTGTAAAGTTTCTCTTCTTGATGTTTTTAGTGTAGTATTTAATAAAGCACATTTTCCCTCTGATAAATACTGTTTTATCATCTCTATATTAACCACATCAAAGATTGCACTCATATTATCATAACCAAATCTTTTGGCAATTGAATTTGAGACTTTACTATAAACTCTTTTTTTTCTTAGTATCGTTTCATACTTTTTATCTCTTTTTTCATTTAATAACTCTTGTAATAATACTTTTTGTTGCATTGATGCAGATTCATTATATTTATTTGAAACAACATTTGGATCAATTTTTCCCTCTCTCATATAAATCTCATCAATATACATTTTTGCTTTATCAACATACATACCAGTTGGATAATTTTTCAAAATATCTTCATATAACTCTCTTGCTTTTATCAAATATTTTGGTGTTCCCTCATACATAAGCATATAAGTATTTGCAAGTTTATATTTAAACTCTTCAGCCATTTGCTTATCATCTGTTCGTTTGATTAATTCAGTTAAAATTTTAACTGCAAATTCTGGCATTTCTGCCTTTACTAACCTATCTACTTTATCTAAAGCTAAATAAGAATCTTTTGCATAGTACTCTATATTTTTATCTAAAACTTTAGAGATTAATTCATAAGCTTCATCATATTTATTATCTGCAATATAAACATCAAAAAGTTCATCTGCTACAATTGTTGCTACTAAAATATCAGTTGTTTTAGTCAAAACCTCATATAATATTCTTGCAGCTTTATCATATTTATATTGAAACTTATAAACTTTTGCTAAATGTATTTTTCCATAAGCTTTAGTAACATTATCATTAAAACTATTAATAATAATATTTGCAAAATATTCAGCCTCACTAGTTTTATTTGAATAAAGTTTTAAATCAACCAAAAGCATATAGGCTTTTGCAAGTTGATCTTCTCTTATTTTTGAACTATTTATAGCAGTTTCAAGCTCTTTTACTGCATCTAAAATAAATCTTTTTGTTTTCTTTTTTAGTGATAATTCAGCATACAATATATAAATATCTGTTTCTAATAGTTTTATTCTATTTTTATTTTTAAAATCATTTATTTGATCATAGGCTTCATCTACTTTGCCTTTTCTTGCAAGCATTCTTACATTTTCAATAATATCAAAACCATCTGCTATTGCTTGTTTTCTTTCTTGAGAAATTTGTTCATTCGCAGAGTTTATAAAGCTATAGTAAAAATCTTTTTTTGCAAAAGAAAATGATACTAATAAAAATAAAATTATTATATTTTTCAAACAACTACCTCTTTTTCTTTTTTAATTCAAACACATATGCAAATATCTCTGCAATTGCTTTATAAAATTCACCTGGTATTTCTTGAGATATTTCAATTTGATCATATATAGATCTAGCTAGTGCTGGGTTTTCAATAATTGGAATATCATTCTCTTTAGCTACATCTTTTATTCTTAATGCAATAAAATCAATACCTTTTGCAATCATTTTAGGAGCAGTGTCTACTTGATTATCATATTTTAAAGCAACAGCATAATGCGTAGGATTTGTAATAACAACATCTGCATCTGGAACATCTGACATCATTCTTTTCATAGACATTTCCATCTGTATTTTTCTAATACGCCCCTTTACTTGAGGATCACCATCCATATTTTTAAATTCATCTTTTATATCTTGCTTACTCATTCTTAATGATTTTAAATAATAAAATCTTGTAAAGAAAAAGTCCATTATAGCAAAAATTATTATAATAAGTAATATACTTGCTAAAAAGATAACAGTTAAATCAATCATTTTGCTTAAAGTTGCATGCAAAGACATATCCATCATTGCAAGATAATCTTCTCCTGTTAACAAAATAATAACAACCATTACACCCATAATAATAATTAACTTCATTGTTAACTTTAATGACTCAATTGCTTTTTTTAAGCCAAATATATTTCCAAATCCCTTTATTGGGTCTAGCTTTTGTAAATCAAACTTCAAAGGAGTTACAACAAATCCAAATTGAGTCCAATTTGTAATTAAAGTTAGAAGAAAGACTAAAGCAAATAATGGAGCTAGTGCTGATAACATAGTCATAGTAATAGTATAAGTTAATGTATAATATATATTAGCATCTAACTCTTGTCCTATAAACCCATAGGAGTAAAGCATTAATTTTTCTATTTGAGTCCAAAAATGGCCTGAAAAAAATACTAAATATATCGACCCAAAAAATAAAATTGCTGCACCTGTAACTTCCATAGATTTATTGACATTACCCTCTTTCTTGGCGTCTTCAATCTTTTTGGGTGTGGGTTCTTCGGTTTTTTCATCTTCATCAGCCATAAACTAAACCTTATTGAAACTTATTTATAAAAAAATTTGTAAAAGAGTGTGTAAAAATCTCCATTCCAAATATTAAAAATAGAAAAATAACTGCAAATTTCAACTGAAAGGTAATAACAAATGGAGAAAATGCAGGCATTGATCTTGTACCATAACCATAATATAAATCAAGTATAAATGCAATAAAAAAAAGAGGCAATGCAAAAGAGAAAGAAAAAGCAAAAAGCCTATTTATTTCATCAATAATAATCTGTATTCCATCATATGAAAATATATCAAAATAACCCAAATGAATTATAGAAAAACTTTTTACTAAAATAACAAATGTCATCTCATACATACCTGTTTCAAAAAAAAGCACCAATGCAACCATATATAAAAATCTATTAACAACACCTTCTTGTGTCCCTGTTGCAGGGTCAAACATATTTGCCATAGATAAAGCTGTTGAGTACTCAATTAACTCTCCTATTATTCTAACAGCAGAAAATATAATGTGTACAAAAAAAGCAGCAACTGCTCCTAATGTTATTTCACTTATTAGTGAAAGTACAAACATATCTTGAGTAACTAAATTTTTTACTTCAATAATGGGAAATAAAAAAATAGTAACAAAAAAAGCAAAAGTTACTCTAATTTTTGGACTAACTGCACTATGCCCATAAACTGGCATAAAAGCTACAAAAGATAATATTCTTGCAAGAAGTAGTAAAAATTTAATTACTACAGCTTCATTAAGTAAGGATAAAAAGGCTTCCATTACATATAATTTGAGCTTTCTTCAGATTTTTTATTTGAGTTATTCATTGAGTTTAAAATATCAGCAGAAGATGGTGTTTCTCTTCTATTTTGTTGTCCTTGCTGATTTGAAGAGTTACTATCTTGTCCTTGATTATCAGAACTTGTACTATCATCAGATGCAAAATTAAGATTAAATTTAGTATCAGAATCAAAATTCTTTAAAAGTGCATTTCTTAAACCTGTTTCATTATTAACAAAGGCATCTAGTGTTGCTGCATTTGATATATTTAAACTAATATTAAGACCTGAGTCTTTATCACTTTTCATTAAAATAGCAATTGATCCTAATTGCGCTGGTAAAAGATTTATTCTAAAAGCAGTTACAGGTGGTTTGTAGTTTTCATACATATTTCTTGCAACATCAGACATCATTGAAGACATTTGTTGTTGTGCTCCTATGATTCTGCTTTGAATACTCATGGCTAAATTATTTGGAACATTAATATTAACATCAGCTCCTTGATTAGCCGATGAAGAAGATGAAGAGTTTGATTGTGAATTTGCAATATTACTATTTGATATTTCTTGCATAATATTTTTATTTGTTGTTAGTTTTTCTATAAAATTATTTCTTTGTATCTCTTTTTGTTGATTATCTTTTAATTCAATTTTTGTTTCTTGTAAACCCAAGTCAAGCTGTTTTGCACTTGTTTTTATATCATCAACACTTTTACCTTCTTTAGCAGTTTTTACACCCTCATGTTTTGCTATAATTGATTGACTAGCAATACTATTTTTTTGTGAACTTAAATAAATATTTGTTAACACATCATTTCTATTAGTCAAAGGTACTTTTTGAGGTTCATTTACTTCTAATTTTTTTGAATCAATTATCTCTTTATTTGAAAGTTTTGATTCATCAACTAATTTTTCCAATAAGCTTTTTGATGAGTTTTTATTTTCTAAAGAAACTTCAGCTTTTTTATTTTCTGTAGAAGTTTTTGGATCAAGTTTTGATAGCTCTTGTGCTACTTTTTCATTTTTAGTATTATTTTCTGTTGTAGAAGATGTGTTAGTTGATGCGCTTTTATTAGTTTCTGTTGAGTTTTCATTTACTTTATTTTCTTGTGTTTTCAAAACTTGATTTTTATTATCACTTATATTTTCTTGTATTTTTGAACTATCTTTTTTTATTTCTAATTTTTGATTATCTATTGATTCTTTTGAGCTATCTATTTTAACTTCTTTACTATTTTGTAGATTATTTTGTTTTTGTTCAATATTTTCATTATCTACTTTAGTATCTTTTTTTACATCTTTTACACTATTTTCTATATTTAAATTTTCATTTTCTGTTTTACTAATTTTTACTTTATTATCTACTTCTTTTGATGTTTCATTTATATTTGTATTAGTATCTTTTTTTATATTATTTGTATTTATAGTTGTCTCTTCTGTTTTTAAAGCAGTTCCATCTAGTTTAGTCTTTGAATTTGTATTTTCTGTTTTATTATCACTATTTGAACGATCAAGTCTTTTGTCATTTTCTATATTTTCTAAAGAGTTATTATTTACTTTAATTTCACTTTTATTATCTTTTAATTGTAAATCTGATGTTTTTTCACTATCTTTCTTTGATAACTTTTCACTATTTTGTGTTTGCGTTTTGTCTTCTTTTTCTACCTTATTATCACTATTTTTATCTAAAGAGTCTTTAGTAACTTTTTTCTCATCACTATTTATATTCTGTTTTGACTTTTCAATATCTTTTGTGTCTAGTTGATTTTGCAATAACTCTTTTATATTTTTATTATTGCTATCTTTTTTTACTTCAGACTTTTCACCATCTTTAGTATTTATGTCATCTGTTTTTTCAGACTTATTAGCTTTTTTCTCAGTCGATTCTTCTTTTGTATTAGGATTTATTTCATCTTTTTGAGTATTTGTTTTTGATGATAAAGAAGATTCATCCAAATTTTTATCTTTTTTTGGATTTGTTTCCAAATCTTTTAAAATATCACTACCTTTAGTATCACTTTTTTTATTATCTTTTGATTCTAAACTCTTTGAATCATCTGATTGCTTAGATTGAGTAGTTTCATCTTTTTTTGTAGTAGAGTCTTTATCTTTTACATCTTCTTTATTAGAGTTTGTTGCTTTTTTTGCTTCTAAAATCATTCTATCAAGCATAGACATTGAACTATTATCTTTTTTTGTTTCTTTAGTAATATTGCTTTCAACATTATCAACTTCTGCATCGTTTTTTGTTTTTTCTTTGTTTGTTACACTACTATTTGAAGAGTCAGTTTGCTTTGTATTTTCAGATTTTTGATTTTCACCTTTTGTATTTGATACTTTTTCTTTTTCAATTGATTTATTATCTTTTGTAGAAACTTCTTCTTTGCCTTTTGAGCTTTGTGCTAAAATTGAATCAAATAAAGATAGCCCTTCTTTTTTTTCTTTAACTTCTTTAGTGCCAAAACTATTTTCAGAAGATGACTTAGTCTTTGAAGATGATAATAAATCCATTTCTTTCATAATACTATGCCTTTAAAATATCAAGTGTTTTAGTATCAATATTTTTATGTGTATTAAAAGAAGCAATATTTGCTTCATATGATCTTTGAGCTTCTATTAAATTAACCATTTCAATAACTGGATTAATATTTGGATAAGCCACATATCCATCTTTATTTGCATCTGGATGTGCTGGTTCAAATCTCATAATAGGGTCTGCATCATTTTGAACAATTGACTTAACGCCAACTCCTCTTAATTCATCTGCACTTTTTTTACTATTTGATTGTTCAATATCATTACTATTTGATTTGTCTGCTTTATTTAATAAAATCTCTTCAAATACAACATCTTGTTTTTTATATGGTCCGCCATCAATTGTATTAGTAGTTTGCGCATTTGCAATATTTGCACTTACTACATTTATTCTAGTTCTTTGTGCACTCATTCCTGAAGTTGCTACATTGTATCCATCAAAAAAACCCATAAAATCTCCTTATTATGCTTGCATTCTTGAAATCTCTTTATAAGCAGCAATTGCTTTATTTTGAACTTCTAAACCTAATTTCAGTGAAAGCTCAGCCTCTTCAATTTTTTGAACTGCTTCTTGAAGATTTTCAACTTTACCTGTTGCAATACCTTCCATTGCATCATATCCATCAATTTGGTGCTGATTTACTTCACCTACTGCACCTTTTAACATACTTGCAAAAGATTCATTCTCTTTTGGAGAGTTTACTTCATTTTTTACTTGTGAAAGTCCTAAAGAACCAATTGAGTCTTTAATTGAAGAAATATTCATTTTTTACCTCACTCTTTTTTATCAGCGCTTGCATTGGCATCATTGATACTCATCTCTGCAAGCATTGCATCAATTTTTTCAGAATTATATTTAAAATCCAATTCCTCTTTTTTGTTATCTAAACTAAATAGCAAAATAATCAAAGATAACATCATATTGGATACTCCTTTTAAAACAATTGTAACACCAACAATTCCAAAAAGCATTTCCAAAGGAGTAAATAAGTCTGCATTCACTACAAAAAATATAAGTGTAGCAAAGAATCCAGTTGCAATATACAATCTAAAGATTCCCGTATTTATTACGTTTTGGGAAAACTTTTCTACTACCATAGTATCATAGTTCCTTTAAAACAATAATATTTAATACACTTTTTCTGTAATATACAGACACCTTACGCAACCTTATTTTATATTTTTAAGTAAAGTATCAATTATAGCTTGTAGTTGCTTAGTTGAGTCATCATTTTTAAACTCAAAACTAAATAATTTTCTTAACCGGCCAGTTGTTGAAATATTTGCAGAAGTTGATACATTACCTATATATTTTACCATAAAATTGTCATTTAATCTATTTTTTTTAGCTAAATTTATTAAAGAATTTGAAATTGTATTCCCAATTTGATGATTTTTTGTATGATTAAAACACAACATAAGCTGTTCTTTATCTTTGGATAACATTTTAATTAATGCATAAAGGTCAGTTAAAGCACTAGGATCAGTTGTAGTAACTGCTAAAATATTATCTGATATTGCCAAAAACTCTTTAACATACTCATTTAAACCAGCTCCTGTATCAACTAAAACAACATCAAACTCATTTAAGCTAATAATATCTTCAACTATTCTTGCAAAAACAAAAGAGTTAGAGTGATTTGAATACTGATAACCACTCTTTCCTGCAACTAATGATATATTTTTGTAAGCTGTTTTAAGTAAAACTTCATCAATAGTAATTTTTCCTTCAATATAATCAAAAAGTGTATATTTTGGTTTCATATCAAATAATACTTGCATATTTGCTAAGCCAATATCAGCATCAACAATTGCCACTTTAAAACCTCTTGAAGATAATAAATAAGCAATATTTCCTGTAAAAGTTGACTTACCAACTCCACCTTTTCCTGATGTAATTGTTAGTAATTTAGTTTTTGATTCTCTTTGTTTATTTTTTGTAAGATTGATTAATCTACTTGCTTGATTTGAAATACTATTAAACACTCTTATCTCCTTGGACAAGAACTATTCATAAAACAGTCAATCAAAAAAGATGCATCTGATACTATTAAATCATCTGGAACATTTTGTCCTATAGAAAAATATGTAATTGATTTTTTTGTTTTATGTGCAAATGAAATCAAATTTCCAAAACTTCTAGTCTCATCAAGTTTAGTAAAAGTTAAATAATCAATATTTAATCTTGAATAGTTTGCATAAATATCAATTAAATCACTTTGCTTTACATTTGCAGGAAGCACTAATATTTTTTCAATAGGCAACTCTTCTATTCTATTTTGATACTCATTTATTAACTCAATTTTATCCACATCATATTGACTAGAACCAGCAGTATCAATAAATATATAATTACAATCTTTTAATCTAAGTAAAGCTTCTATTAAATCCTCAGGATTTTTAACAATTTCTAAAGGTAAACGCATAATATTTGTATAAGCTTGCAATTGCTCAATAGCTCCAACTCTAAATGAGTCTAAAGTTACAATTCCAACTTTATAGTTTTGTCCTAATTTATAAGCATATCTAGCAGCTAATTTGGCTATTGTTGTAGTTTTACCAACTCCTGTTGGACCAACCATCATTGTAATTTTTCTTTGATGTTTTCTTAATGGCACTTCATGTTTAATAGGAAGTATTCTTCTTAATATTAATTTAAAAAAATCATTAACTTTTTTAGGATTTGCCTTTAATGAAACTGGTAATTGTCTTATTGTTTTTTTCATTATTGTATATGTCATCTCTTGATCAAATTCATTTTGTTCAAAAAGGTTATACATATCTACAAATTCAGGTGGAATAGTCAAATCATATAGCTGACTTTTAGGATCCCATATTGATTTTTGAACCTGTCCTATTGCATCTTGCATCTTAAGTATTTCTGCTCTAAAATCATACACAGAAGCCTGAAATTTTTCATCTTTTTTTGGATCTTTTGAAACAATCTTTTTTGTATAAGTTGACTTCTTTATAGGTTCATTAATTGTGCTATCTTCTAATGCAACAACCACCTCATACATATCTTTATTGCCATCTTTTGCACTAGATATTTTTTTAGTAGATATTACAATTGCTTCTTCACCACACTCTTCTTGAGCCTTTTTTAAAGCAATTGTTGGTGTTTCTCCTAAAAATGAAAGCATATTCATTCTACTCTTCCATCTTTATAGATTTTTTCAATTTTTCCATCACTTCTTTTTATCCTAATATACTCATCATTTTGAAAAATTATCTCACCTCTTTTTTCTATTTCCAACGCACCAAACTTAAATACAACTGCCTCTTTTTTGTAAGGCTTTACATCTTTTGTACAAATCACACTACTTTTTCTAATATAGTGTAGTGCTTCATATTTTTTATTATTTAAATCAGCTAATTTAAGTGGTTTACAATACTTTTCAACACTATCAACTTTTCTTAGCATTAAATCACTTGGATCAACTATTGATTTATAATGTATAGCTTTTTTAGCAACTAAAACATCTATTGCATTTGCATTAAGAAACATAAATATAAGTAAAAAACTAAGCTTTAACATCAAGTAAAGCTCCTCCATTATTTTTTGTAAGATCTTCAACTATCTCTTTATACATTTGCTGAACAGGTAAGACTATTGATGCTAACTCTTTGTTGAGTTTATAAAGATTTTTTAACTCTTCTTCTAAATAATCAACTTTTTGTCTATAAATATTAACATCTTCTCCTGCTTTCATTTTTTCAACAATCAATTTATTTAATTCTATTTTTAGTGATGATATTTCATTGATCATCTCTTCTTTTTCACTATTTCTATCTAGAAGTTTTTCATGTCTTGCTTGTTTTATATCTTCAATATCTAATTTTATTGATTCTTTCATTTTATCTATAAGTTCTAACATTGTTTCAACTGTTTGTTCAATCATCATAAATCCAATCTATTATTTATTGTTTTGGCTTAAAAATTGATATAACATATCACTAATACCCATAGTACCTTTTGTATTTTTAGATACTGTTTCTGTATACATTCCTTTTATAATATCAGAACCAGTACCCTCACCTGCAACATTAGTACTTTTCAATGATATATCCATTAATTGTTGAGCAAAAAAAGATTCAAAATCATCACATACTTTTTTTAAATTCTCATCATCTAATTTTTTTGCGTCTATATTTTCAAATTTGTTATTACTAAACTCATTTTTAGTAACAATTGGTGTACTAAGTTCAATCATTATTCCAACCTATCAAAGAAATTCTCTTCATTTAAAATATCAGATTGATTATTTTCTGAAAAAAATCTGATTTCAACTCTTCTATTATCAGAAGCAACTTCACTTTTTGGATGATATGAACCATATGCAGAAACTTTTAACTGACCTGGTTCAATTCTATTTTTTATCAACTCTTTTACTACTTCAACAGATCTTAATGCTGATAAATCCCAATCATCTCTTGGTATATCTTTATTTTTGTAAGCTCCATTATCAGTATGTCCTATTACTTCAATTGCAAAAGTTTGAGGCATTGTTCTTATTACTCTTGCTATTTTAGCAATAAACCTCTTAGAAGCAGCATCATTTATTCTATACTCACCAGGTTTAAACATTATAGTTGAGGGAATATCTAAAACAAACTCATTTTTGCCCTTTGTTATTTGCATAATTTGTGATTGATCTGCTGCAGTGTCATTTGCAATTTCAACGATCTCTTTGATTTCATTTGAAGCTTGCTCAATTCCCTCTTCTGCTGCTGTCATACTATCAGAACTATCACTATTACTTTGATTATTTGAGTGTTGGTCTGTTTGTTCTCTAACATCTGAAGTTTTATCTAAAAACCCCATTGCTTTTTTCATAATATCAAAATACTCTTCAACTTTTTTCTTATCCATAACTGCCATAGATAAAAGTAAAATAAAAAAAGTAAGCAATAAAGACATAAGATCACCAAATTGAACTAGCCAACCTGGTAAACATTTAGGACAATCTGGACATTTTTTCTTTGCCATATCTATTTCTATTCTGGAAGTTCAACTAAAATTGAATTTAGTTTCATTTTAATATTACCTATTGACTCCTCTGCTGCAATCATAGAAGCACCTGAAATAATAACTTCACAAGCTGTCATCTCAATATCATTTTTTCTTGCTAGCTTGTTTTCAATTACACCTGCGAATAAAGTACCAATTAAAGCTCCATACATAGTAGTAATCAAAGCAACTGCCATAGCTGGACCAACTGCTGCTGGGTCAGATAAGTTTGCAAGCATCGCAACTAGCCCAACTAATGTACCAATCATACCCATTGAACCAGCTGTTCCTCCCATGTTTGCGAACAATCTAATCATTATCCCATGTCTTTTTTCCATATGCTCCATTTTTAATTCTAACAAAGGTTCTAACACTTCTGGTTTTGTTCCATCAACAATTAATTGAAATGCCTCTTTTAAAAAAGGATTACTTTCTTGCATAACCTTTTGTTCAATATGCATTACACCATGTTTTTTTACTTCAGTTGCATAAAATATCATTTTTTCAACCAATTCAGGTAAAGGTTCAGTTTTTACTTCATTAAATGCAACTTTTATTGCAGGAGTCATTCTTTTTAATTCACTAGTTTCAAATTGTCCAGCTGTTACAGCTAATGTACCACCTACAACAATTATTAGTGATGGGATATCAATATAAGCTCCAAAACCTGCACCACCAAGTCCTATTGCTAGCATTACAAATGACCATCCCGCTATAATTCCGCCTAATGTACCTTTATCCATCTACTTCAATCCTAACTGGTTTAATCTTAGTGATTCATTTCCTATGCTTTTTACTTTAAGTCCGAATTTTCCCTCAACAATAACCGCTTCACCCTCACCAATTTTAACACCATTTACAAGTATTTCTAAAGGCTCATTTACCATTTGGTCAAGCTCTATTATCTCACCTATATCCCAACGCAAAATATCTTTTAATAAAAAGTTCTTTGTTCCTAGTCTTACACTAAGTTTTAACTTTATATTAAACAATAATTGTAAATTGTGTGCAGAGTTTTCTGATAATAAAGAACTAATACCAAGACTATCACTTGATGAAGTTTTATTTGATTGACTTGAAGAACTGTTTTGTTCATTACTACTTGAATCTTCTGATGCTAGTGGTAAATCTTGTTCATCATCTTTGCCTGTTATAGCACTAATAAAAGGAAGTATTAACTTGTCAAAACCAATAATAACAGGTAATTTTTCAGAATCCATAGATAAAGAAAATTCATAAATATTCTCTTGATCTTTCATTGATGAAGATTCAACAATTGATGAGTTTAATACTTCAAACTTAATACTTCCTATATCATCAAAATTCTGCGCATTAACAGATGTTGAAAAACTTCCACAAATATTAGAAGTGATTTCATTAACTGCATCAGCGATTTCATCATCTATATGTTCTTTTAAATCACCCATTCCACCTAGCATAAAGTATTCAAACTTCGTAGCAGAAATAGTTGGAATAAAAAATGACCAATTACTCGTACCAGCACTAAAATCAAACTTTACATCGACTTTTATACATTGAGTTGCTTCATAGTTTTCTTGATTTAACTCTTGTATATTATCAATTGTTGAACCTTTTGATAATAGTTGTTCTAATGTGTTTGTTAACTCATCTTTTAATATATTTGATAAATCTGATGCCAATTAATATTACCTTTTACTTAGACTCGTCTAGTTTTTGTTTAAGCTCATTAAGCAGTTGAGCTTTTACTCTCATCATATCTTCTGTTGGGTACTTATACTCAGCATCACCTCTTTTAACTTTTACAAAAAAATCTTGTGAACTTTTGTTATATCCAAATCTGACATTATCTAAAATCACTTCATTTTTGTCAAAAGCTTGTTGCGAACCTTGAGCATTTTTATACTTCTCATCAGGCTCAACTCTTTTGTCATTATCAACTTCTGCAACTTTTTTTGCTTTTTCTACATGATTAACTTTTGCGTTATCAATGTCTGCAACTCTTCCTAATTCCATAGCTATCTCCTATAAAATTGTCTATTACTTAGATTATATCAAAAAACAAATAAAATTTTAACTCTTTTATAAAGATTCTAGAAACTCATCTAATCCTTTAAGCCTAATATCAATCATACTATCTAGATATTTTGACTTAAAATACTGCTTTGCACTAGATAATTTCAAATCTTGAATTAACTGAACTCCTGTTAAAAAATCTGCATCATGATCATTTAAAACTGCTTTAATTAAAGAGATTTGAATAGAAGCTTCATTTTTTCTTCCTTGATCAAGTAAAGCAGCAACTTGTAAATACATTGTATATTTATCCTCTAAATCATACTCTTTTTGTAAACTGTTTAGTATTTCCAATGTTTTTTTAGAATTTCCTATATATAACTCTTTTAATGCACTAGTTCTTAAAAAAGATGGACTATTTTTAGCTTTTAGCTGCAAATTTGCCTTATAAAAAAGTCCCAATGATTTTAAAATATCAATATAATACCTAGTAACCACAAGTGGACCTTCTAAAAAATTATCATTTATATATAAAGGAACATTATCTTGAAGTCTTGAGAAATAGTCATAATTACTCTCATTTTTTCTTTTTTGTATTAATTTCATCAAATAAACAAATGGATCTTTGTTATACTCTTCAAATAAAACACTATTTGAAACATCTTTTTTATTTTTTTTATTTTTTAAAAACTCTATTGCAGTATAAAAGATTGTATCTTCATAATATAAAGGTTTCTCTTTTACTTTAGTTTCAGGCTCTAAAAAGAGTGAAAAAAGTGCTTGTCCAAAATATTTATATAATCCTTGATCTGATTTAATATTACTTTTTATATATTTAATATCAGGTACTTTTTTATCTATTCTTTTTGCAGCAATTAAAGTCATAACAGAAAATAGTTTATTTCCTGGATTTAATTTATATGCTTTTTCAAAATAGTTATATGCATTATGAAAATCATAAATATGAGCATATGAAAGTGCAAGATTATAATATACATAAGATTTTGATTTAGAATTAATCAAACTTTTAAGCTTATTCACACGAATTATTGGGTCTTCTTTTATTATTTCTATAAATTTGGCATTATACTCAACCATTTTTTCAAGGCTTTGTATATTTTGTTTACTTTTAAAAATAAAACCTTTTGAAATATCATAAATAATCTCTTGATTATCAGAAAATACAAAAGGAGCAAAATAGAAAATATAATCTATTTCTCTTTTTTTTGTAAAATTAGTAATAAACTCTAAATACTCTTTTGCTGAATACTTATCTTTATTAAAAAATAGCTCTAAAGGCAGTTCTAAATTTGCTTTAAAACTGTTTTTTCTTTTATTAATAAGATCAATATTATCCATAAGTTTCTCAAGCTCATTTGCTTTTAAATCCCTATAAACCATAATCCACAAGATTTTATCAAATCTACTTTTATTATAACTACTCTCTTTTGCAAGTTTTAGATACTTTTCAGCTTGAACATAATCTTTTAATTTCAAATATAATAAGGCTTTTTTTAAATCTAAAGGAAATTTCATCTTATTTAAAACTTGTAATGCTTTTTCATAATCTTTTAAAAGTATTAATGTATCAGCTAACATTCTTTTTGAATGCTCTGTTAGATTTTTATGTTTTTTAGCAATATCTATTATAATATCTAAGTATCTACTATCTTTTCTAATTTGATATAAATAATAACAAGTTGACATATATGAAAAAGTATTTTGATAAATAGCTTTTTTATAATTATAAATATTGTTAAAATACAATTTTGCATTTTCAATCTCACCCATTTTATAATAAGCAATTGCTATATTTAAAAATGAGGGTATTTTAATCGCAGTTGAAGTTTGCTTGAATATCTCTATTGCTTTTTTATACTCTTCTTTTTCCATCATTAATACAGCTTTATTAAAATCAAACTGTAAAGAAAAACTATCTTGTTTTTGCTTTATTTTATCATAATTAAAAATTATTTCTGGTTGGGATTCTAATAAATCTTTATTTGCAAAAACATTAGAAGTAAAAAGTATAAAGAAAAAATAAAAAAAAGTTTTTTTCAAAATTCACCTTTTAAACCATTGTATTAACTTGAGCATATAACTCCTCAGTTCTTTCTTCTAATACTTCTACTTTATGCCTTAATTCTGCATTTTCTAATTTTGCTTTTTGCAAATCACTTCTTGCTACTTGCAAAGTATCTTGATTATTTTTAAGTGTTGAAGTACTTATTTTTAACTGTTTTTCATATTTTTCAATAATCTCTTCTAGTTTTTTATACTCTTCTTCCATGATATTTTTTTCTTCATTTACTTTTCTATATAAAGATTTATAAACATTCATACTTGAGAAAAAATACAATAATAAAACACCAAACAATATCAATAATAAAAAATTTTCCAATCTTTACCTTTTTATAATAAAATAGGGAATACCCTATTTTATCTTTTTAGATTTATTAATGTGTTTAATAATTGATCTGAAGTTGTAATTGATTTAGCATTTGCTTCAAATGCTCTTTGAAATACCATTAGATTAACTAAACTTTCACTCAAATCAGCTGTACTTAACTCCAATGTTTTCCCCTCAATTTTTGCAGTTTTTGAGTTATTTGTATTATAAATTGGGTCACCAGACTCATTTGTTTTTGCAAGTAAATTATCTCCTGATGGTAAAAGTCCTCTTTGGTTATTAAATAATGCGATTGAAACTTGTCCAATAGCAAAATCAACTCCACCTTGCTTCATAGTAATTAAACCTGATTGATCAATATTAAATTCACCAAAAGGAGAGTTTGAAATATTTAAAGCATCTAATTTTAATTGAAGTGAATCTTGTGTTGCTGTTTGCTCAATTGTATTTGTTATTTCTAAAAACTCTGCTCCTGCACCTGTTCTACCACTAAAATCTGAATTTTTATCTTTAACTAAGCTATTTGTAGTATCTGTTAAAGTTGTACTAAACTCTAAATCATATTTTGAATCTTTAGTTGATATTACTAAGTTTCCATTTACATTTTCAACTTTAAAATAGTTATTAAATTGAACTTGTTTTGTAGTATCCATAGGATTTCCACCATTTTGAATAGCAGCTACCATTTCATCTACATTTGTAATATCAACCCCACCATTTGATCCTTCTAATGTTAATGAAAACTCAATATTCTTTTTCAATGTTGGATCATATATAGAAAAGTCTAAAGTATGGTCAATAGTTGTATCAAGAGTTGCTAAATCAGCTGGAGCGTATACATTTCTTTGATTACCAGTTATTGCTCTTGATAGGGCATCTTGAATACTTTCCAATGCACCAACACCTGTTCCTGATTGTGCTTTTGTTCTACTTAAAGTATCATTTACTTCACCACTTACAGTTGTGCTTGAACTCATTTCTTGAATACTATTAATAATAAAATCTTGACCAGGAACAAGAGATTTTATCTCTATCATACCTTTATATACATCTAAAGGATTTGTTGTTACATTAAAAGTATCTTTTTCTTCAAACTTTCCTTGATCAACTGCTACTGCTGTAACTGGATCAATTACATTATAAGCAGTCATTCCAGGAACAGTTGAAGAGATTTTATCTGCTAAGGCTTTATAAGTTGCAATTTTACTTGCTACTAAATTATAATCTTCTGTTACACTACTAGCATATGTTGTTTCTGTAGCAGTTGCATTTGAACCAAATGTAACTTCAATTGTACCAGTAACATTATTTTTTGTAATACCTGTTGGAGGATTAGTACTTGAAGTTAAAGCCTCATTTGTATTAATAGCATTTTCTAAACCATCTAATATCTCTTGCATTGTTGCATCTGTATCAGAATCATAGTGAACTTCTTCTCCATTAATAGTCATAGAGTATCTTGTATTATTAGCAGCAGTTATAGTATTTGTAATAGTTGTAGTTCCTGAACCTGTAACCACTGAATTACCAGTATCACCACCTGCAAAATCCACTAAAGAAGTAATTAATTCATCTGTTGCATTTGTACTTACAAAGTTTTGAGCAATTTTTGTTCCATTAATGGTAATTGAAATTTGATCACCCTCACCTTTAAAAGTTTCACCCTCAAATCTTACTTGTGATTTTTGTGAGATTGAAGTTGAAGATGGACCATCAGGAGTATTTTTCAAATCTTGCAATCTTCTTGTATACTCTTTTTTAAGTATTTCAATATCATTTAATTTTGCTGCTTTACTTTTAAGACCTGTTCCAGAAAAGGCATCACTTGAATCAGCTCTAGTTGTTGCAACATAATCAGTTGCTTTTGCTGTAATTGTTTCTACATAAGTGTCATGCCTAATAATTCTTGAACCTAATAATTCAGAATAATCATCAGTAAATAAAGTTGCATTTGGATTAGTTGAAATTACATCAGAATCAGTATCAAGTGGTCTCATAGCCCATCCTTGTACCTCATTTCCTGCTGCATCTTGTAAAGTTCCATTATCACCCATTCTGAAGTTACCAGCCCTTGTATAAAAAGATTCTGATGTTCCACCTTGGGTTTTATTTTTTACTGTAAAAAATCCATCTCCACTAAGTGCCATATCATAATTTACACCAGTTAGCTTCAAGTTCCCTTGCACATAAAGTTTTTCTGCATCTAAAATTTTTGACCCTTTACCAATTCTATCTTGGTACATTTGATCTGCAAAAGAGATTCTTGAACTTTTATATCCTATTGTATTTACATTGGCTATATTATTAGACTCATTATCTAATGCTGTTTGTTGTGATGATAACCCTGAAATACCTGTCCAAAGTGCTCCAATCATGATTTATCCTTTTTATATAAATCTTAAACATCTAAACTTTAAATGTTCAAATATTAATACTTTAAAAAGTACTAATATCTAAACACTAAAGCAATACAGTTAACTATTTTTTTAACTGTATTGCTGTTTTTAAAAAATCATCAGAAGTAGTAACTGATTTTGAGTTTGCTTCAAATGCTCTTTGATATACCATAAGATTTGTTAAGTTATCACCTAAGTTTGAGTTACTTAACTCTAAAGTTTTCCCCTCAAGTGTATTTGCATTACTAGCATCAATTGCATCACCTGAAAGATTTGATTGTGAAAACAAATTATCACCCTCTGGGTTTAAACTAAGTTCATCATTAAAGTATGCAGTTGAGATAGAACCTATGATAAATTTATTATCTCCGTCTTTTACAAATATTTTTCCATTATCAATTTCAAGTTCACCAAGACCATTTTCTGAAATATTTAAATTATCAAGCTTTAGTTGAAGATCAGTAGTTGCAAGATTACCTTGATTTGCAGTATTTAAAGTTGTAGTTAAATCTATAAACTCAGCACCTGCTGCTTCAATGGCATTTTTTAATGCATCTCTTGCAGAAGTTACCAAACCAATTCCTGAACCTTTTACTGGTTTTGTTATTTCATTAACTGATGGTGCATTTGCATCATTTACAGATGGATATGTAACTTTTAAATCATCGCCTGGAATCATTGATGTAATTGTAACTAAACCATTTGTATCAACTTCACCTTTCATTCCTTGAATTTCAGAGATTTTATCTGCAAATTTATTCATTGTTGTTTGAATATCAGTATCAAACTTTTGTTTTACTGTAATATTGCCAATAGTAACTTTTATAATATCATCTTCGCTTTGTAAATCATTTATCAAATTACCATATGGAACTTGTGTAACAGCAGCAACTGATTCAACAGGATTTGCTGTTGGATTAGAGCTATAAAGTTCTAATTTTTCTTTATAATTTGTACTTAGCGCTTGAATATCATTTATTTTTGAAGAGGCTGATTTGTATCCTTGCCCAGAAACACCACTAGCTTCTGCTGTTTGTCTAAAATTAGTAGCTCTTGCATTAATAGTTTGAATATTATCTCCATAAGCAATTGTATCACTTGCTAGAAATTGGTTATACTTATCACTAAATTGTGTGTCATTAGGATTAGTTCCAACTGCAATTGTGCCTTGAGATTGAATACCTTGAACAGTCATTCCATTACTACTTTGTAAAGTACCATTAGAACCCATTTTAAAATTACCAGCTCTTGTATAAAAAACTTCATCTGTTCGTTGCTCTTTTACAAGGAAAAAACCTCGTCCACTTATTGCAACATCATACTCATTTCCTGTAATTTTAAGATTTCCTTGAGAAAAGTCTTTTTCAACTGTTTGAATATTTGTCCCCTTCCCATAACCTCCAGCATCATACATCAAGTCTTCAAATGATACAGTATCAGATTTATGTCCTATTGTATTAACATTGGCAACATTATTTGATTCTGCACTTAGTGCTTTTTCAAATGAGTTTAATCCAGATATTCCATTCCATAATCCACCAATCATTTTCTATCCTTTAAAATACTTTTGTAATATTTTCAAAAGGAATTGTTGAAATTTCACTTGAATATACAGGTGTAGTCATACCCTCATATACAAAATCATGTTCAGCAACTTCTTCATCATTTTCATCTAAAATAACAGGTTTTCCATCTTCATCAACTGCTATCTCACCAGGATTTTTAAGAACAATTTTTTGCCCTGTTTTTTCACCATCTTCATTATAAATAAAGCCATTGGCATCATATGCTAATCTATTTCCATCAGCATCTTTTACAACATCTTCCATATATAAAATTTGTCTAGCTTTTACAACCATCTCACCATTTAGTGTTTCAACAGATAATACACTATATGCTTTTGAAACTCCATTTTCATCTGTGTTTACATCTTCAACATTTTTCCCAATTAAATTTGTAGCATTTGATAAAGAAGTTTGATTAAAAGTAGCAACAAGTTTTTCCATAGATGCAGCCATAGCTCTATTTGTTTCCATTGTTGACATTTGAAGTTGAGAATCCATCATTCTTTGAGAATCCATAGGCTTAGTTGGATCTTGTAGTTTTAATTCTTGAATCATAAGATTCAAAAAGTCATTATTTGATAACTTATCATTACTAACAGAAGTAGTATAACTATTCCCACTAGCATCAGTTTTACTATTTGTTTCTACAGTTCTAGTTGTATAGCCATCATTATCTCTATTTTTTATTTGATTATATTTACTTTCGTCATATGTTCCTGTGTAATTTCCTGTGTACATGATTTATCTCCTACAGTAAGTTTTCTTCAAAGAAATATCTAACAACATTATCAGAATCCATAGCATCTTGAACCCTAACAGCTAATTTCTCATCAATTACAATAATATCACCTGTTCCTATGATTCTTGAGTTTACGTAAATATCTCCACCAGTTCCAGCTTGTTTATCCAAAGATAAAATATCACCTTCACTTAAATCAAGAAACTCTTTAATAGTAATGCTAGTGGTTCCTAATATAACATCAACTACTATTTCCGTATCTACTAGTAAGTCATAGTCTCTTTCACTAATTTCCATGAGCTATCTTTTTTCTTGTTTTGCACATATTATATCACAAAGTTTTAGATTTTGAGTTAAAGGAAGTGTATATATAAAAAATTTTTAATATTATTAAATTACAGTATCAAGTGTTTCAAGCATTGAAGCAACTTTTGCTTCTATATTTCCATCAAAGTTTCCAAGGTCACTTGCAATAACAACCCCACCAGGAGCAACATTTATATCATCAGTTAACTCAATAAAAGATTCCAATTTTAATTCATGTCTTAGTATTTCATAATCCCTTGGATTAAGATGAATTTTAACCCGTGAAGCAGTTTTGATTTTTGATAAAAGATGAGATATAGTCTCTTTTGCTATTTTTGTAGAGTTTTCACCAACTTCAATTGAGATAATTTTTTGTGCAAGAGCAACAGATGTTTTTAACAGTTTTGATTCCATTTGAAAAGTTGCTTGTTCAAAAAAAGTTGCATAATGTTTTAAGTCTTTTATAGCTTCTACAACTTGTCTATCAACATCTCTTGAAGAGACACCACCTTGTTCAATAGTATCAACTTTTAGGTTCAAATTTGCAATTTGTGCTGAGATATTTTTCATCTCTTCAACTAGTGGATCTACACTTAAAGGAATTTCTCGTTCACTTAAAGTTGCAATATTTTGCATCTGCTCTTTTTGAGCACTAGTATCCAATGTATTATTATGTAAAAAAGTCCCTAATTTATAATCTTGAACATTATCTTCACTACTAATAACTTTTGCTGTTGAATAAACATTATTATTTGCCATTTTTACTCATCCATATCTCTATCGATTACACCCTCTTCAATCATTTTTTGTGCTACATCAAGCATTTTTCTTTGGGCTGCTTCGATATCTTTTATTTTTACTTTATTAAGCATCTCATACTCTTCTTTAAATCTATCACTTGCTCTTTGAGACATAGCTGATGTAATTTTTTCTAAATCCTCTTCTGTTGCATTTTTCATAGCAACTGCAACATCAGCAGTATCAACATTTTGTAAGATTTTCATAACATATTCTGTTTCTAAATTTAATAAATCTTCAAACACAAACATATTCTCTTTTATCTTAGTAGCTAATGAAGTATCAACCCCATTTATATTTCTTAAAATTTCTTGAGATTTTGGACCAACTCTATTTAACATATCAGCAACCACTTTTACACCACCAACATCAACAATAGATGATAATAGTGATTCTAGCTTTTTCTCTAATATTACAGAAATTGTTCTTACAACATCAGGAGAAACATCTTTAATTGTAGCCATTTGCATGGTTACTTTAACTCTTATATCTTCTTCTAATTGCATTAAAACTTCAGCTGCTCTTGGAGCCTCCATATGTGATAATATAACAGCAATAGTTTGAGGTGATTCATCTTTAATAAAATCAGATAACTGTTTTGGATTTATGGCATCTAAATAAGCAAATGATTGAGAAGCAAGTTTCATTCTAGATAGTTTTGCTAATACATCATCAGCTTCACCTTTTCCTAAAGACTTATATAAAATATCTTTAGCATAATCAAATCCACCAGAACTAATAAATCCTTTTGTTCTAGTATAAAGATGAAACTCATCTAGTATTGCCAAAGAGACATCTTTATCAACTGAATTTATTTGAGTAATTGCAGTAGATATCTCTTCAACCACATCTTTTGGTAAATGTTGGAAGATTTTAACAGTGGCATCTTCTCCTATAAGTACAAAAAAGTGGGCAATCTTTTCAGTCATTGACATACCCTTTAATACTTCTCTATCTATATCTTCTGACATTATTTACCTTTTTTCTTTGATGTAAACTTTGAATTACCTTCTGATAATAATAACTCTATCATTTTTGCCATATCAGATGGATTAGTATTTATCTCTTTATCAAGCTCTTCAATTAAGATTTCATACTTAGCTGCACCCTCTTCATCTAAACCTGTCAAGTTATTCATTATTTGACTTTTAATTTTTGCTTTTAATCTTCCTTTTGCACTTTGAGCATTAAATTCATCTTCATATCCATGAAGCATATCTCCAACTAAATCAATATCATTGCCATCTTCATCTTTTTTCTTTGCTGTTCCATCACCTAAAACCACAACCTCATGATTTACAATAAATTTTCTATAAAAAATAAATAATAAAATTGCTGCAATTAAGTATTGAATATATTCACTGAACTCTTTAAGTAAAGTCTTAACCATTGTAATTGTATCAGCTGATTCTTCTTGGATTATATTACCATTTTCATCCACTCTTTGTCCAGCTGCATTTCCAAGCGCTTTAAGTCCAACAAACTTAAAGCTTTTTACACTGATTTTATCACCTCTTTTTTGCTCATATCCAATTGTTTCTTCAACAATTGATTCTACAGAAGCTAAAAACTCTTCTTTATTTTCAGCATTTTCAAGTATTGTAGAATCAAAAGTAACTGCTGCACTTATTTTTTTAATACGAGAGTAGTTATTGTCTTGCTCTTCAATTATCTTTTTAGATATTTCATAATTTGTCAAAGTTTTTGTTGATTCATTTGAAGATTGACTGTTATTATTTCCATTACCATTTTGAGGTTCTTCTATATTGCTATCAACCCCTGCAACAGCACCATTGTTTCCAGGTCCGCCTTGTGAAGAAGAGACATTTTCTTGTGTTTCTTGACTTCTAATTGTACCCTCAGGATCAAAAATCTCTTCTTGTATATGCTTCTTTGTAAAATTCAAATCAACACTTACCCTTGCTACAACCCTATTTGGTCCTACAATTGGTTCTAGCAAAGATACTATTTTCTTTTCATAATCAGATTCAAGCTTTTTTTTGTATTTATTTTGCGTTAATGATTGTAAATTTGCAATTTCATCTTTTGAGTGTTCTAATAAGGCACCATCTTGATCAATTAATTTTATATTTTCATCATTTAAATCTGATACAGCAGAAGCAATAAAATTTTTGATTCCATCAATTTGCTTTTGAGTTAAAAAAACTCCTGGCTTTAATGTCAAAACAGCAGATGCAGTTGGTTCAGTTTTTCTTTCTGTAAAAATTGTATCTTTAGGAATTGCTATTTTAACACTTGCTCTTAAAATACCTGAAAGTGACTCTAATGATCTTGAAAGTTCACCTTCTAAAGCTCTTAAATACTTAACTTTATTTTCAAAATTTGTTGTTCCTAAAGAGGATTTTTCAAAAATTTCCCATCCTACATGCTTACTTGTTGCTGCTTCGCTTGTAACAAGCTTGATTTTTGCAATATTTATAAACTCTTTTGAAGTCTTTAGAGTCAAGTCATTACCACCACCAATTACAGAAAATGGTACTCCTGAGCTTTCCAATTCATTACTAGCAAGCATTACTTGATTTTTTGTTAAGTTTGAAGCAATTATATAATTAAACTTTTTATCTTCAGCTTTTATATTTGAGTAAATTAACAACCCTACTAATAATACAAAAAGTAAAGAAAAACCTCCAATTATAACTGCTCTTTGTGCAGCATTTAAATTATTTACAAACTTAAAAAGTTGATCCATATAATATATATCCTAATTAATTTTTTGCAGAAGACTCGATAACTGATCTAAATAGTCTTGAATCTTTTTTAATGGCTGTTTGTAATGCATCAAAAATAACCTTATTTTTTGTCATTTCACTCATTTGTGCATCTAAGTTAACATTATTGCCATCATTTTGTTCTTCTAATCCTTTTACTTCAACAACATGTTTTTGATTAGGGTTTGAAATATGATCAGAAGATGAAAGGTGCATAGGATTAGTTTTATACATTTGTAAACTAGAACTACTAGCTTTTTTCAATTCACTTTCAAAAACTAACTCTTTTGTTTTATACCCAGGTGTATTAATATTTGCTATATTACTTGAAATAACTTTTTGTCTATCACCTCTAAAATTTAACTGATTAAATAATGTATCTGTTACGCTACTTGGCTTCATCTAGTATTATTCCCTATTTTATCAATAACTTTTGCATTTAACTCATCAATAGTAGTTATACCTTTTTGAGTTTGTTGAAATCTTCTATTTGCATCAATTAAAGCAACCATTGTTGAAACTGTATTGATATTTGATTTTTCCAATGAACCTTGAAGTATTTCTCCGTCATTTAGTTCAAGTTGCTCAATTTGTGCACCCTCTTTTGTTTTATAGTTGTTATATCCTACTTTTTCTAAATCTTTAAAATCTATTTTAACCACAGAAATTAAGTTTATATAATCATCTTCTGTTGCAATTGGTTCATTATTGTTATCAAGGATATTTCTACCTTTTGAATCTACTAACATATTATCTAAAATTTTAAAAGAACCATCTCTTGTGTATTCAACTTGACCATTGTCATTTAAAACTTTAAAAAAAGAGTTTGAATCTTTTAATGCAAAATCTAGTGCATTTCCTGTTGCAACTATAGGCCCAACTTCTTCATTTATATACTTTCCATTTAATTTTGGAATAGTATTTGTAATTGTGTTTACTTTATTTGGAGTAAAACCCTCACTCTCAGCTCTTTGCAAATAGTGATTAAATGAACCCTCAGTCATTCCCTCTTGTTTAAAACCTGTTGTATTTGCATTGGCAAGATTATTTGAAATCATATCAACTCTATTTAGTTGATTTACCATTGCTGCTGCTAGGGGGTATGTTCCTTGATTCATTATTTCTCCTTAATTTCCAAACTCTGAAATCAATGATTCTAAATCTGCATCATCTAAAACATCAGCTGTACTATCTCCATGAATATGTCTAGCAACTGCAATTTCTTGATGTGAACCTTCATCTTCAAATAAGTTATTAAGATAAATTGAAAGTTTTCTAATTACAGTCATTACTCTTTCAATTTTTTGTCTATTTATATCATGAAATTGCATTAACTCCATCGCTTCAAATATTTGCATATTTTCAGCATCAAGCTTTCCACTTACAGAAGCTATCTCTTGTTTCATTTTTGCAGTTTCATTTAAATGTTGCTCAAAAATTGATATATTTGGAAACTTTTTATTTAAAGATTCTAAAAGTGCAGTCTGTTTATTTAAAAATTCATCTGTTGTTTTCAAAGACTTTTGAACATCATTATTATCATCAAGAACATAACTTAACACATCAAAAATTTTAGAGGCTTTCTCTTCTGAATCATTTGCAACTTGGCTTAATTGATTAACAACTTTAGTATCTTTTTCTGCTGGAAAAGGAAAAATTCCTTCATCTATTTTACTCACAATATGCTCTTCATGGTCATTATTTCTCTCCTGTACTTTTTCAGTTTTATCTTCAACTTTAGGAGTTTCTTCTTTTTTTGATTCTATATTTGTTTTAACTGGCTCATTATCTGTAATTCCATCAATTCCTGCTAAAATGTCATCATAGTTTTCTTCACTAATTTCATCACTTTGGCTTGATGTATCTAAATTATCACTCTCTTCTGATGTATTCAAATCATCACTTTGAGTTTCATTTGATGAGTAAGAATCAGTAGAGTCATCATCTACTCCATCAATTCCTTTTAAAAGCTCATCAATATCCTCATCACTTGCAGTTTCATTATCATCTACATCATCAATGTTTGCTAATATATCATCCAATCCATCATCAGTAGAAGAGTAATCTTCTTGTGAAGTTGCATTGTCAGTTTCATCGGTTTTATTAACAGTTTCATCTACTATAGGCTCATCAATATTTTCTTCAACATCATTAGTTTCATTTTCATCATTCTCTTCTATTTTAACTTCTTCAGAATTTTCATTTTCATCTAAATCTAGCCCATTCATAAGTGATTCTATTTCTTCTTGACTCATACTCATAATTTAAACCTTTATATTTAAAGTTGCTAAAACCATAACTTAGTTTTTCAACACTCCATCAAGTTTCTCTTTTAAAATATCTGCACTAAATGGCTTAACAATATAGTTATTAACCCCAGCTTTTAAAGCTGTAATAACTTCTGATTTACCACCTTCTGTAGTAATCATAATAATTGGAGTTTTTTGATGATTACCTTCTGATCTTACTTTTTTTACTAATTCAAGTCCATTCATATTTGGCATATTCCAATCAGTTAAAATTATATCAAAGTGAGATTCTGAAAGAAGCTTCCATGCTTTTACTCCATCTTCTGCTTCATCAAAATCTTCTTTTGAAAAGCCTAACTGCATTACTACATTACCAATGATTCTTCTCATTGTAGAACTATCATCAACTATTAAAATTTTCATTATTCAAGCCTTTAAAACATTTTATTTTCAAAAATTTGTTAACTATTATATTTAATTTGTTTTAAATTTACACTTAATATTTTAATAAAATTTTATCTAACTTTAAAAATTCTTTAAATATAATTTAATAATATCTCTAAAAAAAGGATTTTTTATGATTAGAGGCTTATACACTGCTGCAACAGGAATGAATTCCCAGCAGAGTCAAATTGATGTTACTTCAAATAACATCGCAAATGTAAATACATTAGGTTTCAAAAAAGATAGAGCTGAATTCCAAGACTTAATGTATGAAACATTAAACTACACAGCTGGGCAAACTTCTGAAACCACAAGAAATCCAACTGGAATTGATGTGGGGATGGGAGTTAGAGTTTCAGGTGTACAAAAAAGCTTCTTGCAAGGTGATTTAAAATCAACAGGTAACCCCCTTGATATTGCAATTGAGGGAAATGGTTTTTTTAGGATAACTATGCCAGATGGCGAAGCTGCATACACTAGAAGTGGAGCATTTAAAGTAAATGATGAGGGTACAATTGTAAATGCAAATGGTTACCCACTTGATCCAGAAATTGTAATTCCGGACAATGTAGTAAAACTTTCAATTGCAAAAGATGGATTAGTAACTGCAACTGATAAAGCAACAGAAACTGTTGTTACTTTAGGTCAAATTACTATGTCAGATTTTATAAACCCAGCAGGACTTGCACCAATTGGAGAATCACTTTTTAAAGAAACAGAAGCATCAGGAGCAGCACTTGATGGAAATCCAACAGAGAATCAATTTGGGAACTTAAGACAAGGTATGATTGAGCTTTCAAATGTAAAACTTGTAAATGAAATGGTTGATTTAATTACAGCACAGCGTGCTTATGAAGCCAACTCTAAGGCTATAACAACAACAGATGAAATGCTTGATATTGTTAATAGACTAAAAAGATAATTGGTAGCTTAGCCTAGATAATTATGGATTTAAGAGAATTAAAAAAACTTAGAGAAGAAAACTTTTTAGCCCACAAAAAGAAAAAAAGAGAGTATTACTTAAAAAGTAAACTTGAAAAGAAGCTTGAGAGAAAATCTACTAAAAGAGAAGTATTTGATTATGAAAGTCATTTAGGTGGTATTGACTTTAATCAAAGAATAAAAGATATAATCAGGCAACAAAAACAACATGTAGATGATAGAAAAGATAGAATAATAGCTAAAATAAAAGAGTATAAAAGTAAAAAAAGAGAATACTATATCGAGAATAAAGATAAAAGATTACAGTATGATAAAGAGTATAGAGAAGAAAAAAAAGAAGAATTAAGAGAATATAGAAGAAGATATTATCAAAAAAATAAAGATAAAATCTTGGAAAAGCAAAGAAAAAGAAGAAAACAACAAAAAAATAAAGAGTAAATTATGGCAGAAAAAGATATTAAAATTGAAGATGATTCAAATGAGATTGTTGATGAGATAAAGCTTGATGTGGAAGATTCAAATCTTGATAATAATGAACTATCATTAGATAAAGATGAAGTAGAAATTGAACCAGTTAGTGAAAGTTTAGAAGCAACAAAAGAGGATAATGAAGATTTATCTTCAAATGAAGAAAAAGATATAAGTGAGTATGCCCTTGATGATGAAGAACTAGATGATTATTCAATTCAAAAAAAACAAACTAAACTTCAAAAAATATTAACTGCAATTGTAGCTGTACTTCTTATTACTCTATCAGTTGGCTTAATCTTATATTTTTTAGGTTTTTTTGATGAGAAAAAAGAAGAGCCAAAAATTGAGAGTAAAGTAGAAAAAAAAGTTGAAGAAAAAAAGTTTGACTTTAAATCAAGAGATATAGATCCAGATAAATTAAATGAGAAGTTTGATAGATTAACTAAATATGATCCAAGTTTAGAGACTAAAAGAGCGCAAGAAGAAGCAAAAAGAAAAGCACAAGAAGAAGCAAAGTTAAAAGAAGAAGAAGAGAAAAAGCGTATTGAAGAGATTGAAAGATTAAAAGAAGAGTTAAATAGTCAAAAACAAGCTTTAGAAGATAGAAAAAATGAGTTATTATCACAAAAAGAAGAACTAGTAAAATTAAAAGAGCAATTACTTGAAGAAGTTGAAAAGAAAAAAGAGGAATTAAAGCAACTTGTTGAAAATAGTGCCAATGAAAAAGTAACTACAACTGAAACAGTAGTACAAGAGCCAATACAAGAAGCTGTAGAGCAAACAAACTTAAATAGCAAGCAAATGCATTCTAATACTTTTTTACCTTTAATTAACGTTGCTATTATAAAAGATGAGTTGACAAAAGATTATCTTGAAAGAGTAGAGAAAATAGATAAAAATATATTATTGTGTAGAGACAATAAAAATAATATTGAGATATATGTAGGACCATATGAGATGCCAAGTGCAAGAAAAAATCTATTAAATAAATTTTTATCTAGTGGTTTCAATAAAGCAATGCTTGTTGATTTAACAAAAGAAGAGTTTAATAAAAGATGTAACTATTAGAAAACTTTTAAGAGTTTTCTAATATGTCATACGCATCTTGAACATCAATAATTTTATCTTTTATATTAACATTTAAAATATAAGTTTCTAAAATATAAGGAAGTAAAAAAACTTTTGGCAAGTCTTCTTTTACTAAACTTTCATCAGTTTGAATCTCTAAATAATCATTAACTGGATATCTATTAATATCAATAACCTTACCCAATTTCTTACCATTTTCATAAATTATACAATCCATAATATCAAACCAAAAATGTTCATTTTTTTCTAATTGACAATTCTCTTTGGTTTTATCTCTTGTAGTAAATAATTCTTGATTAGTTAATTTTTTTGCAAGTTCTATATCTTCAAAATTTTCAAATTTAATAATTTGTCTTGATTTATTATAAGATATAACTTTTAATGTAAGGTTCTTGTTAGTTGTAAATGTAGCACCTGTTTTAAATTGATTAGGAAAATCAGAATCAAGGAAGATTTTTATATCTCCTTTTAATCCTACTGTTTTTCCTAATTTTGCTACGTAAATTTTATCTATAGACATCTTTTAATCGTTTGCTAATACTTGTATCTTATAAGATACACCATCTTTAGCTTTACAACCATTTGCCATAACTTTTAATGCATTAATCATATTGCCATTCTTACCAATTAGTTTTCCAATATCTGCACTATTTGCATATACAGTTATTTCAGTAAAAGTATCATCAATTTTTTCTTCAGAAACTTTTACTTCATTTGGTTCACTAACAATAAGTTTGGCATAGTTTTCTATAAAATTTACTATCATAATAAAAAGCTATATAATTATTTTGAAGCTAATTTTTTAACTTTTTCACTTGGTTTTGCACCAACACTTAACCAATAGTTATATCTCTCTTCATCTAATTTTAGAACTTTTGGCTCAGATACTGGGTTGAAATAACCAATTGATTCAATCCATCCTGAATCTCTTCTTTTTCTTGAATCTGTTACAACGATTCTGTAAAATGGTTTTTTGTTTCTACCCATTCTTGTTAATCTAATTGTTGTCATATATTTTTCCTTTGTTTTTTTATAGTATTGAATTCTAAACTCAAATTTTTAAGTTTACAACTCAATACTATATATTTTTTATTTATCTAGGTATTTTAGGCATTCCACCAGGTCCTTGCATTTGACCTAGCATATTACTTAAGCCTTTCATACCACCTTTTGATGAAAGTTTTTTTGCCATTTTTGAAGCACTTTTAAACTGCTTTAAAATTTTATTAACTTGAACATCACTTAAACCAGAACCCTTAGCAATTCTTCTTTTTCTACTTGGATTTATTAAACTTGGTTGTTCTCTTTCTTTAGGAGTCATAGAGCCAATCATAGCTTTTATTCTTTTAATCTCATCAGAATTCTCAAAATCCATATCTTTTATAGGTCCAGCCATTTGTGAAAGACCTGGAATCATTCCAATAATTGATTTCATAGAACCTAATTTACTCATCATTGCTAATTGTTCTAAGAAGTCATTAAAATTAAATTCACCTTTTTTAATTTTTTTACTTACTTCTTTTGCTTTTTTCTCATCAATTACAGCTGAAGTTTTTTCTGCAAGACCTTCCATATCTCCAAGACCTAGAAGTCTTGATACAATTCTATCAGGAATAAATACTTCCAAATCTGGCATCTTTTCACCAACACCAATAAATCTTAAAGGAACACCAACTTGGTGTGCAATTGATAGAGCAACTCCACCTTTTGTATCACCATCATATTTTGATAACACAACTCCATCTATTCCAATTTTTTCTTTAAAAGTAATTGCTGTTTTAGTTGCATCATGACCTGTTAAAGAGTCTGCAACATAAAATATTTCATCAGGATTTATTGCATTTTTTACCTCAAAAAGTTGATTCATCAACTCTTCATCAATTGCAAGTCTACCAGCAGTATCAACTAATAAAACATCATATAATTCTTTTTTAGCTTTTTCTTGTGCAGCTTTTGCAATTACAACAGGATCTTTTTCATTATCATCAAAATAGATATCAACTTCAACTTGTTGGGCAATTTGTTTTAATTGCTCAACAGCTGCTAATCTTTGTAAGTCACAAGCAGCAACTAATACTTTTTTCTTTCTAGTTTTTAAATAGTTTGCAAGTTTACCTGTTGTTGTTGTTTTACCAGAACCTTGAAGTCCTGTCATTAATATTGTAGTTGGAGGTGTGTTTGAAAAAACAAAACCTTGATTACCTTTTGTTGATAATATCTCATTTAACTCTTTTTTTAGTGCATTAATAAAAGAGTCTTGTCCAATTCCATTTTTCTTTGTTTCTAATTCAACTTCAGTTATTAATTCTTTTGATGTTTTATGGTGTACATCAGCTTTTAATAATGATTTCTTAAGTTCTGTAGTAGCTTTTTTTAAAGCTGCCGCATCATCTTTGTGTCTTATCTTATTTATCGAATTCCTAAGTGAGCCTGTTATTGAATCAAACAAAATTATCTCCAACTATTTAAAATTTTGGCAATTATATTGTTTCTATACTTTAAAATAGTTTAAATGACATATTATTTAAGTAAAATTTAATATTAGAGAGTTATGAAAAGCCCAATATAAGGCTTTTCTCTTTAGAAGCAAAACTTAAAATTTAATTAAAATCAAACACTTTAAATTCTCTTGGCTCTTGTGATTCAAACTCGTAATCAAAAATTCTTGTAATTTTTGAATGAAGTAAAACCCTATTTACATTAGGATTTGTTCTTCCATATACACTATCACCTATAATAGGAAAACCAAGGTGATTTAAATGTACTCTAATTTGGTGTGTTCTTCCAGTGTCAATTACAACTTTAATCTTTGATTTATTTCCCTCAATAAGCATAGGATATATAGTTGTTGTTGCAGGTTTACCTTTTGTCATATCTACTTTAGATTTAGCAACACCTCTATTTTTGATAGTTAAAATAGGTAAATCAATTGTTGTTTCTTCTATAACTTTCCCCTCAACAACAGCAACATACTCTTTATACACTCTATTCTTTTTAAATTCAGTAATAGCTTTTGTTTGAAACTCTTCAGTTTTAGCAAACAACATAACCCCACTTGTCTCTTTATCAAGTCTATTTAATAGAAAATAATCTTGGTATTTATTTGAAACTTCATCTGTTGTCATATACGCAGGTTTATCAATTGCTAATATATTATCATCTTCAAATATAACTTTAATATTTGCAAGTTTTTTTACAACAAATTTTGTGTCTGCTTTAATTTCTCCTCTTGCAATTACAACTTTTTTACCAGATGCTCTTACTAATCCTCTATCAATTAGCTCTTTTGCTTTTGAATTAGATATTTTTTCTTGCTTTGCAAGAAGTTTATACGCCTTTTCATACATTTTTTAATTCCTTTAGTATTGGCTTTATTGAACCAGCTTTAGCTAAAACTGGTTTTTTTAACTTTTTAATATCATCTAAATATTTTTCAAGTTCATCATTTTGTATTATATAATAATTATTAATACAATCAAATAGTGATTTTTGATTAAATATATGTTTTCCACTTATTAATTTACATCCAAAATATGCAGGTTCTACAGGATTATGACCTCCAATTTTTTCAAAAGCACCACATAAAATCACAACATCAGATATTGCATATATATTATTTAACTCACCCATTTTATCAATCAAAATTATATCAGAATCAAAATTTTCTTTTTGTGAAAATCGATGGCAAGATAAATTATTTTTTTTACTATATAAATCAATTAATTCATATACTTTATCAAATCTTTCAGGATGCCTAGGAACAATTACCAATTTTCCATGCTCTTTTTTATAAGCTTTTAAAATTAGTTCTTCTTCTTTTTCATGGCTACTTCCAGCTGTGATTAAAGTTGAATTTGGTTTTTTATACTCTTTTGTAATTTTTGGTAATTGTGCTAATTTAATATTTCCTATAACTTCAATACTCTTTCCACCAAGTTCTTCTAATCTTTTTTTATCTATTTCACTTTGTGCATAAATTTTATCAATATTTTTAAATATATACTTATAAAACCAACTCATTCTTTTATATGATTTATAAGACTTATCTGAAATTCGTGCATTAATCAAATAAGTTTTTGCACCTTTTCTTTTAGCAAATAAAAATAAGATGTACCATAATTCTGCTTCCATAACCACAAGTGCTTTTTGTCTATTTATCCAAAATGGCAAAAAAATCTCATATGGTAAATACCTTGTACTTCTATTAGTACTAATTGCTTCATCATAACCTGTATTAGTTATTACTGATAAATTACAATTTTCAAACTCATCTATTAAAGGTCTAATAGCTTTTGTTTCACCCATTGAACATGTATGAAACCATATTTTATTTTCATTTTCAAACTTTGGATTTTTTCTTAAAAAAAATTTCGCTGGTATTGCAATTTGATATTTTTTATTTCTTAGTTTTAGTAGTAGTATAGGAATAGCAATTATATATAAAATAACTGCTAATACATAATAAATAAAATAAAAGAGGCTCAAAAATTAAGCCTCTACAGTTTCATCTTCTTTATAAAGGATTCTTCCACAGTGAGGACAATTTATAATCTCATCTGATTTAACAACCTCTGCATAAGTTTTGTCATTTATTTTCATATGGCATCCATAACAAGCTTGTTTTTTAACAGGTACAACAGCTGTATCTTTTGCCCATCTTCTAATTTTTTCATAAAATGTTAAAATTTTACTATCAACTTTTTCTAATAATTCACTTCTTTGTTGATAAACAACATTTCTTTGTTTATTTATATCTTCAATTTGATTATCAACTGCAATTTGAATATCTTTTATTGATTCTTCTTCTTGGGCTAATTTTTCTTGAAACTCTTTTAATTGTGCTTCTCTTTCTTCTGTAATCTCATCAAGTCTAGCTATCTCTTCATTTGCAAATGAAATTTGTTCTTTTGCAATCTCTTCTTCTAGTTGTAAAGCTTTTAGCTCTTTTTCATTTTGCACTTCTTTGTGCTTTTTTGCAATATCATCTAATTTAGTCTTTAATTCTGCTAAATGAATATTATTTTTAGTTCTTTTTGATTTTACTTCATCTATTAGAACATATGTATTATTAATTGATACTTTTATTGCCTCTGCTGTTTCAACAAAAGTAGCTAACTTGGCTTTTTCATTCTCGATTTGAGGTTCAAACATACTAATTTGTGTATCAAATTTTGATAATTTAACTAGATCCTCTAAATATTTATTCAACTGTTTCTCCTTGTATACAAAACTTAAATGGATTTTTCGAAGCTGATATTATAGCTTTTAATTCATTTTTTTTCAAATTTTTTTCTAAAACACCTACTAAAAGCTCATTGAAGTACTTTTCACTTTCATAATGTCTTATATCAATTAGTGATATATTTCTACTTTTTGCATCCATTGCATCATGATACTTTATATCACCTGTTAAAAAGCAATCAGCTTTCACCTCACTTAATAAAGACATTCCTGCACCAGTAACAATCCCTACTTTCTCAACTTTATTATTACACTTTACTACATTTGTAAATTCAATACCTAATTTTGAAGTAATCTCTTTTGCAAACTCATCAAAATCTTTATTTACATTTGCATAAATTATAAAATCATTTATATCCTCTTTTTCAATAATATCAAGTTTTAAAATATCTTTTGCAACATACATATTTAAGTGTGTTTTATCTATGTTTGTGTGCATTGAAATTAATGCAATATTTTTTTGAATTAAGATTTTTAATAATTTTGTACAATAATTATCATAATTTATCTTTTTAAGAGGTGCAAAAATCAATGGATGATGAGTAATAATCAAAGAATTCTCTTCTACTTCATCTAAAAACTCTTCATCCAAATCAATACTTACATATATTTTTTTTATTTTATCTTCGAAATTTCCAACTATTAAACCTGAGTTATCCCATTTTTCTTGTAAAGAAAAAGGAGAAATTTCATCTAAAATATTATAAATATCTAAAATTTTCAAGATTATCTTCCAACTCTTTTTGTTCTTTCTTCTTCTTGTTCTTTGTATAAAACAGCACAACCTTGAGCTAGCTCTCTTACTTTTAAAATATAATTTTGTCTTTCTGTAACTGAAATAGCTTTTCTTGCATCAAGTGTATTAAATGCATGTGAAGCCATCATACATTGGTCATATGCAGGTAAAGGAAGCTTTGCTTCAAGACAAGATTTACACTCATTAAAAGCATCATCAAAGTGTCTAAATAACATAGAAGTATCTGCTACTTCAAAATTATATTTAGAAAATTCATATTCACTCTCTTTATGAACATCTGCATAAGTTGTTTTTCCGTATTTATTCTCATTCCAAACAATATCAAATACAGAATCAACACCTTGTAAATACATAGCTAATCTTTCTGTTCCGTAAGTAATCTCAACAGCAACAGGGTCACAAGCTAAACCACCAACTTGTTGGAAATATGTAAATTGTGTAACTTCCATACCATCAAGCCAAACTTCCCAACCAAGTCCCCAAGCTCCAAGCGTTGGAGACTCCCAGTTGTCTTCTACAAATCTTATATCATGTTTTGAAGTATCAAGTCCTAAATACTCTAATGATTGTAAATATAAATCTTGAATATTATCTGGACTTGGTTTAATCAATACTTGAAACTGATAATATGCACCCAATCTGTTTGGATTCTCTCCATATCTTCCATCAGTAGGTCTTCTACTTGGTGCAACATAAGCTGTACTCCAAGGAGTTGAATCTAAACTTCTAAGTATTGTTGCAGGATGGAAAGTACCTGCACCTGCTGGAATATCGTAAGGTTGAACAATATTGCAACCTTGATTTGCCCAAAACTCTTGTAATTTTAATAATATCTGTGAAAAAGTAGTCATATTTATCTAAGTCCTAATCCTTGTAAGTTATTGTGTTAATTCTTTAAATTATATAATTTTTATAAAAGTACTTCTATATTTTTTGCAGCTGTTTGTACTTTATTTAACATTACGATTCTATCTTCTTTAAGTTTAACTGCTAATTCATTATCATTTAGTGCTAAAATCTGTACAGCTAAATAAGCTGAGTTTATAGCACCCTCTTCATCCAATGCAACAGTTGCAACTGGCATAGCTAAAGGTTTATTTATTGTAGAAAGAATAGCTGTTGAACCATCAAAGTTTTTATCTTTTAATGGTACTGCAATGATTGGTTTTGTTGTACCAGAAGCTACACTACTTGCCAAACATCCGTTAATACTTGAAGCAACAATAAATGAAACAGCACCTTTTTCTTCTGCACATTTAATATAATCTTTTATTTTTTCTATTGAATCATAAAGTGATAATACAGTTAGTTCATAATTTACATTAAACTTTTCAAAAGTCTCGGTACATTTTTTCATAACATCAAAATCTGAGTTACTTCCAATTATAATAGAAACAAATTTCATTTTTTACCTTAATTAACTTTGTAATTTATCATTTTATCTAAATTAATCTAATAGTTTTATAATCTGCTTTATTTTAAGCTCTCTCCAAGCTTCGAATCTATTTACTATTAAGCTACTCTCTTCAAAGTTAAAAAGTGATAAATTTTTTGATTTATCTTTTACTAAAACAGCTTTTGCATTATTATAATAATCAACTCTTTTTATAAGTTTTTCATCAGTAAAAATAACAACTGTAGGAATAAAAAAGATATCGCTTATATGATAAGTAGCAGTATCAACTGTAATAATTTTATTTGCCCATGAAATTATATATGTGTAATCTAAAAAACTTTTTGAGTAATCTTTCAAACAAACATAAGATTCATCTTTAACACCATCAATTTGTAAAACAGAAATTATTGTATAATCTGGCATTTTTTTTATCATTTTTTTAAGTAAATCTGATGCAATCTCTCTTGGTATTGATCTATTTACATTTGCAGAATAAGGATGAAAAAGAAGAATTTTTCCTTTAAGTTTAATCTCATTAAGCTTTGATTTTAATGCATTTGATGGCTTATAATTATTTAAAGATAAACTATTATATTTTCTATTGTTTTCTATTTTTTTATAATCAATTCCAAATTTATAAAGCCATGAATCAACATAATTTAGTTCATCATAATAAGAGTTTTTTGTTACTAAACTTGTATCTATATAATAATCATACTCATAAAGTTTTTTTACACTAATTGATAGTGCTGTTACTTTATTTATAAACTCTTGATTTGAAAAAATCTGTTTATCTCTTGTAAATTGTTTATTCTCCGAAGAGTTTAAATATATATCAATAGTAACTGTTTTAAATACTTTTTTTAGCTCTTCATAAAAAATTCTCAATGCAGTTATACTACTAATCATCTCTCCTACTTTAAAGCCCATATTACCTAGTATTGCAACTTTTACATCTTGTTTTAAAGTATTTGAAATTTGTGTTTTTAAACTATTGTTTGAATTATTTAAAAATATTGATAAATAATCTAAGTTTTCACTAAAATTAACATTTTTTGTAACTAAAGCTTTTTTATTTTGAATAATAGTATTAAACTCATTTTTATTTAAAATTCCCAACTCTTTGGGAAAGCATTTATCGCTAGTAAGTCTAGTCTCTTCTATAACTTTAAGTTGATACTTTGCATCTACACTTTTAAAAACTCTTTTTAAATCAAGAAAATCTTCATATGTAGTTATATATAAAGTATCATTTATAAGGTTTGATGGATTCTTTAGTTTAAAATAAGAGACTAAAGTTCCATCAGTAGTTTTAATATTAATATTTTGTGTAACTCTAAATATTACCATTAATTATTACAACTTCCCTCATCTTCATTTTTAATTCTAAGCATAGTTAAATATGGTAATTTACAAGGAAGTTTGATTTTATTCGTATTTCCACTATGAACTGAATCTAACTCTTTATTTGTATCAGTTAAAATTTTCTTAAAATTTATATAATACTTTCCATCTTCTTTTTTATAAATTTTACCTATTTCATTTTCACACTCTGTAATTTGTGCATCTATTGGAGCAAAAATTTCAATCTCATCGCCTGGATAAGTTTTATATTTACACATAAAATACTCTTCATCTTCAGTAACTAAACCACTTACCTCATAACTTCCTTTACTTAGTGCATATTCATGATTTTGTGTATCACTTTTATCAAATGGTCTATGAATTAAATAAGCATCTGTAAAACCTCTATTTTTTGTAGTATAAAGTTCTTCTTGATATTTTTTTGCATCAAATTTATCTTCAAAATAATCATCAATTGCTTCTCTATAAGCATGGGCAGTAACAGCAGCATAATAAGGCGATTTTGTTCTACCTTCAATCTTAACAGAATCAACCGCATTTGAGTCAAGAATCTCTTGCATATGAGAAGCTAAATTCATATCTTTTGAATTAAATATATATGTTCCCACACCTGGTTCTTCTTCAAGTCTAAATAACGAGCTATGATCCTCATTTGCAGCATAAAGTGTATACTCAAATCTACAATCATTTGCACAACTTCCTCTATTTGGTACTCTTCCCATTTGAACTGCACTTACTAGGCATCTGCCACTATATGCAAAACACATTGAACCATGTACAAAAATCTCTATTTCCATATCAGGAAGATGTTTTTTTATTTCTTTTACATCTTTTAGTGAAATTTCCCTTGCTGCAATAATTCTTTTTACACCCATATCCCAAAAAACTTGTGCATCAAGATAGTTTAATACATTTGCTTGTGTTGACAAATGAATTGGTATTTCAGGAGCAATATCTCTACAAAGTTTTACCACACCAGGCGCAGCCACAATAAAAGCATCAGGTTTTAGTTCAGCCATTTTTATAATATGTTTTTTAAGTAACTCAATTTGAGAGTTAAAAGGAAAGCCATTAATTGTTGCATAAACTTTTTTACCCCTTGCATGGGCATAATCTATACCTTCTTTAAAACTTTCAAAAGTAAACTCTTTTCCTGCTCTTATTCTTAAACTAAAATGACTAACCCCACCATAAACAGCATCAGCGCCATAAGCAATTGCTATTTTTAATTTTTCTAAATTTCCAGCTGGTGATAATAATTCTACGTTATTTTTCTTCATCAATAATCCTTGTGCTTTTGCACATTTTAAATTTTTTGGCAATTATATCAAATAATATTTATAAATAAGATTTTACATTAAATGTAGAATTTTTATATAAAAAAAAGTTAATACTAGTAAGTAAGAAAGCTTTTAAAAGCTTTCCCACTCATCATCACTAGTAGTTGAAGTAAACTCTTTTGGTTTTTGTATCTCTTTTTTTACTTCTGTTTTTTTCTCATACTTTTCAAAACTCTTTGTATTTAGGTTTTGAGGTTTACTTGTTTGTTTTGAACTATTATTAGTATTACTTAATGTTGGATTGCTTTTTTCAAGCTTTTTTTCAACATAAGTAGTACAATACTCAATTTTAATATTATCTAAACAATCAAATAATTTAGATGTACAATCATCAACTTCTTTTGAAATTTTTGCTAAAACTTCATTTTCAGCTTTATTTGCATTTTCATTTACATAATCTTGTACTCTTTGATGTACACACTCATGATACTCTTTTAGTTTTGCCCAATTTGAACCTTTTGTAAAGTCAGTACCTTTTGACTCTTCTTGTGCCATCCATTTACCAAAGTTACAATCAGTATGCTTAGTAACACTCCAAGCTTTAACATCTTTTTGTCCAACTTTTGCAAAATTTGTATCTTTAAACAAAATATGATCATTTTTTATTTTAGATATTTTAAATACTAAATCTATATCACAAATTTGTTTCTCTTTTGACTTATCAAAGTTTGCTCTTTGAGAAATAGCAGTTAAGTCTGCTGATAGTTTTGTAACTCCATCAGATAGTCCACTTATCTCACTTGCTGAACTTGCATTTACTTGTGTTGCTCTATCTAAAGCATTTATTGCATCATTAATTTGTACTATTCCTGTTTCTTGCTCTTTACTTGCACTTGAAACATCTTCAATTAAAGTAATTGTTTGATTAATCTTTGAAGTCAAATCAGTATAACCACCAATCATCTTATCAGAAATTGTTTTACCTTCATTTGCTTTTTGTGTTGCTTGTTCAACAATATTTTTAATCTCTTTCGCAGCTTCTGCACTTCTACTTGCTAGGTTTCTTACTTCTTGGGCAACAACAGCAAAACCTTTTCCAGCTTCACCTGCTGTTGCTGCTTCTACTGCTGCATTTAAACTTAAGATATTTGTTTGAAAAGATATTTGATCAATTACACTTATTGCTTCATTTATTGATTTTACTTGCTTATCAATATCATCCATTGCTTTTGTTGTCATGTTTGCAAAATCTTCACCCTCTTTAGCTGAACTATTTAAATCATTTGCAAGTACTGACATTTTATTCACTTTTGTTGCACTTGATTTAATAATAGAAGTAATCTCCTCAACAGCAGCTGCTGTTTCTTCTAAACTTGCAGCTTGTTCATTTGCTGATTTAGCAAGTTTTGATACTTCTGTTGATAAAACCTCAGTATCTGAATTAAGTTTTCTACCACTTGTTGTAATCATTGCTAAAAATTCAGAAACTGTATTACCAATAAATGTTGTACTAGTAGAAATAGAACCTACAATTCCATTTGCACTATGATGTTCTTCTTTGTTGATTTTATAATCAAAATTTGAATTTCCATACTCAACTAAGATATTATTTATCTCTTCAAGTTTTTCATTTGTTTTATCAATCATTGAGTTAATAGATAATTTTAACTTTTGAATCTGTGGATTTGGTGAATCACTATGAACTTTATAAACATAAAATCCATTATTAACTTTAGTAATTACATCTTCAACTTCTTCAATAACTTTTGCATCTTGTTTAACTCCATCATTAAGCTTTTTGATATATGCATTAAAGCTATCAATAACTTTTCCAATTTCGTCATTTGAATTTTTCTTAATAAAATTACTAGAACTAGAGTTTGAAGCTAAATTAGCAATTGCAGAATCTAACTCACTTAATGGACTAATTATAGCTCTTTTGATTAAAAATGTGTAAAGTAAATAAATAAGTGCTACTGCAATTAATGTTGAAATAACAAGAAACTTAACAATAGTTGCTATCTCTTCATTTGTACTCTCTTCCATACTTGCAATTTCTGCTTTTATATCATCAATATACGCACCTGTTCCAATAATCCAATTCCATGGACCAAATTTTTGAACATAAGAAAATTTCTCTTGAGGCTCTTCAAAGTCTGGTTTTGGCCACATATATTTAACCAATGCACCATTTTCATTGTTGTTTGTAGCTGTAACAAACTCTTTAAATAAGTATTTGCCTTTTTTATCTTGAACATTAGCTAAGTTTTTATTATTTAGTGATGGCTTTATAGGATGCATTATCATCTTTGGTTCTGTATCATTTATCCAAAAATATCCATCAGTTCCATATCTCATATTTGAAATTGTTTCTAAAGCCTCTTCTTGAATATTTTTAGTTACATCAGCAACATAAGAACCTGTTCCAATAACCCAATTAAAAGGTTTAAATAGCTTTACAAAAGATACTTTTAATTGAGGCTTATCAAAACCTGGTTTTGGCCATGAATAATCGACAAATCCAGAACCTTTTGTTTTTGCAACTTCTGCAAATACTGAAAATATTTTTTTCCCACCCTCATCTTTAAACTCAGACAAATCCTTTCCATCAAGGTGTGGTTTTGTAGGGTGCATTACAATAAATGCATCTGTATCATTAACCCAAAAATAACCTGTCTTGCCATATCTTGTTTCAGAAATTATCTCTTTTAATATTCTCTTTAACTCACTTTCAGGTACTTTTCCTTTTAGTTTTTTATACTCTGCATCTAAAATTGAAAAAATAAAGCCTGATTGCTCTTTTAAATACTCTTGTACTTCAAGCTTAATTTTATCTATTGATGTTCTTTTATGATAAGCATTAACTGTTTTCATAGCTAATGATACATAATTTTTCAACTCTTTTTCTTTTTTATCGTAAGCCTCTTTTTTATACTTCTCAACATTCTGTTTTGAAAACTCTTTAATTGAATATATAGATTCAATAGATACAATCAAAGCGATTCCCAAAATTGTTAAAAAAGCCAACAAAAGTAGCTTAGATTTTATGGTAAGGTTCCCTAGCATTAAACACTCCTTTAATAATCTTATATTTTATCTATCCAAACTTAAAAAAGTCAATAAAATGACACTAGATTAATAAAATAATTATTTTTTGTTTACTTTTGTTTCACCAGCAAAATTTTATTTTATTTTATGAAAACTTTAGGTATGTTATGATTTAGATTCAAAACTCAAAAGGTACAGGTTACAATTAATGTTTAATAAACTTTTTAAAAAATATACACGAGAAGATTTACTCGAAGAACTAAGAAACTCAACCTTTAAAGACTCAAAAGCTGATTCAATTTTAAAAGATGTAGATATTCATTATAAAGACGAATTTAATAAATCATACCTTCATATCGTAGCAGAAGAGAATCTTGTGGAATCTGTAAAATGGCTTGTTTCAAAAAAAGTCAATATAAATGCCACTGATTCAGAAGGAGATACTGCTTTAATTTGTGCAGCAAGAAAAGGTTCAACACAAACAGTTAGAACACTACTTCAACTAAAAGCAGACCCTAATATTACAAACTCTAAAGGAAGAACTGCTATACAAGAAGCTGTAAAGTTTAATAAAAAAGACTCCTATGTATTATTAAAAGAAAAAACTAAAAATTTAGATAATGCTGATGAAGAAGGATACACTTTAATTTTTGATGCAATTCATAGTCAAAACTTAGACTTAGTAAAAGATGTAATAAAACTCCAAGGTAATTCAATAGATAAAAAAATACTATTTTATCCAGACACTTACTTAAATACAAATGTATTGAAATTTCTTGGTGATTATATAGATTTAAATATTACAGATGAAAAAGGAAGAACTCCTCTTTTTTATTTAGTACAAAATGGTGCTTTAAATGTTGATTCATTTAATTTTGCAATTGAAAAAGGTGCAAATATAAATCATATTGATGATGATGGAAACAATGTATTACTTGTATTAATTCAAGAAATACTAAAAATTAATCCAAGGGAAAAAGAGACTATAAAAAATCTACTTGATATGATTCCTTGGTTAATAGATGAGCATATTGATTATAATCACTGTAATAATAACGGTGATAACGCCCTAATGCTTGCTACAAAAAATAGAAATATAAAATTAGTAGAAACTCTATTGGAGTATGAAGTTGATCCAAACTTTATAAATGATAGAAATGAAACAGCATTAGCATTAGCTGCAATAAAAGGTAAATCAAATATTGATTTAGTTTCACTACTACTAGATTATGGTGCAAGACCAAATATTAGTGATGAAAATGGAAAAACTATCATTGAAAAACTTTTAGAAGTTGAGCTATTTTTAAGAAATAGAAAAAAACTTAAAATGAAAGCAAGACAAAATATAAATGAAAATGAAAACTATAAATCAGTATTAGAAGAGATTTTATTAAATGGTGAAGTAAATCTTACAATGCTTAACTCACAAGGAAACCCGTACTTCTTTGATGCAGTTGAGTATGGAAATATTGATTTAGTTAAAATGCTAGTAAAATATGGTGCTGATATAAACCTAAAAAATAAAGATGGTTACAATATAATTTACTACTATATGTCAAAAAATATCTCATTTAGAAGAGTTGCTGAACAGCAAAACTATCTTGTAATGCTTAGAAATATAATCACTTTAGGGGCTGATGTAAACTCAAGAGATGATTATGGTGGAATAACTTTACATAAGGCTATACTTGATAATGATATTCAAACTATAAAAGTATTAATAAATGCAGGTGCTGATATAAATGCAGTGGATAATAAAGGTAGAAATATGGTTCACAATGCAATGTGGCAAAATAAAGTAAAAGTATTTAGACTTTTATATTCATATAACAAAAACCTAATAAATAAACCTGATAAATTTGGGGTTTTACCTATTAATTATGCAGCATTCTTAGGATACAATGAATTAGTAATTGAGCTAATTGACTCAGGTTCATATGTAAATAATCCATATAAAAAGACACACTATATTTTCAATTTCTTAAAAAAATTCCATAAAAATTTAAGACCACTTTTAGAAAATACAAGAAACCCAGCAGATCACTTAAAAATGAAAACATTAGTAGAAAATATGGTCAAAGAGTTTAATGTAAAGCTATAAATTTTATAGCTTTACTCTAAAAGATTTTTGGCAAACTCTAAAGCCTCTTTTGTAATATCTTCGCCGCTAATCATTCTTGAAATTTCATCTATTCTTTCTTCTTTATTTAAAACTTTAACTTTTGATTTTTGATTAATTTTATCTACTAAAAAGTGTTGATTGGCACTTGAAGTTAATTGAGGTTGATGAGAAATAGCAAATATTTGATAAGATTTAGCAAGTTGTGTCAACACAGTTGCAATTGCTGAGCTCTCTTTTCCACTTAAATTTGCATCGATTTCATCTAAAAATAGCACTCCATTTTTAACTATTTGAAACTCACTCATTGAAGTTAATAAAGCAAGTCTTAATCTATTGAATTCACCACTACTAATAGTATCTAAATCAACACCATTTAATTCAAATACCACTTCGTCTATACCATTTGAATCTAGCTGTTTTTCATTTATAATAATTTTTGCATTTGAAAGATACAAAAATTTTAAGTAATGATTTATTCGTTTTTCTAGCTCTTTTACAGATTTTTTTCTATGCTGACTAATTTGAAAAGCTAACTCTTTTACATTATGCTCTAATATTTCAATATCTTTTTCAAGTTTTGTTTTTTCAAAAGTTAAATTCTCATATTTTTGTAAATCTTGTTTTTTTTGTTCTTTATACTCTATTGCTTCTTTAATAGAACCAAATCTCTTTTGTAATGAAGATAGTTTTTCAATTCTATCTAAAACATTTTCAATATCTAACTCTTCAAGTTCAAATAGTGAATCATTAAATCTTTCAAAATGATTATTTAACTCATTTATTGCATCATCAAAAAAAGAACTATTTACTTCTAAAAGTTCCAATGCATTAGATACTTGATGAGAATTTTCAAATATTGCAGAAGCATTTTTTATTGCATCTTCAATTTTATCTTTTTTAGAAAGTTTCTTTTTAATATCCATAAGTTCATCATATTCATCAATCTTAGGATCAATTGATTCTATTTTATCAATCTCAAATTTTGCAAACTCTTTTAACTCTTCTACTTTTAATTCATCATCAATTAGCTTTTTTAACTCTTTATTCAATATACATAATTGTTTATATGATTTTGAAAAATCATCTTTTAACTTTATGAAATTTTTATTCTTAGTTTTTGAAAGCAAATCTAAAAAATTAAGTAATTTAGTACTTTCAAAGTCAGTCTTATCTTTTAAGCTAAGATGCTTGATTAAATTTGAAGAAAAAAGTTGAAGTCTTTTTTTTGATATTGTTTGACTGTTTAACAAATACCTTGTTTTGTCTTTTTTTATCTCTTTTATTACGATTTCATCATCAATATCAATATCAAAATCTTCATCTTTAATGGAACTTTTAAGAACAACTTCACCAAGTTTAGCTTTTGCTTCTTGTATTGCAAATAACGATAGAATAGATTCCATTAAAACTGACTTTCCAGCACCACTAGGTCCAGTAAAAACTACTAAACCCTTATCAAACTCTAAATCAACTTCATTAAAAGATAAAAAATCTTTTAGGTATATTCTACTAATCATTTATATTAATTTCCCCATTGTAATTTTTCGTTTAATACTTCAAAATAGTTTCTCTCTTTTCTATGAAGAAGCTTTGCTTTTTTTGATGCAATTTGAATCTTTATTGATTGATTCTGCTCTACTTCATATATATCTTGTCCATCAACAATTACCATTGCTCCTTGATTGTCTGTTATTGTAAACTCTATTTCAAAATCAGCTGGTAAAACTAAAGGTCTTTGAGTTAATGAGTGTGGAGCAACAGGCGTTACAATAAATGCATCTGTCAATGGATAAACCAAGGGGCCACCAACAGACAAATTATAAGCAGTTGAGCCAGTAGGAGAAGAAATAATTATTCCATCCCCATAATAAGAATTAAAAGGTTTACCATCAATTTTTGCATCAACTTTAATCATTGAAGATAATGAATTTCTTGATATAACTATATCATTAAACGCAAAAAAGTTTTGCAAATTTGCATTTCCTTTTATCATCATTCTGCTATCAATCCTATAGTTTTCATCATCAGATAAATTTTGTAGAAATGATTCTAGTTCATTTAAACTAACATCTGTTAAAAAACCCAAAGTTCCAAGGTTAATACCAAGTACTGGTTTCCCAGATCTAAAAGTTCTTCTAACAACTGAAATTAAAGTTCCATCACCACCAATAGAAACTAAAAAATCAACTGTATCACATAAGATATCTAAATCAATACCTTCTTCATCAATCATATTTGCACTATTTTTTTCCAAAAATATTTCAATATTTTGTTTTTCAAAATATCCTTTTATTTTCATATAGTCATCTTTTATTTCAGGAGTAGAAGGTCTTAAAACTATTCCCGCTTTTGATTTTGATTTTAGTTTTTCTTTTGTAATTGTTGATTTCAAACCCATATCCGCTTCTTTTAAATTTAAGATAATTCTATCTAAAATGTTAATAAAACTGCTTTAATCTAACAAATTGTAATATTTTATGGATTATGTAGAAATAAAAAAAGCCTACTTGAAAAAGTAGGCTTTTTTGTAGAAGTTATAAAAGTATAAATAATCTTTTATTTAAGCTTATTAACCGTTTCTTTTTTTAATAATTTCTTCAGAAACATTTTTTGGAACTTCTTGATAAGAATCAAATAACATAGAGTAAGTTGCTCTACCTTGAGACATTGATCTTAAGTCAGTTGAGTATCCAAACATTTCAGATAATGGAATCATTGCAGTAACTAGTTTAACACCAGCTCTATCATCCATTGATTGAACTTGTCCTCTTCTTTTGTTAACATCACCAATAACATCTCCCATATACTCTTCAGGAGTTTCAATTTCAACTTTCATCATTGGTTCTAAGATTATAGCTTGTGCTTCAGCTTTTCTACAAGCTTCTTTGAAACCCATAGATGCAGCTAATTTAAACGCCATTTCAGATGAGTCAACATCATGGTAAGAACCATCATATAATGTAACTTCAATATTAACCATTGGGTAACCAGCTAGGATACCACCTTGCATAGCTTCCTCACAACCTTTTTGAACAGCTGGAATATACTCTTTTGGTACAACCCCACCTTTAATTGCGTTGTTGAATTTAAAGTTATCTTCTGAATCAACTAATGGTTTAATATCTAAATATACGTGACCGTATTGACCTTTACCACCAGATTGTTTTGCATATTTAAATTCATTTTTAATTTGGTTTTTAATTGTTTCTCTATAAGCAACTTGTGGAGCACCAACTTCAGCTTCAACTTTAAATTCTCTTTTCATTCTATCTACAAGAATTTCTAAGTGTAACTCACCCATTCCTGAAATAATAGTTTGTCCAGATTCTTCATCAGTTGCAACTCTAAATGATGGATCTTCTTCAGCTAATTTACCTAATGCAATACCCATTTTTTCTTGGTCTGCTTTAGTTTTTGGCTCAACAGCAACAGAAATAACTGGATCTGGAAATTCCATTCTTTCTAAGATAACTGGATCTTTTTCAGAAGCTAATGTATCACCTGTAACAGTTGTTTTAAGACCAACTACTGCACCAATTTCACCAGCATATAATTGAGAAACTTCTTCTCTATTATTTGAATGCATTTTAAGTAATCTTCCGATTCTCTCTTTTTTCATTTTTGTTGAGTTTACTACATATGTTCCAGATTCTAAAACACCTCTATAAACTCTTGCAAATGTTAACTGACCAACAAATGGGTCTGTCATGATTTTAAATGCTAATGCCGCAACTTCACCCTCATCAGTTGATGGAACAATTACAGCTTCACCATCTTGAGTTTCACCTCTAATGTCAGCAACTTCTGTTGGAGCTGGTAAGTATGTAGCAACTGCATCAAGTAAAGTTTGAACACCTTTATTTTTAAAAGCAGTACCACAAGTCATTGGAGTAATATTCATAGCTAAACAACCAGCTTTAAGACCAGAAATAATCTCTTCTTCTGTTAAATCACCTTCTTCAAAATATTTTTCCATTAATTCTTCTGAAGATTCAGCAGCAGCTTCAATCATCTTTTCTCTATACTCTTGTGCTTGCTCTAATAATTCAGCTGGAATTTCTTCTTCTGAATAAGCAGAACCCATTGCAGCATCATCATCCCATACTAAAGCTTTCATTTTTACTAAGTCAACTACACCTTGGAAGTTCTCTTCTGCACCAATTGGTATTTGAATTGGAACAGGATTAGCTTTTAATCTTTCATTTACTTGTTTTTCAACATTAAAAAAATCAGCACCAGTTCTATCCATTTTATTAACGAATATCATTCTTGGTACTTTATATTTGTTAGCTTGTCTCCAAACAGTTTCAGATTGTGGTTGAACCCCACCTACTGAACAAAATACTGCAACTGCACCATCAAGAACTCTCATAGATCTTTCAACTTCAATTGTAAAGTCAACGTGACCTGGAGTGTCAATAATGTTTATTTGTAGTTGCTCATTTGTTTTAGGGTGTGGCCAAAAACAAGTTGTAGCAGCAGAAGTAATTGTAATACCTCTTTCTTGCTCTTGTTCCATCCAGTCCATTGTTGCAGCACCATCATGAACCTCACCAATTTTGTGAGAAACTCCTGTATAGAATAAAATTCTTTCAGTAGTTGTTGTTTTACCTGCATCAATGTGCGCTGCAATACCGATATTTCTAACTCTTCTAAGTGGTGTTTTTCTAGCCATAAATAATTCCTACCATCTATAGTGTGCAAATGCTTTGTTAGCTTCTGCCATTCTATGCATATCTTCTTTCTTCTTGAATGATGCACCTCTTTCGTTCGCTGCTTCGAATAACTCATTAGCTAATCTCTCAACCATAGTTCTTTCGTTTCTTTTTCTTGAAGCTTCTACTATCCATCTTAATGCTAAAGTTTGTCTTCTTACAGATCTAACTTCAACAGGAACTTGGTAAGTTGCTCCACCAACTCTTCTAGATTTAACTTCTAAAAGTGGTTTAACATTTTCAATTGCTTTTTCAAACAGTTCAATACCAGCTTCTTCACCTCTAGCATCTAAGTTTGCAATTGCACCATACATAATTTTTTCTGCTACTGACTTTTTACCATCTAACATAACAGTATTAATGAATTTTGTGATCACTTTACTATTGTAGATAGGATCAGCCATAATTTCTCTAACTGGAGCTTTTCTTCTTCTCATTTTCTTATCCTTCTACTTATTTCTTAGGTCTTTTAGTACCGTATTTAGATCTTGCAACAGTTCTGTTTGCAACACCAGCTGTATCTAAAGCACCTCTTACAACGTGATACTTAACACCAGGTAAATCCTTAACTCTTCCCCCTCTAACTAATACGATAGAGTGTTCTTGTAAGTTGTGACCTTCACCACCAATATATGAAATTACTTCATAACCTGTTGTTAATCTAACTTTTGCAACTTTTCTTAAAGCCGAGTTAGGTTTCTTTGGAGTTGTAGTATATACTCTTGTACATACCCCTCTTCTTTGTGGACATTTTTCTAATGCTGGTGATTTAGATTTTTTAATCACCTTTTTTCGCTCTTTTCTAATCAATTGATTGATAGTAGGCATTTTTTCCCTTTATATAAATTGGTTTGAGCAATTAAAGCAATGCTCATGCTTCTCGTGCAAATCAACATATTGTTGAAACGATACTACCATTCTAGGAAACGTGAAGTTTTCTAAAAAAGTTCGTGATTATACTTAATTTAATCTTAAACAGTACTTAGTTTAAAATAAATACTGTTTTTACAAAATTATTACTTTATTTTAAACTATTATTACTATAATTCGCAAAAATTAATACAAAGAATATTTTATGATGACAAAACAACTATTTCCATTAGCCTTAGGCGGGCTTGCCATTGGTACAACAGAATTTGCAATTATGGGATTATTGCCAGATGTTGCAAATGATTTAAATATTACAATTCCTGTTGCAGGACACTTAATATCATCTTATGCATTAGGAGTAGTAATTGGTGCTCCAATTTTAGTTGCACTAAGTGCTAAATTTCCGCCTAAAAATATTTTAATAGCTTTTATGATTTTATTTACAATGTTTAACTTTATATCAACAATTGCACCTGATTATTCTACACTTATGATTGCTAGATTTTTCAGTGGCTTACCACATGGTGCCTTTTTTGGAGTAGGAACTGTTGTTGCTTCAAAATTAGCTAAAGATGGGAAAGTTGCACAAGCAATTGCCTCAATGATTACAGGTTTAACCCTTGCAAATGTTTTTATGGTTCCACTTGTAACATATATAGGTCATACATATGATTGGAGATATGCCTTTGGTATTGTCTCTTTTATTGGTATGCTTACAATAATCTCTTTATACAATTTTTTACCAAAACAAAAAGTTCTAAAAACTGTTACACTAAAAGATGAATTAGTCTTTTTTAAGACAATCAAATCTTGGCACATATTAGCTATTGTAGCAACAGGTTTTGGAGGCTTATTTGCTTGGTTTAGTTATATAGCACCACTTTTAATTCATGTTTCAAACTTTGATGAAAAAAACATTTCATATATGATGATTGTAGCTGGGCTTGGAATGGTTGTAGGAAATATTATGGGTGGATATTTAGCAGATAAAAGAGATCCTATCAAAGTGGCGATTTTTCTTCTATCAATGATGACTATATCACTTTTACTTGTATTTTTTCTATCAGAAAATAAAATTATCTCAATAATACTTACATTTATTTGTGGAGCGTTTGCCATGTCAATTGGTTCACCAATAAATATAATTATGTTAAATAGTGCAAAACATTCTGCTATGCTTGGTGCTGCTTTTTTACAAGCTGCATTTAATGTTGCCAATTCAATAGGTGCATTTTTAGGTGGTATTCCACTATTTTTAGGTTTAAGTTATAACTATCCAGCTCTTAGTGGTGCATTTATGGCATTAATTGGAGTAGGATTATGTTTACTTTTTCTAAAAAAATATAAATTAAAAGATAATATATGATAACACTAACTTATAAAAAAGTAGGTTCAGGAAATAAAACAATTTTCTTCCTACACGAACTTATGGGAGATTGCAGAAACTATGAAGCAATACTTCCATATTTAAATACAAAAGATTTCACATACTATTTTATTGACTTAAGAGGTTATGGCTTATCAAAAGAGTTAAAGGGTAATTATACTTGTGATGAAGCTTCAAATGATATTAAGAATCTAATCACAAAATTAAACTTAAAAGAAGTAAATTTATTAGCTCATTCAATGTCTACAATGATAGCTCAAAAAGTAGCCCTAATTGATAATAGAATCAAACAACTAATTTTAATCACACCAATTTCAGCTGCTGGCATAAAAATGAAACCACAAGCCCAAGCTAAGCTAATAGAAAAAATGAAAGATAATAAAGAGCTAATTGAGCAAGTAGTACAAAGTGCAAGTAAAAGATACAATCAACAATGGAGAGATTATAGAATCAAAATGGCATATACTTCTTCAACTTTAGGAGCTAGAACTGGATATATGAATATGTATTTAACAACTGATTTTATAAATGAAGTAAAAAATATAGATATACCAATCAAAATAATGCTAGGTCATCATGACTTACCAGCTTTTAATAAAAGTAGTATCAAAAAACAGTTTGAAAAGTATTATAATGATTTTGAGATAATAGAATGCATGGAAGCAGGACACTATCCAATGATAGAGTGTCCTGTTTATTTTGCAAGTGAAGTAGAGAAGTTTTGTAAATAAGAGTGCCCTTAAAGAGCTAATCCTCTTCGTTTTTTATAATTATTTATTATTTTCTACTAACTCTTATAAAAATCAATATTTAGTGGTATAAAATACATAACAGTTTCAAAAATACCTTCCATATAATGTCTTAGATAAATTTTATAATTTGGATTGATATCTAGTACTATTTGAGGAATTTTATACCAATCTTGTGCTTTATGATATATACAAATAGCAAGGATTACTTGGTTTTCTTTTATTGTATTTTTTGCTCCAATTAAAGCATCTTGTTCTGCACCTTCTATATCTAGCTTTATAAAATCTACTTTTTCATTTATCAAATTATCTATTGTATTTATATTTGATGCTTGATAATCATGTGCGCAGTTATTTTGTAGTTGTTGATTTGTCATATTTTCTATTTTTTTATTTCCTAATCCACAATTTATAAACTCAATATTTTTATATTTAGAAAAATTCTTTTTTGCTATATTTATATGTAAATTATTTGGTTCAATACAATATATTTTTTTAAAATCAGGAAAGTTATTTATAATTTGAGGGATAGTATCACCCACATAAGAACCACCATCAAGAAAAACTATATCTTTGATATTTGGTACTAACTCTTTATCAAAGTATTGTTCTTTGTGATTATTTGTAAATCCTTGCATAAAATCAAAATCAAAACTTATCTTAAAATTTATTACTTTTGTAAAAATCTCTTTTGACTTTTCATCACAAAGTAGATTGTAAACTTTTTCATACTCTATTTTATTATTTTTGAAATCATCCTCAAAGTCAGTTATAAAAGGTGGTTTTGCTAAGAGTTCTTTATCTATTTTACTATATTTATAAAAGCTAAGATAATTTATATTTTCAAAACCTTTTTTATCAAGTGCATTTTTTACTTCTAAAGGACTACCTGTTGATACAGATAGAATAAGTGCATCTTTTGGTACCTCATCAATTTTATAAATTGATTTTTTTCTTGAACTTTGCACCCTTGTAAAATCATCAATTATTCCATCAATTTGTACATGTTTTTGAATAGATTTTGTATATTTATTAATTCCAAGAATAAATTTCTTTTTAGTAAAAGAGTAAAGAAACTCTTCTACAAGCTCTTTATCTTTTTTATTTATGTAAGTTTCATCAATAAGATTTAGCATACGTGTATTAAAGTATTAGTGCTTTTAAACTCTTAACTGTATATAGTTTTAAAGCATTTCCTTTTTCAGCTTTTAGTTCATTTGAAAATCCACTTTTTGAAAATAGTACTGTACAATCAGGTACAATTTCTAATTTTTCACAAATTGAATGCAGTCTATTTAGTTCATTTTTCTTAACTTTTGTATTTGTGTATTTACAGCTTCCAATTAAGATTTTTCCACTTTTTGTTTTGGCAATTAAATCTAAATCATTTTTATCTTCATCCCAATATCTTCCGATTTTTTCAATCTCATCATCAACAAAAGCACTTTTAATAAACTCATGACTTAATTGTTCAAATATTAAGTGCATAAACTCTAATTGATAGTTATTAAATCTTTCAAAACTCTCATCATACTCTTCTCTAGCTATTCCTCTATACAAAGGAGATACAAAAGCAAACCAAAATCTTAAAAATGGTGTTGTGAATAGTAGTTTATTTAATTTTTCATTTCTTATTTTTTCACTTTGTACAAAATCAACAGGTGTCTCTTTTGTTAATATTCCCAAATGAGCTAAGTTTGAAATTGTTTCTATTCCCTCATCATAGTCAACATCAGCTCTTTTAAATGCTGTTGTTGTTCTTCTATCTCCAAGTGCAAGCCCTGTTAATATTTTATGATAAGGAGCATTATTTTGAGTTAGTTTTTCTATACTCTCTTGAATCTCATAATACTCATCTAAAATATGCCTTATGATAAGTGTTCTAAGAGGTTTTGATGTATCAATTTTAACATCTAATCCACCAAAAACAGCAAAGTAATTTACCGCTGTTTGCATATCTTTTGGTTTATTCTTTTCACAAAATATCTTAAATTGTTCTATTAATGTTTTATCATTTAGTATAATAGTAAAGCCTTTTATATTTTATTTTTGTAATTATAACATAAAAGGCAACTATCTTTTAATGTGATATTATTTTTCTATGATTTTATGAATTTATTTTAAGAAATGAGTTTTATTTTTAATATTTTTGAAAAAAATTGTTTAATTGATTTGCAAAGCTTTGTGCATCTTTTTGAGTAAAGGGTGCAGGTCCTTTTGTAATCTCTCCGCTATCGCGTATTTCTTGCATTAGGTTTCTAATAGCAAGGCACTCTTTTATATTATCTTTTGTATACTCCAAGCCTCTATGATCTATCGCATGGGCTTGTTTTTCTATAACTCTATTTGCAAGAGGAATATCAGCAGTGATAACTAAATCACCTTTTTGTAAAAGCTCAACTATTTTATCATCTGCTTCATCTGCTCCTTGCTCTACTACCATATAACTTATATTTGAAGATTTTCCAATATTTATTTTTTTATTTGCTATTACAATAGTTTGCAAACCTAATCTTTCAATTGCTCTTAAAAGAATAGGCTTTAAAAGATTAGGGAAAGCATCACCATCTACATATAAAATCATTATAAAATCTCTTGTACTCTACCTACTTGCCCATCTTGTAATCTAACTTTGATTCCATGGGGATGAAAAGGAGAGTTTGTTAAGATATCTTTTACAACTCCTTTTGTAAGCTTTCCACTTCTTTGGTCTTGTTTTAAGACTATATTTACATTCATGCCTTGTTTTATATCAAATCTTTTTTTATTATCCATTTTACAAACTTTTTTTATAATTTAATATCTCTTTTACAAAACTTATATTGTAAAAAAACACTACTTTAAATAAAAGTGATATTTTTATTGCATCACTATTTGTTGCATCAATTATAGCAAGTTCAAATCCCTCGCCATCAGCTTGATTTTTAGGTCTTACTTCAATATTTATAGGTTTTAACGCTTTCATCATGTTTATTGTATTTTTTTTAGCTTTAGGTTTTAGTTTTTCAAAAAATTCTTTATCTTTTTCTTCAAGTTTCATTGTCTCATATAATAAAACTAAAGTATCTTTATATATAGTTTTATTCCAAGAAACTTTTCCTTTACTATAATGAAAAGCTGAACTCTTATTTAAAAGTGGATTAATTTTCTCATTTTTTATATCTTCTATTAATTGTAAAAAGAAATTAACTCCACCTAAACTATTTGAAAGAGTTGTTACTTCTTTATTTAAATACTCTTTTGTTTCTTCTTCTAAATCTTTAAATCTCATCTTACTCCGATTGTTTTTATGAAAGTATAGCTAAAAATTTGCAATTTTACTTTCTTATTGATGTTGCAGTTAAAAATATATAGTTTTTTCCAGTAAGCGTAACTCTAAACTTTTTTTGTTGTAGGTATTTTTTACAAAACATGGCATCTTTATATAAAACTGACATTTCTGAAAAAGAGTAATTTTTTGCTTTAGCACCATAAATCATCTGTCCATCATGCCATCTACAATTTGGAAATCCTATTATCATAGCTGCATTTTTTTCCATATAGTTTTGAACTATATTCATAAAAGTCTCATTGAAATTCATATTAGAACTTTGTAAAGTTCCAATACTAATAATCAAATCAAACTTACCTAAATCTAACTGCTCTAGTTTATTTATATCATGTGCAAAAAACTTTACATTACTATTTTCTTTAAATTTTCCCTTTGCAAGAGTTATTGCACTACTGCTATAATCAACTCCCACAAATTCAATATCATTAAAATTTTCACAAAGTTGCTTTATAACTTCAAACTCACCTGCACTATTTACTCCAAGATTTAATACTTTTTTTCTTGATGATATTTTCGTATTTTCTAAACACTTAATATAATTAATCAAAAAATCTGGTTCTTCATTTTTATTTATTTGATTAAAAGTAGATAAAGCTCCATATTTCTCTTCATTTGAGTCTTCATTATGAAAACTTTTACCTTTATTGATTTTTTCTAGTGTTATTGATACTTTTTTTTCATCTATATATTTTGGTGTTAATATCTTACAATCTAAAAGTAAAGCTAGATCAACATAAGAGTTAAAACTTCTATATATAAACTCTTTGTTTTCAATTTCTACGATTTCTCCTGCATAACTTGAGGCTAAAAAGTCTGGATTTAAAACAGTAAAACTGATTTTATTTTGTGTTTTTAGAAGTTCTTGTAAAGTTTGATATATTTCAAACATGCTTTGCTTTGTAAAATCTTGCATTAACTCTCTTTATTTTTTACAAATTATATAAAAGAAAGAATTAATACTATCTATATGAAGCATTTGATTTTTTAATTTTCATATCATGAAAACCATTAATTGACATAAACATTCTTATCTCTTTATCAATTGCTCTATTTTTAGGTCCTTTAATTATCTCAACAATTGGTGAAATATTATCTTTATTTTTATCAAATTTTAGTTCAAAATAAGGAATTATATTATCATGACAAGTTCTAAATTTCATATTTGAGATACTATTTTCAAATCTGTAACAAGAGTTTTCTCTATCATTTGTAATTATTGGATTATGAATTACTCTTACTTCTTGTTCTTCTTTAAAAAGTTCACTTTTTGATTTTGCAGCAAGGTTATTGATTTTTGTAATTGTTTCTTGACATATTTTTTTAAAGCAATTAAAATCTGTTTTAATTATAGAGTTATCAAGATTTTCAATAGAGTCTAATATCTCTTCAATTTGTCTATTTTGTTCTTCTTCACTATATAAAACTTTAGAGATTTTTATATTACTTGCATAATCAAAATATTCTGAATTAAAGCCAATAGCAATACCTTTGCCATCATTTGCATAAGCTCGCCATTGGCTTAATAAATCTTGACCTTGAGAAAAAGATGCAACATAAACTAAAGGATGTTGGACTAAATACATCTCTTCAAAAAGCTCATACTTTTTAAAGTTATGTTTTGTTGTAAGCTCTTTTATTCTATTTGCAACTTTATCTTTTATCCAATGTATCTCTTTATAATCGTTTAAATTATATATGGAACTAAGCCATAAGGTTTTATTTTGAATAATCGCTTTAAATGAATCAATATTACAGTAGTGGTAAATAACGTTATTCATAAATATCCTTTATAGTTGAATATTAAAATAGTCCCTTAAAACCTCAGCTCTGTTTTCTAAACTTATTCCCCAAACTCTTTTATCACTATTTTCTTTATATGTTATCATATCATTTGTTAATGTTATTCTTCCATCTTTTAAAGCTTTTGTTACTAAAAGTGGTGCATAACTTGAAAACTGTTCATAATTTTTTTTGTCTTCAAATACGCAAGAAAAATCTTTAACACTCTTTTTTTTAGTTGAAAACTGATATCTTACTTGCCAACCTTTAGATTTATAATTATACATCAAAGCATACTCACCATTTGCACAAGCTTGGATTTGATATTGTATATCTTCACTTTCAACTATTGTATCTTCATCAAGTGCTAAAGGAACTCTTACATTTCTTCCATTTGCAACATCAACTAAATAGTCTTTGTTATCAATTGTCACAAGTAAAGCCAAATGTGGATAATTTGCTCCTATATAGCTTGTATCTTCAACTTTTGCAAATATCATCTTTGCATCATAACCTAAATATTTCAATAAATATACAAATAAAGTATTTGATTCATAACAAATGCCACCTCTGTTATTGCACACTATTTTTTCATAAATCTTTAATATATTTACTGAAAACTCTTTTTTAAAAATAAAATCAAGGTTTTCATATGGCACATTTAAGATATAAGACTCTTGTAGTTTTTTTAAATTTTCAAAAGTAGGATTTATAGATGAAGGCTCATCATCAATACCAATTCTTTCTAGTATTTTTCCTATTTCCATGAGTTCTCCTTAATAGCTACCATTATAACTTTGAAACTATATTTTACACTTAAAAAGTAATTTATTAATATTTTTTAATTTAATTCTAATCCAGTAGAGTTTAAAGTATAAACTGTAGGAGCTAATTTATCTATAAAAGTTTTATGATGAGACACTATAATCATAGATTTTTTTATACCATTTAAAATATCTACAATCCTTTTTTCTGCATTTACATCTAAAGCATTTGTAGGTTCATCTAAAAGAAGTATTTTAGGCTCTGTACTAAGAATAGAAGCTATTGCAACAATCTTTTGCTCTCCACCACTTAGTTCAAAAATAGTTCTATCTTTTAAATGTGATATTTCTAAACTCTCAAGTATTTTCAAAGCTTCACAATAAGCTTTTTCTTTATCTACACCTCTAGCTCTTAAATTAAACATAACATCTTCAATCACAACAGGACACAAAAAATAATCATTTACATCTTGAGGCAAATATCCCACATCACTTCTAAATTTTTTATACTCTTTTTTTGAATCTATTTTATTATGAAAAAGTTCTAAAACTCCTTCAAATGAATGTTCAAGTCCAGCAATTATTCTTATTAATGTACTTTTACCAACTCCATTTGCACCAACAATTGCAACTTTTTCTTCATGTCCAACATTTAAATTTACATTTTCAAAAAGTCTATTTGAACTATTTTTATATGATATTTGTTTTAATGTTATAGAACAACTCATAAGCTTACCTTTAAAATTATTACAATTAATATAAGAAGTATTAAAACAATATCTTTCTTTGTTGTTTTAAACTTATCATTTAAATAAATTTGTTTATTAAAACCTCTTGCTTCAAAAGAGTCTTTTAACTTTTGCGATTTTTTTATTGATTTTACAAAAAGCATACCTAAAATATTGCCAAAAGTATTATAAGTAAACATATTTGTCTTTGCTTCAAAACCTCTTGATTTTAAAGTATTCTTAATATTTTTGAAATCATTTGTTAAATTATCAATCATTTTTAATGTAAAATAAGTAGTTGATACAAAACTGCTTGGAAATTTCAAAATATAAAAACCTCTTACTATATCGTATCCCCTTGATTTATAAAATATTGACAAATTAAATAAAATTATCATATTTGTTCTAATATAAATATTTATGGCTTCATCATACTCTTTTTGAAAAACTAATAAAAGTGCCAATACAATTATAAAAACATTTAAATATGCCAAGGTTTTAAAAATCTTAACTATAGATTCTTTATAAAAATATAGTATATAAAAAGTTGGCAATAAATAATAAAGTTCATAAGAAGAAAAACTTACAACAATAGAATAAAAAAGTGCTGCTAAAATAGAAACAGCAGGGGAGAATATCATCTTTTAACTCTTTTTAATATATAAAATAACCCTATTATAACTAAAAGTGCAAAAATAGTTTTTAAAATATTCATATTTTCAAGTTTTGATTCTAAAGCTTTAACTTTAGCTTTTAATCTTTCATTCTCTTTTTCTAAATCACTTTTATTAATAGATTTAAAACTATTATCTTTTATAGCTTGCTTCTCTTCTTTACTTAAAGATATCTTTTTTGTAGCTATATGCCCACCTTTTGCATCAACAGATACATAAAATAGATCTTCTTTTATATCTATTGAAACTTCACCTTTTTTATTTGTAAAAGTTTTTTGCAAAAGTTTTTTATCTTTATCTTTAATTTTAACTTCGCAATTTTGGCAACCATTACCATTTGCAAAATATGCACTTATATATAAAGTTTGATTTTCATAATCTGTAAATAGATTTAGTTTGTGGGCAAATAGTGAAACACAAAGTAAAGCAAGTGTTAAGAAAATCTTCATACTTTAATCTCATTTAACAAATTAGGCATTGCTTTTTTAATATAAAGCAATAAAAATAGCGTAATTATACCCTCTAAAATCATAGCTGGTATATTTGCTAAGACAACAGCATATGAAGCTATTAAATACTCATCTTTTGCAAAAAGAAGTACTAAAGCAAGAATAACTGTGGCAAAAAATACTCCCAAGAATCCAACTAAGAAAAATCTTATTTTTTCATTTAATTTATGTGCGATTTTTGTATGATAAAGTAAATATACTAAATATGCAGGTAAAGCCATTATGACTATATTTGCACCCAATGATGTAACTCCACCATAACCTAACATAGTAGCTTGTAATACTAAAGCAATTGAAATTGGAAGAAAACTAACCCTTCCTAAAAATAATCCTATTACACCTACTAAAATTAAATGAATTTGTGTAGGTCCTAAGGGTATATGTATAAATGATGCTATAAAAAATAGTGCACTCATAGCTGCACTTAAAGCAATATTTTCATTTTTTATCTCTTTTAGTGAGTATAAACACATAGCCCCACCAACTACGGCTAAGGTAGTTGCTACCTCAGCACTTAAAATTCCATCTGATATATGCATTTTCTCTTCTTTCTAATAGGCTTTTATCCAAAGTAAAGCACCATTTTCTATTGGATACTTTTTACCATCTTTAACTTTCTCACCCTCTTCTATAAGTGCAGCAAATCCCCACCAACCTTTATGATTCATCACAAAAGAGAAGTTACCATTTTCATCTGTCTTAACAACTTGAGTAATATGTGCATCAGTTGGTGCTTTTAAACCAAACTCATTATATAATTCTACTTCAACCTCTACATTTGAAGCTGGTTTTGAATTGTGTAAGACTTTTCCTGTAAAAATATTACCTGCATATAAACCAAAAGGTTTTGTCAAAGGAACAATCTCATATTTTAAACCTATTGGCTCATCCCATCCATCTTCAAGACCATAAGCACTAACTATTATTTTTGGTACATGAGAGATAAACTTCCCCTCACTTGGTTCAAAATATGGTTTTGGAACAGTAAAAAACTTGTAAACTCCTGGTCTTCTAATTTTATAAGATGTTTCCCAAGCTAAATTATCAAATCTTTTGATTTGTTTTAAACTTAATGCATTTTTTTTATTATTTAAAAAAATACCCTCTGGCTTTACCATTTTCATCCCTGTTTGTTCAAAAGGATGAATAAACATAGACTCTATTTTTATATTAGCTTCACTTTTACTCTTAACATTATCTGTTGTTGGTATCATCGTCAAAAAATGTGCATTAGCAGCAACTGCAAATGCTAAAAAAACTAAAAAATTTCTCATAAATATCTCCTAAACTTAATTTGAATTATTATAATAGTATTATTTTTACAAGATAATAAGTTTTTTAAACTCTTATGTATTTTTGGAATTAATATATAAAAATAATAAAAAGTGAGCTAAACTATTTTTTAAGAATATAATTAGAGTATGGATATAATATAAATCTAAATCGTAAAATTATTTATATTTATATTATACTTTTTATATATAAATAATCTACAAATTATCTTAAGGTACAAAATGAAACATAATAGAGTTTATATTCTTATTTCAGTAGTGTTTTTTTTATTATATATTTTCATAATTTTTGCAACATATAATACAAATAAAACATATTTATTAAATAATACAATAAACACACAACTAAAATTAGTCCATTCATATAAAGAAAAATTTGATGAAAAACTATCTGCATTAAAAAGAATTGTTGAAACAATGGGAAAAAAACTAATAAAAAAAGATAGATTTAAAGATTTTAATTCCATAAAAGAGATGCTTACAACTGCCATGATTTCAGGAGATGGATTTAAAAGTGTATATATCTCTTATCCAGATAATTTTACCATATCAGGAAGAACCGATTGGTACTATACAGATGATTATATTGCAGTAACAAGACCTTGGTATGTTCAAGCAGTAAATAAAGGCAAAACAACAATCTCTAAGCCATATGTTGGTTCTGCTGGGTTTGAAGATAAACTTTATATAAGTATAGCTTCTCCTATTTATGATAAAAACAAAAAACTTTTAGCTGTATTATCAAGTGATTTGGAACTAAAATCTGTACAAAAAGAGATTTCAAAATTTTTTCCTTTTAAAAAAGGATTTGCTTTTTTAATGACAAACGATTCACAAGTAATCGTCCAGTCAAATAAACTAGGAATTGATTTTGAAGATAAAAAATTATTAAAATTTTTAGAAACATTTCAAAATAATAAAAAAGGGGACAAAACTTTTAAAATAGCCAATCAAGAGTATATATTTACATTTGAAAGACTTAAAAATAGTGATTGGTTGTTTGTTTCTGTATTACAAAAAGATGAGATATTTAAAACTTTAAATCAGCAACTTTTTATGAACTTGATATCCTCTTTAATACTTTTTCTTTTAGGTTTAGGAACAATAATATTTATATCTATAACACAAAAAAAACTTTATGAAAAACATATGCTTTTAGGACATTTTGCTAAAAGTCCTACTTGGGGAGTATTACTAACAGATAAGAATGGAAATATTTTATTTATAAATAAAGTATTTGAAAAAATATTTAATATAAAAAGCAAAAGCTTATATGAAAAACCACTAAGTACCATAAAAGAGTTAATAAAAAATGAAAAAATAGATAAAAATGACTGTTTTGATGATATTAAAAAAAATCTTTTTTCTGTAAAGTCTTATAATCTAAAAAGAAATAATAAAACCTATAGAGTTCAAATGACTCCTTTATTAAACAATTTTCATAAAGAGTTAGAAGGTACTATTATTACAATAAATGACATAAGCCATGAAAAATATTTAGAGAAAAAAGAGAGTGAGCATGAACAAATTCTTATTCAAAATAGTAAAATGGCAGCTTTAGGAGAGATGGTAAGCGCAATTTCACATCAATGGAGACAGCCTTTAAGTACACTTTTAATGCTAATAAGTAATGCAGAAGAGATTGTAGAAAAAAACTCACTAAACAAAGCTTGCAACTACTTATTAAGATCAAGAGAGACTATTGAACTTATGAATGAAACTGTAAATGCATTTAGAAACTTCTATAAAGAAGAGTACGGAAAAAAAGAGTTTAATCTAATAAAAATCATAAAAGAAGTTATACTAATAAGTTTTCCACAAATGCAAATGAATGGAATTGAATTAGAATTTGATTATGATAAAGATAAAGATTACGAATGTACAAACTATCCCTCATATATCAAACAAGTTTTAATTAATCTTTTTGGAAATGCAAAAGATGAACTATCATTTATTTTAAGACAAAAACCACTTTATGAAGCAAAAATAAAAATCAATCTTTATAGAAAAAAAGAGCATTTTTATATAAGTGTAGAAGATAATGGAAGAGGTATTTTAAAAGAGAATAAAGATAAAATATTTAAACCATTTTTTACAACAAAAAACCAAGGAACAGGAACAGGTTTATATTTATGTGAATTATTAGTAAAAAATAAGATGAATGGTAACTTATATTTAGATAGTTTACAAAATCCGACAAAATTTATAATAAAAATTGGAGTTAAAGATGTATGATAAAATTCAAGAACTACTTGAAAATAAAAATATTTTAATAGTTGAAGATGAAGAGAGTCTATTAAATATCATGGTTGAATCCATACAAGATTATGCTACAAATGTATACACAGCAAAAAATGGTATTGATGGATTAAATTGTTTTGAAACTAACTCTATTGATTTAATAATTTCAGATATTCACATGGCAAAAATGAATGGATTGAAAATGTGCAGTGAAATTAGAAAGATAGACTCTTATGTACCAATTATTTTTTTAACTGCTTATGATACAGATGAAAATATGCTTGAAGCAATACAATTAAAAAGTAAAAGTGTTTTAAAAAAACCATTTGATAAAAAACAGTTACTTGTATCTATGATATTAGCAATATCCTCATTTAAAGAAGAGTTTAAATTTTTTGATTTAAAAAATGGTTTTAAATATAATTTTGAAGCAAAAGAACTTTTATATGATGCTGAAACAATAAATCTTACTAAAAAAGAGCAAAGACTTTTAGAACTACTTATCAAACACCATGAACATACTGTTCCTTTTTCTCTTATTGAAAACTTTGTATGGAAAGATAGTGGTGCTACTGCTGATGCTATAAGAATGTTTATTAATAAGCTACGAAAAAAGACCTATACAGAACTAATTCAAAATATTCAAGGTATTGGATATAAACTCACTTTAAAATAAAACTAATTAAATTTATTAAAAAAAATTAAAGATTATACTTTTTTTATACTATTCCTATAATATTCCTTTACACAAAATTTAGGAGATTAGGAATGGGAATACTTAAAAAAAGCTTGTTACTTTTAAGCATATTAGGAGTTACAAGTTTTGCCTTAGCGCAAGACTCTGTTATTAAAGAGCGAACAAAACTATTAAAAAATGGAAAAGATATTGGTTATATAACTATATTAACTCCAGTTGACATAGTAAAAAAACAAGCAGGTAAAGTAACTATCAAAGTTAAAGGATATAGATTAGAAAACTATCCACAAATGATTCTTAGAGATATAAAAAGAAAAGAGTTATATGCTGAATTTAAAGATGAAAAAAGTTCAAATGAATCTTTTAAAACAGTAAAAGAGCATGAAGATGATTATGGTGAAATTTGGCATGAAGTTGAAGGAGTTTTTACAATTGATTCAAAATATATTGCAAAAGATCCAGCAAACTTAAAACTAAAAGCTAAAAAAACATATGAGCAAAGTTGTTCAATGTGTCATCATTTACCAGCATCAAATGCATACACTGTAAATCAATGGCCACAACAAATTGAAAGTATGATGGAACAAGTAACATTAGATCCACATACAAAAAATCTAATTATTAAATATCTGCAACAACATGCAGCTGATTCAAAATAAAGGAGACAAAATGAAACGTAGGGATTTTTTAAAATGTAGTTCAATTCTTGGTGCAGCAACGACTGTAAAAGCAAATAGTTTTGGTTGGGCAGACCTAACTAACTTTGATGATAGAAAAACAGTATTAAGTTCAAATAGATTTGGTATGTTTGAAGCAGTAATACAAAGTGGAGAAGTTATAGAAACTAAAGCTTTTAAAGGTGATTATTTTCCAAGTCCAATGATAAAATCAGTTGCAGATAGATTGCAAAATCAAACACGTGTTGAATACCCAATGGTTAGAAAGTCATTTTTAAAAGCAAAAGGACCATCAAATAATAACCTAAGAGGAAAAGAAGAGTTTGTAAGAGTATCTTGGGATGTTGCTCTTGATTTAGCAGCAAAACAGATGAGAGAAACATTTGATAAACACGGACCTGAAAGTATTTATGGAGAGTGCTACTGGTGGGGTGGTTCTGGTAGGGTAAGTTGGGGACGAACTGTATCTAGAAGAATGATGAGAATCTTAGGTGGATTTGTAACTGAATCAGGTGATTATTCAACTGGTGCTGGTCTTGTTATTATGCCTCATGTTTTAGGAGGTTCTTCTGTTTATGATACTCCAACAAAATGGAAATCAATAATAGAAAATGCAAAAAATGTTGTAGTTTGGGGTTGTGATCCATTAATTACAAATCAAATAACATGGTCAACTCCACTTCATAGATGCTTTAAAGATTATGAAAAATTACAAGCTGCAGTTTTTAGTGGAAAAATTAAAGCATTTAGTGTAGATCCAAGAAAAAATGATACTCAAAAATTCTTAGATGCAGAACACATAGCAGTAAAACCAAATACAGATGTTGCACTAATGATTGGTATGGCACACTATTTATATACAAAAAAACTATATGATGAAAAATTTATCAAAAAATATACTGTTGGTTTTAATAAATTTAAAAAATATCTATTAGGTAAAGAAGATGGTCAAGCAAAAGATATCAACTGGGCTTCTGAAATTTGTGGAGTAGATGCAAAAACTATTGCAAAATTTGCAACAACATTAGCAAAAGAAAGAACAGTATTATTATGCGGTAGAGCACTTCAAAGACAAGACCATGGAGAACAAGCTCACTGGATGTGCACAGTACTAGCAGCTATGTTAGGACATATGGGATTACCAGGTGGTGGAATTGAGTTCTCACTTGCATATAATTCAAGCGGAGCAACAGATAAACTAGCACCAACAATTACAGGTATTAGCCAATCTATTCCTGAAAAATATAATAAAAAATATCCAAATGCACCTTGGTTAAAACATCATGATGTTGTTATTCCATCATCAAGATCAATAGAAGCAATTCAAAGACCAGGAGAAAATTTAGACCAAAATGGTAAAAAAATAAAATTACCACATATTAGACTAATGTATAACGCATCAGGTTCACCACTTACAAGACACCATGATGTAAATAATATGCTAGATCAATGGAAAAAAGTTGATACAGTAATTACAGCTGAGCCTTACTGGACTTCTACTGCTAAAATGTCAGATATTGTATTTCCAGTAGCAACAGAACTTGAAAGAGTTGACATTGACCAAACAGGTGGAACAAAAGAGTATATAATTGCAAGAAAAGCACATGTTAAACCAGCAGGTGAAAGTCAAAGTGATTTCTGGATTTGTAGAGAACTTTGTAAAAGATGGGGTTATGAAGAGGTATTTACAGAAGAAAGAACTGAATTAGAATGGGTTAAATATATCTATGAAGATGCTGTACAAAAAGCAAAAGCTATGAATATGAAAATGCCATCATTTGATAAATTCTGGGAAAAAGGTTATGTGAGATTTGAAAATGATGATGAATCAACTCAAAATTATACTAGATATACTGAATTTAGAGATAATCCATATAAACATAGACTTGGAACACCATCAGGAAAAATTGAGATATACTCTCCTGTAATTGCAAAATTCAATTATGATGATTGCAAAGGACACCCAACTTGGATGGAACCAATCGAGTGGCTAGGAGATAAAAAACAAACAAAAAAATATCCAATGCATATTATTAGTCCACACTCAAAATATAGATTACACTCTCAATTAAATAATACATTTATTAGAGGTTTATATGAAATTAGTGGAAGAGAACCTGTTTTAATAAGTCCTAAAGAAGCTAAAAAAAGAGGCTTAAAAACAGGTGATATTGCAAGAATATTTAATGATAGAGGTGAAGTTCTAGCTGGTGTTTATGTAACTGATGCTGTAATAGATGAAGTTGTTTCATTATGTGAGGGAGCTTGGTATTCTCCTGAAAACTTAGGAGACAAAACACTTTGTCAACATGGTAATGTAAATGTTCTTACTATTGATAAAGGAACATCAAAATTAGCTCAAAGTAATATTGCACATACTGCATTAGTTGAGATAGAAAAATACAAAGGTAGTTTAAAGCCAATCAACGCTTTTACAAAACCTAAAATTCTTCAAAACTTATAAAAAAAGGCACAAATTTGTGCCTTTTTTACTCTTCTTAATAATAACTAACATTATAAACAATCACTTTTAATTAAATAGCCTAAAATTTATTCTTTTTTATGCATAGTAGGTATAAAATACGAAATTTATAAAGTAGGAAAAATGGACATAATATTATTTATTGAATATATAGGAATCGCATCAGCTGCACTTAGTGGCTTTTTATTTGGTGTAAAAAAAGGTTGTGATTGGCTTGGATTATTTATAGCATCTTTTCTAACAGCACTAGGCGGTGGAATAATAAGAGATTTGCTAGTAGATAGAGAAATATACTCTTTTACTCACTATATGCCCGTACTTATTGTAATTATAGTTTTATTTATCTCTAGATTTTTGAAAGTCTATAAAAAACATGAACTTGAAAAAAAGTTTATTTTTATATTTGCAGATGCTATTGATGTTATATGCTTTTCTATTGTTGGAGCCATGATAGCTATTGAATTTGGTTTTAATATCTTTGGCGTTGCATTTGTTGCATTTTTCAATGGAGTAGGAGGGGGTATTTTAAGAGATATCCTTCTAAATGAAGTACCATGGTTTATGAGAACAGGACTATATGGAACAATAAGTTTTGGTGTTGGTATAATATATTATATCTTGCACCTTGTAGGATTAAATACAATTTTTTATATCATAACATTACTAGCCCTTGGAATTTTAATAAGAATGATAGCATACTATAAAGGATGGCAACTACCACCATTGAAGGATTAGGAGAAAATTAACTATTATATTTAATATCTAAGTAAAAATATTAATTAAACAAGCAAATATATTTGTTAATACATAATTTTAATTTACGTAAACATCTAGCCTCTAAAAAAGAGGCTTAGTTTATTTATTAATCTTTAGAAAGTAACTTTAAAGGCACGATTTACCCAAAAATACATAACTTTGTTTTTAGCAGATTTTAAAATCCGTATTAATATAAAATTGACTTGTATATTAAAATATTGCATAATATATTTTTAATACAGAATCTTTGAAAGTAATTGATTAAATCAATCTCTTTGAGAGATTATCTCCTCAAAAAACCATCGGAGTGAACGACTTGTATCGTTTATGGGATGAAAACTCTCGACAACCGTAAAAAGTAGCAGTTTTTGGTCTGCTACTTTTTTATTGCCTAAAAAAAGTTCTTAAAGATAAAATCTTTTTTTTCATAATTCTTAAAGACACCATTCTAATAACATCATTATTAAATTTTTTCTAAATACTAAGCTAACATCATTTTGTCCAGTCTGTTTATTTCTAGTTAAACTTTTTTCAACAGAAGTAAAACGATTTAATATAATAGGAATTAAAGGAAGAAGTTCCAAATCTTCTTCATGACCATTTCTAATATGTCTAATATACTCTTCTTCTATGATAAATTTATATTTACAAATATTAAGATTAGTATGCTTTTTTATAGCTCTACAAGCATCTTCTGTAATTTCTAATTCATATATTATATCTCTTGTATTACTATTTAAAGCTATTGAAATAAACTCTTTAAGTGTCAAAACTATGTACTCTTTTTTTTGAACTAATTTTATCATAATGTATCTAACCAATCAGCATACCACTATATCAGTTCTCTTTTTTCATCAGAATACTTATACTTTGATTCTCTGTTATAAGCTGCTTTTACTCTATTTTTCTCTTTATGAGCTAAACAAGCTTCAATAATATCTGGATGAAAGCCATGGAAAGTATGTTTATTTTGATAACCTAACTTATTTAATGTATCAGACAGGATAGCAATTGAAACTCCTCTATCGTTTTTATATGGAGAAAGAAATACAAATCTACTTCTATGTCTTGAGAAAGGTTCTATTTGTTTTAAAATAGCAATTGCCTGTTTTTGTAAAGGACAAACAAAATCTACTTTCATTTTCATTTTCTCTTTTGGTATTTCCCAAACACCTTTTTCCAGATTAATATCGTCCCAACACATAAGCCTTATATTTCAACTTCCTACTAATATATAAGGTATAAATTTTAATATAGTACTTATATCACTTTTTGATTTTTCGCCTATAGAGTTAATATCTATTAAAAGCTGTTTTATATTTTTTGGTTTAAAGTTTTTTACTTCAGTAAGTATAAGTGGTTTTGATATTTTTGAATTTTTCAGGTACTCACTTTTAATTAATTATATTTATACCTGAAAAAAAACTTGATTTTATCTAATTTTATATAATAAACTATGAGAGTTTAATAGTTCTAAAAGCCCCATAAAAAGGGCTTATTTGATTTAATAATTAATCTTTTGGTAGCAATTTAACAGGAACGATTTGGAATTCGTCCATGTTCCATACATTATTTGTAACATATGGTTCACTCTCTAACCATTCATTTAACTCATCATCATTTTCAAAATCAACAAAAAGTGTTGAGCCTACCATTTGATCTTCTTCTATTAATGCTCCAGCTTCAATAATCTTACCTTCAGCCATTAATTTTTTTGCACCCTCTACATGTGCCTCTCTTGCTTCTAGTCTTTTGTCTAGTGCGTTATCGTTATCATAAGCAATTATTAGGTATTGCATTTTTATTCCTTTTATTTTTTTAAATTATATCATATTTAAATATAATAAAAATTACACTATTTAACTATTATTAGTTCATCAAAAAAATATCCTTGCATATAATCGCATCCTAGCTCTTTTACTAAATCGTAATCACGCTGTGTTTCAATGCCTTCAATAATACTTTTTTGTCCATTTAGTCTAATTGTTGTTAAGATACCTTTTAAGTAGTGCATATAGTTATGATTTACTTCGATTTGACGTAAAAAGGATTTATCAATTTTAATATATTTACTTCCATTCATCATATAAAAAGAGAACATTGAACCATCTTGTCCAAAATCATCAAGTGCTGTTTCTATTTTTTTATTATTTAGCCATGAAGAAAAATTTCGCATTATATTTGCACTTGTTTCATCATCACTACCATTTTCTGTAATTTCTACTACTATATCATCTTTTTTGTCATTTAAAAAAATTTCCCAATAAGATTGTTGTTCACAAGACACAAATATATCTGCATCAAAATTTAAAAATAATTTTTTGTTTTCTGTGAAATTATCAAATTGTAACTGTTTATTTCTTTTCTCAAGTTCGAAAAATAATTTATTATTATGGTGTAAGTGTCTAAAGATATCTTCAGTAGATATAAGATTATTGTCAATCTCAAACTTTGACAAAGCCTCATAAGCATAGATATCATCTGTTTTTGCGTCAATTATTGGTTCATACTTAGTAAAATATTTTGAGTCTAATATTATGTGTTTAAATTCTATATTATTCATAATAATAATATAACAAAAAACAACTTAATATTTTTTGATAATTAGTATCAATATTGAAAATAATTTGAGGCGAATAAAAAAGTGACAGGATAAGCTATTGCATTAAAGTATCTAAGTAATAAAGAAACTTTAATATTAGGCATTATTTCTTCAATTAAAACTCCATTATTTAACTTTTGCATTATTGAAAGTTTAAAAGCGATATCAAAAAACTTTATACCAACTATACTTAACATTAAAAAACTATAATTATCAAGATAAACACTTAAAAAAATAGAGTAAATAAAGCTTGAGTTTAAAAGGAAGTAAAGAATTATATTCTTATTGAAAATAGCTAGATTATTAGATAATAACCCATAAATAGTATCTGATTTTTGCCAATTTGATTCAAAAAGTTCAATTGCAATAAATAGAAAAAATAAAGATATTATATCCATGTTTATAAAAAAGCGAGGATTTCTCCTTGCTTTTTATTTATCTCCATAAGAGAATTTAATTTTTTTGTCTTTATATAGACCTGTTCCAACTGGAATAGTTCTACCAATAACAACATTCTCTTTTAAGTCTTCTAACATATCCATCTTAGCAGAAATTGCAGCTTCTGTTAAAACCTTAGTAGTTTCCTGGAAAGATGCAGCTGATATAATAGAATCAGATGTTACAGCGGCTCTTGTAATACCAAGTAATAATGGTTCAGCAATTGCTGGCTCACCACCAAGTTTGATAATTCTTTCATTTTCTATTTTAAATCTTTTCTTAGATATCATATCACCAACGATGAATTTAGTATCTCCACCATCTAAAATAGAAACTTGTCTTAACATTTGAGATAAAATAACCTCAATATGTTTATCAGCAATATTTACCCCTTGAGATCTATATACTTGCTGAACTTCTGATACAATAAATCCATGAAGTGCTTTTTCACCTAGAATTTTTAATATATCATGTGATGCTAATTGACCCTCTGTTAATGCCTCACCAGCATGAACAAACTCACCCTCATGAACTAAAATCTGTTTAGATTTTTCTACTAAAAATTCTGCTTTTGCACCATTTTCATCTGTAATAATAATTCTTTGTTTATTTCTAAGTGGTTTACCAAATGAAACAATACCATCAAATGAAGCAAGTACTGCAATATTTTTAGGTCTTCTAGCCTCAAATAATTCAGATACTCTTGGAAGACCTCCAGTAATATCTTTTGATTTTTGAGTAGCTTTTGGTGTTTTACCTAATACATCAGCAACTTCAACTTTTTGACCTTCACTAACGTTTAATGAAGTTTTTGGTTCTAATGAATATCTTAATACTTCTTTATTGTTTGTTGCTAATGAGATTGCTGGTTTGTAACCTGCTGGAATATACTCATTTACAACTAGTTTTGAAGTACCTGTTAATTCATCATATTGCTCAGATACTGTTACACCTGGAATAATATCTTCAAATGCAATTGTACCAGCTTCTTCTGCAATTGTTGGGTTTGCATATGGATCCCACTCAGCAATAACATTTTGCTCTTGCGTTTTTGGAATAGCAATAACAGAATCTTTTTCAACAGGACTATCATCAGTAAACTCAACTAATGAACCTCTTGCGATATAGTGTCTTAAAGCCTCTCTATCATCGGCATCAACAATAACTGCAAATAGACCTTTTTCAACAACTTCATCACCTGCTTTAATGTCATGTCTTCTTTCTAAATAGTCACCTTTAAGTTTATAGTATTTTACAATACCTTGTGCATTTGAAAGAACATTTGATGTTATTGGATCTCCATCTTGAACTCTTAAAATTGAAGCAAATGGAATTCTATTTGGCACATTCCATCCATCTTTAATCATCTCAACTATTGATTCATTTTCTCCAACTTCGTCTCCATCTGCATAAGGAAGATATAATTTACCATCAATTTTTCCAGATACACCTGCAAGCTCATTTGGCTTAGCAACGTCATTCTTTCTTAAATAGTATTTTTTACTCTCTTTTGCATTAGAAATTGTTAAAATTGTTTCTTCATGTATAGTTTCAACTGTTACTTTACCTTTAAAAGGAGCATTAATTTTTGGCTCAACTAGTAAAACACCAGCATTTCTTCTATTTGCAACAATGATTCTATTTGCTTTATCAATATATGTTTTTATATTGTAATATCTAATAAAACCTTCTTTGTCAACTTTTAATTCTCTTTCTGTTTGAGTAGCACTTGCTGTACCCCCAACGTGGAATGTTCTAAGTGTTAGCTGTGTTCCTGGCTCACCAATTGATTGAGCAGCTAATACACCTACTGCTTCACCTGGATTTGCTTTTCTTTGCTCACCAAGGTTTAGACCATAACATTTTGAACATAATCCATTTTCTACTTTACAAGTTAAAGGTGTTCTAATAACAACAGATTTTACTTCAGCATCAGCAACAACTTTTGCATCTTCTTCTGTTATTAAAGTTCCTTCTGTAAATAAAATCTCATTTGAAATAGGATCAATTATATCCTCTGCAATTACTCTTCCTGTGATTCTTTCTTCTAGACTTTCAATTAATTCATTACCAGAAGATAAATCAGTAATTTGAATTCCTTCATGAGTTCCACAATCATCTGTAGTAATTCTCACATTTTGTGATACATCAATTAGTTTTCTTGTTAAATACCCAGCATTTGCTGTTTTAAGTGCTGTATCTGCTAAACCTTTTCTAGCACCGTGAGTAGAAATAAAGTACTCAAGTACATTTAGACCTTCTCTAAAGTTAGAAATAATTGGTGTTTCAATAATTGAACCATCAGGCTTAGCCATAAGACCCCTCATACCTGCAAGCTGTCTAATCTGCGCAGCAGAACCTCTAGCCCCAGAGTCAGCCATCATATAAATAGAGTTAAAACCATTTTTATCAGTTTCAATAATCTCCATCATTTCTGATCCAAGAGTATTATTAATTTCAGTCCAGATATCAATAATTTTATTATATCTTTCTTGCTCAGTTAATAAACCTTGAGAGAATTGTTTTTGAACTTCAATAACTTCTTTTTTAGATTTAACTACGTGTGCTGCTTTTGATTCAGGTACTTTAATATCTGCAATCGAAACAGAAATACCAGCATCAGTTGCGTATCTAAAACCTAAGTTTTTAAGATTATCCAAAAATCTTGGAGTTACTTTATATCCACCATGTTTATAAATATAATCAACTAATGTACCAATATCTTTTTTCTTTAAAATTTTATTCCATAAATTTTCAGGTACAAATTCTGGTAAAATCTCTTTTACAATCAATCTTCCAACAGTTGTATGAATAATTCTATCATCAAGTTTTGTTCTAATTTTTGCATGTAAATCAACTTGCTTCATCTCTAAAGCAATTTTAACTTCATTTACATCTGTAAATAATTTATGTTGACCTTTTACTCCATCTTTTGATAAAGAAAGATAATAAATACCTAAAATCATATCTTGTGATGGAACAGCAATAGCTCTACCTGATGCTGGTAAAATAATATTCATAGATGACATCATCAAAATCTTAGCTTCTGCAACCGCTTCTTGTGACAATGGTACGTGAACCGCCATTTGGTCACCATCAAAGTCAGCATTAAATGCAGCACAAACTAATGGATGTAACTGAATTGCTTTACCATCAATTAATACAGGGTGAAAACCTTGAATTGACAATTTATGAAGAGTTGGTGCTCTATTTAATAATACTGGATATTCATTTACTATCTCAGATAAACATTCCCAAACTTCATTTGTTTCACTCTCAATTAATCTTTTTGAAGATTTTAAAGTTGTTGCATAACCTTTTTCTTCTAGTTTTGCCATTAAGTGTGGTTTAAATAACTCTAAAGCCATTTTTTTAGGAATACCACATTGGTCCATATTTAAAGATGGTCCAACAACAATAACAGATCTTCCTGAGAAGTCAACCCTTTTACCAAGTAGGTTCTGTCTAAATCTACCTTGCTTACCTTTAATAATTTCAGATAATGATTTTAAAGGTCTTTTATTTGCACCTTTAACTGCATTTGCAGTTTTTCCATTATCAAATAATGCATCAACTGCTTCTTGAAGCATTCTTTTTTCATTTCTAATAATGATTTCAGGTGCATCAAGTTCTGTTAATCTTTTAAGTCTGTTATTTCTGTTAATAACTCTTCTATATAAGTCATTTACATCTGAAACTGCAAACTTTCCACCATCTAATGATACAAGTGGTCTTAAATCAGGTGGAAGAACTGGAAGTTGAGTTAACATCATCCATTCTGGTCTATTACCTGAATTAATAAAGTTCTCAACTACTTTCAATCTTTTGATTATAGTTTTTCTTTTTGCCTCTGATTTAGTAGATGACATTTCAGATTTTAACTTTTCTAAAAGTTCAAATAAGTCAAGATATTCTAAAAGATTTCTTACAACATCTCCACCCATATTAGCTTCAAATCCAGTATGTTCAAATAAATCAGAAATAGTTCTATATTGTTCTTCATTTAATATATCGTATTTAAGAACTTTTTTTGTTTTTTCATTATCATAATAAGCATCACCTGGCTCACTTACAATATATGCTTCATAATAAAGTACTCTTTCAAGATCTTTTAATTTAACACCTAAAAGTGTACCAATTCTTGTTGGAAGAGATGATACCATCCAAATGTGTGCTACAGGAGAAACAAGATCAATATGACCCATTCTGTGTCTTCTCACTTTTGAAGAAGTTACTTCAACTCCACATTTTTCACATACAACTCCGTTGTATCTCATTTTTTTATATTTACCACAAAGACACTCATAATCTTTTATTGGACCAAATATTTTAGCACAAAAAAGACCATCTCTTTCTGGTTTTAAAGTTCTGTAGTTTATTGTTTCTGGTTTTTTAACTTCACCACAAGACCAAGAAAGAATCTTCTCTGGACTTGCAAGTCTAAGTTGAAAAGCAGAAAAATCTTGTGGTCTTTCTAACTCTTTAATTTCGATAGGTTTTAATACTTTTTCAGTTTTACTCATTCTCTTCTACCTCGTCAAAAATATCAACGTCTAAACCAAGAGCTTTAAGCTCTTTTGTTAATACGAAGAATGTTTCAGGAACACCTGATCTTGGAACATTTTCCCCATTTGCTATAGCTCTATAAGCTCTTGTTCTACCTTCAACATCATCTGATTTTGTTGTAAGCATCTCTTTAAGAACACTTGTAGCACCATATGCTTCTAGTGCCCAAACTTCCATCTCACCAAATCTTTGTCCACCAAATAGTGCTTTACCACCAACTGGCTGTTGTGTAACAAGTGAATATGGTCCAGTAGATCTTGCATGCACTTTTTCATCAACTAAGTGATGAAGTTTTAGCATATACATATAACCTACGTTAACTCTTTCTTTCATCTTATCACCAGTTTTTCCATCATAAAGTACAGATTTACCATCTGTGTCAATTTTTGCTAATTCAAAAAGTTTTTCAAATTCGTAAACTTCAACACCATCAAATACTTGAGTAGCAAATCTAACACCTTTTGCCCAATCTTGTGCATAATCAACTAGCTCTTCATCAGTTAAAGAATTCATAAACTCTTTACCTTTCATAAGCTTAGCAGTACTTGCAATCTCAGACATTTTTTCTCTAAGTTCAGTAATAAACTCTGCTCGCTTAGCTTCAAATATCTCTTGAATTTGATTACCAAGTCTTTTACCAACTAAACCTAAGTGAACTTCCATAATTTGACCGATGTTCATTCTTGATGGAACCCCTAATGGGTTAAGAATTACATCAACAGTTGTTCCATCTTCTAAATATGGCATATCAACTTGAGGAACAATATTAGAAACGATACCTTTGTTACCGTGTCTACCTGCCATTTTATCACCAACTTTAATCTTTCTTTTAGTTGCAATATATACTTTTACCTGTTTAATTACACCACTTGGTAAAATATCATCATGCTCAAGAACTTGAAGTTTTTCTTCATGCTCTTGTCTTAATGTAGACTTTTGTTTGATAAAATGCTCTTTGATATTATTATAAGCATTTTGAACATCTTTATTATATGAAGCAACTACTTTTTTCATAGCAAATCTATTTACATTTGAAAGTACATCAAATGGAATATTATCACCCTTTTTGTAAGTTGTTCCATCTACTTCAACATCTTTATCTAATGCTGATTTTGATAATAAATCATTAATTTTTAAAATCTCTTCTCTATCAAGCATTAATAGTTTATCATGATGCTTAACATCAAGTTCAGATTTTTCTGATTCAATTTCAGCTACTGCTCTTTCGTCTTTTTCATAACCTTTTTTAGTAAATACTTTAACATCTACTACAGTACCTTCCATTGATGTTGGACAATATAGTGATTTATTAATAACATGCCCAGCTTTTTCACCAAAAATAGCTCTTAAAAGTCTTTCTTCTGGAGTTGGCTTAATTTCACCTTTTGGTGTAACTTTTCCAACTAAAATCATTCCTGGCTTAACAAAAGTACCAACTTTAATAATACCAGAAGCATCTAAATGAGAAATTGACTCTTCTTTTACACCTGGTAAATCTCTAGTAATCTCTTCGTTTCCATGTTTAAGCTCTCTACATTCAACATCTTTTTCATAAATATGTACAGATGTAAATGCATCTTCTTTTATCAATCTTTGAGAAAGAACAATAGCATCTTCATAGTTATAACCATTCCATGGCATAAATGCAACCATTGCATTAACACCAACAGCTAATTCACCTTTATCCATTGAAGGACCATCAGCAATAACTTGACCTTTTTCAACTACTTGACCTTGTTTTACTGCTACTCTTTGTCCAAATGATGTATTATTATTTGTTCTTGAGTTCTTGCTAATTTGATAATGGTCAATAAATGCACCACTTTCGTCTTCACCTCTGATGTAGATATTTTTAGCATCTGCTTTTTCAACAACACCAGCTCTAGAGGCTTTTATAGCTTCCCAAGCATCTCTTGCTACTGTTTTTTCTAAACCAGTACCAACAATAGGAGCATTAGGTTTTAATAATGGAACAGCTTGTCTCATCATATTTGAGCCCATAAGTGCTCTGTTGGCATCATCATGCTCTAAGAAAGGAATAAGTGAAGCAGCAACACCCATAACCATTTGTGAAGAGATATCAATATAGTTTACCTTACTTCTTTCCATAAGTAAAATTTCACCATTTTGTCTAGCTTCAATTAAAGGCTCAACAATCTTACCATTATCATCAACTTTCGTTGAACCAGGTGCGATTACAAGTCCTTCTTCTAAAGTTGCAGTCATGTATGTAATTTCATCTGTTACTACACCATCTTTAACTTTTTTGTATGGAGCTTCAATAAATCCTAAATCATTTACTTTTGCATAAGTTGATAAAGTGTTAATCAGACCAATATTTTGACCCTCTGGAGTTTCAACAGGACAGATTCTACCATAGTGTGTTGGATGAACATCCCTTACTTCAAATCCAGCCCTTTCTTTAACTAATCCACCCTCACCAAGTGCAGAAAGTCTTCTTTTATGAGTAACTTCTGATAATGGATTTGTTTGGTCCATAAATTGTGATAATTGCCCTGATGTAAAGAATTCAGTAATTGTTGATGTAATCATTTTAGAGTTTACTAAATCATGTGGCATTAAATCTTCTAATGTTCCACTTAATGTAGTCATTTTATCTCTAATAGCTTTTTGCATTTTAATAAGTCCAGAATGTAACTCATTTGCAAGAAGTTCACCAATTGCTCTAATTCTTCTATTACCTAAGTGATCTCTATCATCAATATGACCATGACCTGATTTAACTTTTACTAAATACTGAACAGTTTTAATTACATCTTCGTAAGTTAATACTGTTACATACTCAGGAACATTAACACCAAGTTTATGGTTCATTTTCATTCTACCAACTTTTGTTAAATCATATCTTTCTGGATCAAAAAATAGTTTTCTAACAAACTCTTTAGCAGCTTCTTTTGTTACAGGCTCACCTGGTCTCATAACTTTATAAATTCTAATTGCTGATAAATCATTTTCATCATCAATTTGTTCTGTTTGTTTTAATAGTTTTAAAGACTCACTATCAGCTTTAAATGCATTGATAATTGAATCATCAACACCAGTTGCTAAATCATTAGCAATATCAAATGAATCAAATCCTAAATCTAATAATTTCTTTAATTTTAATTCATCTAAATTTGTTAAAGCATCAAATAAAACTTCTCCTGATTCTGGATCAAAAATAGCACTTGCAGTTGATCTATCCATTAATAATTCAACTGGATACTCAACTAATTCAAGTCCACCTTCAACTAAAGCTTTTGCTTTTCTAGCTGTAAGTCTTTTTCCTGCAGCTAAAATTAAATTACCTTTATCATCTTTTAAATCAAAATCTAATCTACCAGAATAATCATCTGGATTAAATTTTGTTAAAAATTTATTATTTTTAACTTTTACATTGATAATTGGATAAAAAAGTTTTATAATATCTTCTTTAGAGTAACCTAATGCTCTAAAAAGAATTGTAACAGGCACTTTTCTTCTTTTGTTAATTCTTACATATAACACATCTTTTGCATCATACTCAAAATATAACCAAGAACCTCTATCTGGAATAATTTGACCAGTATAAATTAGTTTGTGACCTGATGTATTTGCTTCTTCTTCTTTGAAGATAACACCTGGAGATCTGTGTAATTGATTTACAACAACTCTCTCAACACCATTAACGATGAAAGAAGTTCTGTCTGTCATAAGTGGAATTTCTCGAATGAATAAAGATTGTTCTTTCATATCTTTAACACCGATTTTTTCACCAGTTTTCTCGTCTAGTTCCCATAAAGTTAATCTAATATTAATCTTTAATGGAATTGAATAAGTAAGACCCCTAACCATTGACTCTCTAACATCATATTTGGGTTTACCAACTTCTGAACCTAAGTACTCTAAAGTAACTCTATTTTGTGCATCATGAATAGGGAATACTGATTTAAATACTTTTTCAATACCAGCATCAAATCTATCATCTTTTCCTATCATCAAAAAGTTTTCATAAGAGTTTTGTTGTAATTGTAGTAGATTTGGAATTTCTATTTGTTGTGGATTTTTTGCAAAATCAACTCTAAGTCTATTACCAGATTTTAAAGAGTTTAACATTGTCGACCTTAATAATTTGGTTTAGTTTTTTAGCTTTTTTTATAAAGCGCAAAAAGCATCCTAAAGGATAAGTTTAAAATTCTTTAAAAAAATTCTAAACTTAGCCCTCAGTGATGCTAGTCTTTTATGCAAAGTAGAAGGCTCTACTTTGCATACAATAATCTTTAATTTAAGTAATTATTTGATTTCTACAGATGCCCCAGCAGCTTCTAATTCAGCTTTTGCAGCTTCTGCATCTTCTTTAGAAACACCCTCTTTAACAGTTGATGGAGTTTCTTCAGCAGCAGATTTTGCTTCTTTTAGTCCAAGACCAGTTAATGATCTAATAACTTTAATTACATTAATTTTCTTAGCACCAGCATCAGTGATAACAACATCAAATTCAGTTTGCTCTTCAACTGCTTCAGCAGCTCCAGCAGCAGCTCCACCAGCAACAACAGTTGGTTGTGCAGATACACCAAATTTTTCTTCAAATTCTTTAACTAGTTCAGATAATTCTAATACAGATAAACCTGAAATGTACTCTAATACATCTTCTTTAGAAATTGCCATTTTATTTCCTCTAAATTTTATTTTTATAATATTTTATTAATTTTAACCGCTATAAATTAAGCAGCCTCTTCTTCTTTTTTTTCTCTAAGATTGTCAAGCCCTGTAACAAAGTTTCTTGCAGGAGCTGTCCAAACAGAAAGTAACATACCAATAAGCTCATCTCTAGATGGTAATTTAGCAAATGCATTAACTCTATCAAGATCAGCTGGTTCACCTTCAATGATACCTGATTTAATAACAAATTTTTCGCTATGCTCAGATGCAAACTTATCTGCTACTTTACAAGCAGAGATTTGATCTTCTGACCATAAGAAAATGTTAGTTCCGTTTAACTCAACATCTCCTAACTCAGCATTTTTAACTGCAACAGTTACAAGTGTATTTTTAGCAACTTGAACTTTTGCTCCGCTTTCTTTAGCGCTTTTTCTTAAAGCTTCTAACTCTTTATGAGTAAGACCTTTATAATCACACACTACAATAGCTTGAGACTCTTTAAATTCAGCTGTTAAAAAATCAATAACTTCAGCTTTTTGTTGTTTAGTCATAATAGTTTTCCTCCTTTCAAAACATGAAACTTAAGCAGGTTTTACAAAAGACGGAGGCGTCTTTTACCGGCTGTCTCCAGTTTTATATCAGTGCTTTGATAACACTCAAAGATATAGATTTTTATCTACATATTTGAATATTATTTAATTCAAATAAGGAATAAACCTTATTTGATATCCATTAATTCTGTTGTATCTAATTTAATAGATGGAGACATTGTTAATGAAATTGCTGCATTTGAAATATATCTTCCTTTTGCAGTTGATGGTTTTGCTTTGTTGATAGCGCCAATAAACGTTTCAACATTTTCTTTAATAGCTTCTGTTGAAAATGATACTTTTCCAACTGCTGCTTGCATATTACCTTTTTTATCAACTCTATATGTAACTTTACCACCTTTAGCATCGCTAACAGCTTTTGTTACATCCATAGTTACAGTTCCAGTTTTAGGATTTGGCATTAAACCTTTTGGTCCTAAGATTCTACCTACTTTACCAACGATACCCATACAATCAGGAGTTGCAATTAATACATCAAAATCAATATTTCCTGCTTGAATATCTGCTGCTAATTCATCATTACCAACAATATCAGCACCAGCTGCTTTTGCTTCATCCATTTTAGCACCCTTAGCAAATACTGCAACTCTTACAGTTTTACCAGTACCATGAGGAAGAACAACAGCTCCTCTAATCATTTGGTCAGCATGTCTTGGATCTACATTCAAGTTTAATGCAATTTCAACACTTTCATCAAATTTAGCAGACTTTAACTCTTTTAAATGAGTACAAGCTTCTGCTAATTCATAATTTTTATCTTCAATTTTTTCTGATAACGCTTTATATCTTTTTGAAACTTTTGCCATATTTTACTCCGCAATTTTTTTTATTTTGCTACCGCCAAGTTATAAAGTCTGGTGGTAAGACTTATTAGAAATTATGCTTCTACTTCAATTCCCATTGATCTTGCTGAACCTGCAACAATTTTTGAAGCTTGTTCTTTATCATCAGTGTTTAAATCTGCAATTTTCATATCAACAATTTCTAAAACTTGTTCTTTAGTTAACTTTCCAATTTTATTTTTAAGTGGATTGTCACTACCTTTTTTAATTCCAGAAGCTTTTTTAATTAAGTCTGTCATAGGTGGTTGTTTTAACGTAAATGTAAAACTTTTGTCTGAGTAAACAGTAATTTCAACTGGAATATTAAATCCACTTTTATCTTTTGTTTTTTCATTAAATGCTTTACAAAATTCCATAATGTTAATACCTCTTTGACCTAATGCAGGTCCAACAGGTGGTGATGGATTTGCAGCACCAGCTGGTATTTGAAGTTTAAGTGTACCTTCTACTTTTTTAGCCATCTAAATTCCTTTTCTAAATTTGTTATAACCATAGGCATTAGGCAATAAAACTATAAAAGAAGCAAGTTTGTATTGCCTAATGCCTATAAATTATTTTTTTAAACTACTCTTTCTACTTGCGTATAAGAGATTTCTACTGGTGTATTTCTTCCAAAAATTGAAACATTAAGTTTCAATATTCCAGCAGTCATATCAAAATCTTCAACAATTCCATTGAAGTTTGCAAATGGTCCTTCATTGATTCTAACCATTTCACCTTCATCAAAAGATACTTTTGGTTTTGCAGCAGATCTATTATTAACTTTTTCTAAAATAAGATTAATATCTTTATCTGATAATGCAGTTGGTTTTTTTGATTCACCAATGAATCTTCCAACTTTTGGCATTGATTGAATTCTATGCCATAATGCAGTATCTAAATCAATTTTTGCAAAAGCATATGCTGGATATAATGGTCTTTCAACTATAACTTTTTTACTTTTTTTAATTTCAATTAAATCTTCAGTTGGAACTAGTACTTCAGCTATTTTATCATTTCCCATTTCATCAGCAAGTTTTTCTAAAGCTCTTTTTACTGTTAATTCACTACCTGAGTGAGTTTGAATTGCATACCATTTATGTGCCATTTTAATCCTTAATTCATTACTGAAGATAGGCTTAATGACATTACTGTATCAATTAGTGCTAAAAATAGTGTTATTACAGTAACAACAACAAATACAGATAAATATGCAGATCTGATTTGTTCTTTAATTGGAAAAATTACCTTAAACAGTTCATCTTTAGCATTTTTATAATAAGTTTTGAATTTATTCACAAGTGACTCCAGTATGTATTAAGCTATAAATTTTTTTAAAAAAAGTTTTTAACTACTTTCAAAAAAATTAATTATTATGGCAGGCCAGGAGGGACTCGAACCCCCAACCGTCGGATTTGGAATCCGGCGCTCTACCATTGGAGCTACTGACCTAAAAGTATAAAGAGATAAGTTAAAGTCCTAAGACTTTAACTTGATTTCTTTATGAATTGTGTGTTTTCTTAATCTTGGACTATATTTTTTAACCTCAAATTTCTCACTATGAGTTTTTGGGTTTTTCCAAGTAGTGTAGTTAATATCTCCACTCTCTTCGCATTTTAATCCAATTTTTATTCTAATCGCTGCCATTAATCAATCCTTATTCGATGATTTCTGCAACAACTCCAGCACCTACAGTTCTACCACCTTCTCTAATAGCAAACTTTGTACCTTTTTCTAGAGCAATTGGAGCAACTAATTCAACTGTCATTTCTACATTATCACCAGGCATAACCATTTCTACACCCTCTGGTAAATAAACTGAACCAGTCACGTCTGTTGTTCTTACATAAAATTGTGGTCTATATCCACTGAAAAACGGAGTATGTCTACCACCCTCTTCTTTTGAAAGGATATACACTTCACCTCTGAATTTAGTATGTGGAGTAATTGTTCCTGGCTTAACAAGAACTTGTCCTCTTTCTACTTCTTCTTTTTTGATACCTCTTAATAAAATACCACAGTTATCACCAGCTTCACCTTGTTCCATCTCTTTTCTGAACATTTCTACACCAGTTACTGTAGTTTTTTGAGTATCTTTCATCCCTACGATTTCAATCTCACCACCAACTTTGATAGTACCTTTTTCAATTCTACCAGTTACAACTGTACCTCTTCCTGGGATAGAGAATACGTCTTCTACAGGCATTAAGAAATCTTGGTCAATATCTCTTTCTGGAGTTGGAATATATTCATCAACTGCATCCATTAATGCAACGATTTTTTCACCCCAAGGACCAACATTACCAGCTTTTGCTTCTTCTAAAGCTTGGAATGCAGAACCAGCGATAATTGGAGTGTCATCACCTGGGAAATCATACTCAGATAATAATTCTCTAATTTCCATTTCAACTAGCTCTAACATCTCTTCTCTATCTTCTTCATCTAGTTGATCTTCTTTGTTCATAAATACAACGATATATGGAACACCAACTTGTTTAGATAATAGAATGTGCTCTCTTGTTTGAGCCATTGGTCCATCTGTTGAAGCAATTACTAAAATTGCACCATCCATTTGAGCAGCACCTGTAATCATGTTCTTAACATAATCGGCGTGACCTGGACAATCTACGTGTGCATAGTGTCTTTTGTCAGTTTCATACTCAATATGAGAAGTAGCAATTGTAATACCTCTATCTCTTTCTTCTGGAGCGTTATCGATTTGATCATAATCCATAAGCTGTCCACTACCTTTAACTGATAAAACTGCAGAAATTGCAGCTGTTAATGTAGTTTTACCATGGTCAACGTGACCAATAGTACCAATGTTAACATGCGGCTTGCTTCGTTCGAACTTTTCTTTTGCCATTGAAATTCCCCTTAAAGATTTAAAAATTCCCTCTGAGTAGATAAGCCTAAGGCTTCTCTATTCAGAGGGTTTATATTTATTTTTTTATTATAGCATACAGCTTAGAAATTGTGCTTAAGAAGGCATAACTTCTAAGCTGTATGAATTAAATTTGCATTATATCAAAAAAAAGATTACAGGGAGATTACATATTCAGAGTTATATACATGTGCTTATAACTCAGCTCCCAGTATCAATAAATTAAATGGAGCGGGAGACGAGACTCGAACTCGCGACAATCTGCTTGGAAGGCAGAAGCTCTAGCCAACTGAGCTACTCCCGCAATCATTTGCGTGGTGGTGAGAGAAGGATTTGAACCTTCGAAGCCATAGGCGGGAGATTTACAGTCTCCTGGATTTGACCACTCTCCAACCTCACCGTTGAAAATTATTAATCTGGTCAAGCGCTGATCTTTAAAAGACTACGCACGACAATAAAATGGAGCTGGTGAAGGGACTCGAACCCCCGACCTGCTGATTACAAATCAGCTGCTCTAGCCAAGCTGAGCTACACCAGCGTCCTAAATTTACATGGTGGCGCGGGGCAGAATCGAACTGCCGACACAAGGATTTTCAGTCCTTTGCTCTACCGACTGAGCTACCGAGCCATTTCGTAAATTGGAGTGAAATTATACACAGTAGTTTATTAATATTTGCTTAAACTATTAACAAGTTCTTTAAAAAGTTTTCCTCTATGTGCATATGAAGTAAATTGGTCCAAAGATGAAGCAGCTGGTGAAAGCATTACAATATCGTTTTCTTGGTAGTTCCTATCTATTTTTTTTACTGTATTCTCAAGGTCATTTGTTTTGTTACACTTAAGTAAATATTTTTTTGATAAAGCTAATATTCTTTTATAATTGCTTCCTATTGCATAAATCTCAATATTTTTATCTTTTAAGAAGACAAATAAAGGTTCTATATTTGCGCCTTTATCATCTCCTCCTAATATTAAATGTATTTTTCTATTATCGTATGATTTTAAGGCATTTATTGTAGCATCAATATTAGTTGCTTTGCTATCATTAATCCAAAGCCTATTTTTACTATCATAAAACTCTTCTACTTTATGTTCATCTACTTTATAAAGATTTATTTTTTCATAATCACACTCATCAAAAATAATCTTCTTACAAGCTAAGGCTAAGATAGCATCTAATAAAAATGGTTCTTTAAAATCAATTTTTGATTTTTCAATATTTAATTTATCGGCAAGTTCAGAGCTATCATTATATGTAATTAAAGTTGCATTAGTTTTATAATTTTCAAACTCTTTTGGAACAATTGCAACTTCACCCTCATTCATAAAATCAAGTGGCTTAAGCTTACTATTTTTATACTCTTCAAAACTACCATGCCATGTTATATGATCTTCACTAATTGGTAAAAGTATATAAAGATTAGGTTTTGCTTTATTTGTATAATGTAAGGTAAAAGAAGAAGTTTCTAAAATCCATATTTTAGATTTTTTATCTAATTTTGCAATTGGTGTTCCAATATTACCACCAGATACACTTCCATACTCTTTTAATAAATGCTGGCACATCTGTGTTGTAGTAGTTTTTCCATTTGTACCACTTATCCATATTGAAAAAGGCATACTCTCATATAAAAAGTCATAATCACTCATAATATTAATTGAGTTTTTGACCATTTTATTATAAGGAGGAATACCAGGACTTACAATAGTTACTTCATTGCTGTTAATATCATATTCATTAAAATTATTATCATCATAAAGAGTTACATTATCAAACTCTTCATTAATAGCTTGTGCTGTAATTCCTTTTCCAAGTACTCTTATTTTTTCATTTAATTTCATTTATAATTACCTTAACTATATATAATTTACTATCTAATCTTAAGACTCATTAATGCTATTAAATTAGTCATAAATGATATTATCCAAAATCTTACAATAATTTTATTTTCTTTCCAACCTTTTTGTTCAAAGTGGTGATGAATAGGTGCCATAAGAAAAACTCTTTTTTTTCTTAGTTTATATGAACCAACTTGTAAAATAACAGATGCTGTTTCTAAAACGAAAATAAAGCCAATTAAAAGTAAAAGGATTTCAGATTTTCCAACAATTGCCATATATCCCATAAATGCACCAATTGGCAAGCTACCGCTATCTCCCATGAAAATTTGTGCAGGATGAGAGTTGTACCATAAAAATGCTATAAGAGAACCAATCATACAAGCACCTAATATTGCAAGTTCACCTGTTAATTTTATATTTGGCAATAATAAATATGAAGATAATATTGCATGCCCTGTAATATAAATAATTGTAGATAATGTAAAAAAAGCCAATATCGAGGGAACAGTAGCTAAACCATCTAATCCATCAGTTAAATTAACAGCATTTGAAGCAGCAATAATAACCAAAACCCAAAAAAATGTAATATAAAAACCAATATCAAATAAAGGCAATTTATAAAACGGAGTATAAGTTTCTGTAGTATGCCCATATAAATATAAAATTGCTACAATAATAATAGCTGAGACAATTTGTAGGATTAGCTTCATTCTTGCAGATAATCCTGCATCATTTTTCATATTTGATATTTTTGCATAATCATCTTTTATTCCAATTAATGAAAAAAGACCTAAAGTAAGTAAGCCCCCTACCACATAAAAATTATTTAGCTTAATAGTTAAAATTGTAGCAATAATTGTAGAAAATATGAAAACTAAGCCACCCATAGTTGGCGTACCTACTTTTGTTTGATGAGATTCAGGTGCATATTCATAAATTGGTTGAGATGCTTTTTTTGCTCTTGCCCACCTGATAAATTTTGGTAGAAAATACATAGTTAAAAAAAATGATATAAAAAAACCTATCCCCGCTCGAACAGAGATATACTGAAAAATATTAATGTCTAGGTGTCTATAAAACCAGTAAAACAAAATTAAACCTTAGTTTGGATATAATCGAGCGATTATATTATATATTACCAAATATTTAGATAAATTTTTACTTGGAAAATAAAAAAGGTTTAAAATGACACAAAAGACTATTCTTGTAATTACCGATGGAATTGGACACAATAATTCTGATAAATATAATGCATTTACAAATGCAAATACTCCCACTTATAATTATTTATTTAAAAATGTTCCTTACTCTTTAATTCATACACATGGAAATTTTGTTGGTCTTCCCAATGGACAAATGGGAAATAGTGAAGTAGGTCATATGACAATTGGTAGTGGTAGAGTTTTATATCAAGATTTAGTAAAAATAAATTTAGCTATTAAAGATGATACATTAAAAGATAATGAAATTTTAAAAAATACAATTGAATCATCAAATGATATTCACCTTCTTGGTTTAGTAAGTGATGGAGGAGTTCATTCACATATTAATCATATTATTGAAATGGCTAAAATTGCTTACTCTTTTAATAAAAAAGTTTTTATTCATATAATTACAGATGGAAGAGATGTATCTTTTAATTGTGCAGCTAAGTATATTAAACAAATAAACTCTATATGCAATGAAAATATAAAAATTGCAACTATTTCAGGAAGATACTACTCAATGGATAGAGATAATAGATGGGAAAGAGTAAAAAAAGCTTATGATGCAATAACATTTGCAAAACCAAAAACTTCAAGTAATATTTTAGATTATTTGGCAAACTCATATGAAAATGAGATTTTTGATGAGTTTATAGAACCAACTGCATTTGAATCATTTGAGGGAATTAATAATAATGATGGAATAATCTTTTGTAACTTTAGAAGTGATAGGATGAGAGAGATTTCATCTGTTTTTGCAAAAGAAGAATTCAGTGAATTTAAAAGAAAAGATTTGAATCTAAATTTAGCAACAATGACTCAATATGATAAAAACACTCCAATTCCAGTTTTATTTCCTAAACAAACACCTAAAAACACTCTTGCAGATGTAATTTCAAGTGCAGGATTAACTCAACTTCACACAGCAGAAACAGAAAAATATGCCCATGTTACATTCTTTTTTAATGGAGGAGTTGAAGAACCTGTTGAAAATGAATCTAGAGTATTAATACCCTCACCAAATGTAGCAACTTATGACCTAAAACCAGAAATGAGCGCACCAGAAGTTTCAAAAACAGTAAGAAAAGCAATGGATGAAAACAATGATTTTATTGTAGTAAATTTTGCAAATGGTGACATGGTTGGTCATACAGGAAACTATGAAGCAGCAATAAAAGCTGTTGAGGCTGTTGATCAAGAGCTTGGTTTAATAGTTGAAAAAGCAAAAGAAAAAGGTTATAATTTAATATTGACAAGTGACCATGGAAATTGTGAAGAAATGAAAGATAAAGAGGGTAAAACTTTAACAAATCACACTGTAGGAGATGTATACTGTTTTGTTTTAGCAAATGGTGTTTCAAAAGTAAATACAGGAGGATTAAATAATATTGCTCCAACTGTTTTAAAACTTATGAAACTAGAAATTCCAAGCGAAATGGATACTCCACTAATTTAAAGGTATAAAATGGCATTAAATGAAATTAAAGCAGATTTAAAAAAGTTAGATATATTAATTGTTGAAGATGGTAAAGATATTATAAATATCATGCACCGAACTTTTAAAATGGTTGTAAACAATATTGACTTAGCTTCTAATGGAAGTGAAGCTTTGTTACATTACAAAAAAAATAAACCTGATTTAATTTTAACTGATATTAGAATGCCTCATATGGATGGAAATGAATTTATAAAAAAGATAAGACAAATAGATTCTAAAATACCAATAATAGTAATAACTGCATATGAAGAAGATTTAAAAGATGAAGATAGAAAATTAGTAAATGCAATATTTCCAAAACCAATAAATTTTATTTCATTAATAAACAAAATAGATGAACTAATTTAAAGATGTCTAAAGTAATAAACATAAATAGATTAAAAATAGAATTAAAAAAAGATATATTATTAGATTTGAGTTTTAAGATAAAAAATACTACAGCATTAATAGGTGAAAGTGGAAGTGGAAAATCATTGACACTAAAAACTATTTTAAATCTTCTTCCTAAAAACTTATCTGCAGATTTTGATTATAGTTCAGATTTTGAGTTAAATTATAATAATATTGGTTTTATTCCACAAAATCCTTTTACATCACTTTCACCAATGACAAAAATAAAAAATCAATTTTTTTGTAAAAAAGAGTCAATGCTTTTAGCTTTAAAAAAAGTTGGTCTTGATTCATGGGTTTTAGAAAGATTCCCAAATCAATTAAGTGGCGGGCAATTACAAAGAGTAGTTATAGCAATAGCAATAAGTAAAAAGATAAAACTACTACTTCTTGATGAACCAACAACTGCCCTTGATGAAAAAAATAAAAAAATGATAATTGATTTAATAAAACAATTAGCTACTGAGTTTAATTTAACATTGTTATTTATTACACATGATATAGACTCAATTAAAGATTTATGTGAAAATATGATAATTATAAAAAAAGGTAAGATTATACAAGATGGAAAAACTAATGAAATCTTACAAAATCCAAATAATGAATATACTAAAACTTTAATTGAGTCTAATTTTAAAACTAGAAAATTTAGGAAATAATATGAAATATATTTTAAGCTTATTTACAATAATAGCACTTGCAATTTGTGCATGGCTACTATATTTGTATTCACATATAAGATTTGAGCTTGACAAAGTGATTAATTATAATCCAAGGCTAACAACACAAATTTTTGATAAAGATGGGAAACTAATTTCAAATTTATTTTCAAAAGAAAACAGATTATATGTAAACTATGATGAAATACCTGCAAGAGTAATTGAGGGATTAGTTGCTATTGAAGATACACATTTTTTTGAACATAATGGAATAAACCCAGATGCAATAAGTCGAGCAATTATAAAAGATATAAAAGCTGGAGCATTAGTTGAGGGAGCAAGTACACTTACACAACAGTTAATAAAAACTTTAATATTAACAAGAGAGAAAAAAATTGTTAGAAAAATAAAAGAGGTTTTACTAGCTTTAAAACTTGAAACAGTTCTTTCAAAAGAAGAAATTTTAGAAAGATATTTAAATCAAGTCTATTTTGGTCATGGTTATTATGGTATTAAAACTGCTGCAAAAGGATATTTTAATAAAGAATTATATGAACTGAATTTAAAAGAGATAGCAATACTAGTAGGACTACCACGAGCTCCAAGCTTTTATGATCCTACTAGAAACTTAAAGTTTTCATTAGCAAGAGCGAACCAAGTTATACAAAGAATGAATACATTAGGCTGGATAAATGCTAAAGAGTATGAAGAAGCCATGAAAAGTACTCCTAAAATATATGATAAAACACTTACTCAAAATAAAGCACCATACATAGTTGATTATGTGTTAAAAACTTTAAAAGATGAAGTTAAAGATATAAAAACAGGTGGTTACAAAATAAATTTAACTGTTGATTTGGATGCTCAAAGAATTGCAAAAGAAGGACTTAATAAAGCCCATGAAAAGATTTTAAAAAGAGATGAATATTTTAGAAATTTAAACAAAAAAAGAGGGATTGAAAAAGAGTATGATGAACAAGGTAATGAATTAAGCGAAGATAGATTTGTAGAAAATTTAAATGGCTCTTTTATTTCAATGGAAAATAGCACAGGAAAAATATTAGCAATGGTAGGAGGACTTAACTATAAAGATTCAAATTTTAATAGAGTAGTTCAAAGTAAAAGACAACCAGGTTCTGCAATTAAACCTTTTATTTATCAAGCTGCTTTAAATATGGGTTATTCTCCTGCAAGTAAAATTGCTGATATTAGTAGAACATATGAATATAAAGTTGAAGATTCAGAAGAAACAAAAAAATGGAAACCAAAAAACTATGGAGGAAAATATAAAGGTTTAATTAGTTTAAGAGAAGCATTACTTTATTCAAGAAACCTTGCAACAATTAATTTAGTAACAGATATTGGAATTGATGTAGTTTACAGTACTTTAAAAGATTATGGTTTTACTAATATGCCTTATGATTTGACAATAACATTAGGCTCATTTGTTATTTCTCCTTTTGACTTATCACAAGCTTATTCAATTATTTCAAATGATGGTACAGAAGTTAAGCCTTATATTATTAACTCAATAAAAAATAGAAATGGAACAATTATTAACTTTGAACCAGAAAAAAGATATGTTATCAGCCCAGAACAAGCTTTTTTAACAAAAGATATTATGCATGATACTGTAATAAGAGGAACAGGTAAAAGAGCAAAAGTTGAAGGACTTGACCTTGCAGGGAAAACAGGAACTACAAATAATAATATTGACGCTTGGTTTTGTGGATTTTCACCATCTATTCAAACAATTGTATGGTTTGGAAATGATAATAATGTACCAATGAGAAGAAGTGAAACAGGTGGAATTGCTGCAATTCCAGCATTTAAATATTTTTATGAAAATTATTTAAAGTTACATCCAGAAATAAAAAGAGAGTTTGAAAAACCAGATGGTGTAAGAACTTCTATAATTAATGGAAAAAAAGAGTACTATACAAATACTTCAAAATTACCTACTAATTCAATAGATATTCCAAAAGAGAATCAAATACAATTTTAATAAAAAAAAAGCTTGAAAGATAAACTTTCAAGCCTTTTATATTCTATAATTATAATATTAACAAGAGTATGTTGATTTAAATTCAAATGCTGTTGGTCTAGACTCATCTGGCCAAACTTGTGTTTCAAACTTATAGTGTTGATAAATATCAATCATATCTTGAGTAAATACTGGTTGTAAAAACTCATTATCTCTAATTAGTGCTTCTAATGATCCTCTTAAAGTGTGTGGCATTTGAGGAATTTTTCTTTGTCTAATTTCATCTAAAGACAGTTCATATAAATCATCATCCATAGGTCCAATAGGCTCATATTTATTTTTAATACCATCTAATCCTGCACATAACATCGCAGCAAAAGCTAAATATGGACAAGCAGTTGAATCTGGGAATCTCATCTCAATTCTAGTTGCTTTTTCTCCAGCTCCATATGGTATTCTACAAGAAGCTGATCTATTTTGTGAAGAATAAGTTAAAATTGATGGTGCTTCAAATCCTGGAACTAATCTTTTATAAGAGTTTGTTGATGGATTTGTAAATGCAGCAACTGCTCTTGCATGTTTGAAAATTCCTCCAACATAATGTCTAGCCATCTCTGAAAGATTACCATACTCACCCTCTTTATAAAATAGGTTTTTCCCATCTTTCCAAATTGATTGATGTACATGCATACCATTTCCATTATCACCAAATAATGGTTTTGGCATAAATGTAGCAGTTTTACCATTTAAGTGTGCTACCATTTTTATAACATATTTATATTTTTGTACATTGTCTGCTGCTTCAATTAAATCACCAAATACAATCCCAATTTCACCTTGACCTTGTGCAACTTCATGGTGTCCAAGTACAACTTCTAGTCCAACTTGTTTTAATACTTGCATCATCTCAGCTCTTAAATCAACCATTGAATCTGTTGGTTGCACTGGAAAGTATCCACCTTTTGTTCTTGGTCTATGACCTGTATTTCCTACTTCGTAATCTGTATCATCAGACCAGCATCCCTCTTCTGTATCAACTCTATAATAAGACTCATTAATATCATCTCTAATTTTTACATCATCAAATACAAAGAACTCATTTTCTGGTCCAAAATATGCTACATCACCAACACCTGATTCACTTAAATGCACTAGTGCTTTTTTAGCAATTGATCTTGGACATTTTTCATACATTTGACCTTTATAAATATCAAATACATCACAAATTACAATAATAGTTGGATCTGCTGTAAATGGATCTAAAAATGCTGTATCTACATCTGGTTTTAAGATCATATCTGATTTGTTAATTGGTTGCCATGCATCAACTGATGAACCATCAAAAGGCATTCCACTTTCTAATTGTTCTGCTGTTACTGCGTCCATCATATATGTTAAATGATGCCACATACCTTTCATATCAGTGAATCTAAAATCAACAAATTCTACTTCATTTTCTTTACAAAAATCAAAAAATTCTTCTGTATTGTTTACAAACTTACCCATGTTTATAGCTCCTTAATTATTATTATATCCATTGTAGCAAAATAAAGAAAAAAGAAAATAAATTAATTGTATATTTTTTATACAGTTTGATATTTTTTAAACCTTTAAAACTCTACAAGCAATTTCTCTCTTTGCTTATAAATAGCGCATTTAGTATATCCAACACTTTTTGCAAGTGAAACTACCTCATCATAACAATATCCAACCTGCTCAAGTGCATGTGCATCAGAACTAAATGTAATATCAATATCTAATTCATAAGCTAATTGTAATAACTCCATACTTGGATATTGTTCTTTAATTGGTTTTCTAAATCCAGCTGCATTTATCTCTATTGTCATATTTGATTTTTTGATTTGTTTTAATGCTTCTAATGCTATTAGTTTTATATCTTTTTTTGGAAGGAATTTAAATACCTTAATCAAATCCAAATGTCCAACAATATCAAAATAAGATGTTTTTGCCATTAGTCTTATAGCATCAAAATAATCAATCCATATTGAGTCAATATCTTTGTTTTCATATTTTCCTATAAATTCTGGATTATCAAAGCCCCAAGGTAAACTATCATTTTTTGATTCTAAAAAATGCACAGAACCTATTAGATAATCAACTTTAGAATTTAGTATTTCATCAAGAATAGGAACACTTTGCATAAAATCAACTTCATATCCAAGTAATATATTTATATTATTAGAATATTTTTCTTTGTAATATCTAAGTGTTGATTCATAAAACTCTTTTTCAGTAAGTTTCATTCTATACTTTTCATCAAAATTCATAGGAGCATGCTCTGTAAAACCATAGTAATCAATTTTTAATTCTATTGCTCTTTTTATAAAATCTTCTACACTTCCTTGTGCATGATTACATAAAATAGTGTGATTGTGTAAATCTACTCTCATTTTCTGTACCTTATTTGATTTCTTCCTGCATCTTTTGCATTATATAATTGCTTATCTGCATTTTGCAACATTTCATCTAAAGAACTACATAAATTAAAACTACAACCAATTGATACAGTAAATGCTAATTTATGTATCCCTAAATCAATAGTATTGTTTTCAAACTCATCTTTTATCAATTCAAGTTTTGAAATTATCTCTTCTTCATCAACTTTATGAAATAAAATACAAAACTCCTCTCCACCTAATCTAACTAATATTTCATTATTATATAAAAATTGATTTAAGATTTTTGAAACTTCTTTTATTGCAATATCACCTATATCATGTCCATACGTATCATTTATATGTTTAAACTTATCAATATCAATTAAAGCAAGAGCAAATTTCTCTTTTTTCTCTTTAGCTTTTTTATAAAGAGATAATCCTTTACTAAAAAGATATCTTCTATTATACATATTTGTTAAGAAATCTTTATTTGCCCTATTTCTTAATTCATCAAAAAGCTCAATAAGTTCTAAATTTGATGCAAGTCTTACAAATAGTTCTTCTTGAGTAAATCCTTTATATAAAAAATCATTTGCTCCATACTTTAAAAATTTTGAAGCAGTGTTTTTTTCTTTTATAGCAGATGTAACAATAATTGACAATTCATCTTTGTTATATTTTTTTCTAATGTGTCTTACTAAATCTAAACCATTCATATGTGGCATTAAGTAATCAGTAAGCAAGAGTTTAATATCACTATTCTCTTCAAGTATTTCAAGTGCTTCTAAGCCATTACTTGCAGTAAAAACATTTAATCTATATTTTTCAATTTGTGATTTTGTAGTTTCTAAAAAAGTATTTGAATCATCTACTAATAATATTTTCGTTTTTTCGTTTTTTATAACTCTATTTATCACAGACAATGCATACTTAAAAGAATACATTCCATCTTTTACTACATAATCAACAATATTTTTACTTCTATTTTTTATCTCATCTTCTACAAGTGTAGAACCTGTAAGAATAATTATAGGGATATTAAACTTTGCTACAAAATCTACAATCTCACCATTTTCACTATCTGGTAAGCCCAAATCCAACAAAGCAACATCAAACTTACCTTTATACTCAAGTAAAATTTTTGCACACTCTTTTACTGATGAGCCAAGAACAGTTTTAAATCCAAACTGCTCTTTTATCATAAGACTTAAGCTACTAGCAACTGATTTGCTATCTTCAATAATTAAGACTCTTTTCATAATTAATGCAACAAACCAGCTCCAGTAATTGGAGTACTTCTATCTTCTGCATAAACTCTTTTACCATCTTTAATATCATATTTCCAAATAGGAGCATTAGCTTTAAAATCTTCTACAAATTCATCAATCATCTCAAGAGCTACTCTTCTTTTTGGAGAACAAACAGCAGCAATATATGAACTAGTATGATTTAAAACATCACCTTTACTATGCGCCATAAGCACAATTGCATTCTTTGCATTTGCTCTTTCCTGCCATGAATCAAACCATGATTTTAAGATTGGTTCATAAATATCAAAAGATAAGCCTTCAATATTATCTTCATCTCTTACAACACCTACAAAAGTAATAATTGCTCCATAATTAGAGTTTCTAAACTCATCATACCAAGAGTTTGTTATACTTTCAACAGGTAAACTACCCTCAAATAATTGCAAGTTCTGCATTTTTCACCCACCACATACAGGAGGTAATAATGAAATTTTATCCCCATCACTTAAAGGCATCTCTTTTGAAGAAACAAGTGTATCATTTACAGCGACTGCACATTTTTCAAGCCAAGAACTAACTTTTTCATCATCTTTTAAAATTTCACTTAATTGTGATAAATTTGAAATATCTAAATTCATTTTTTCTTTATTAATAGGTCCTAAGAACTCTACTTCAACCATTTTAACCCCTTATTTACCAATTTTTGAATATTATATCTAAAATAATTTAATTTTTAGGAAAAGAGAATGAAGTTCGCAAAGATAGATTTTATTAATTTATTACCTGTAACTGTATATATGAAAAAAAATATAAAATCAAACCAATTAAAAGCTATTATTGAATATAAAAAGTCTTATCCTTCTGCAATAAATAAAAAATTTAAAAAAAGATCAGTTGAATCTGCATTTATCTCTTCAATTGCATCAAGAGGTGAAAAATCCTTAGATTATGGAATTATTGCAAGAGATGAAGTTACATCAGTATTATTAGTACCAGGTGTTTATTCAAAAGATTTTCAAAGTGATACATCAAACGCACTTGCAAAAGTATTAGATTTACAAGGACAAGTAATTATTGGAGATAAAGCATTGAAATTTTTCCACGAAAATGACAAAAACAGCTTTATTGATTTAGCAAAAGCATGGCAAGATAAATATAATCTTCCTTTTGTTTTTGCAAGATTATCATATAACAAAAATGGTAAATTATTAAAAAAAACCATGAAAAACTTTAATAAAAGACATATTAAAATTCCCCAATATATTTTAGAAAAGTATGAAAAACGCTCAGGAATCTCAAAAAAGAATATCTTAGAATATTTAACAAAAATAGATTATGATATTGGCATAAAAGAGAAACTTGCACTAAAGCTATTTTTTAAATTAACAAAAGAAAAAGGTATTAAATAATGACAGTTTTTGATTCAATTATTTTAGGTATTATAGAAGGGTTTACAGAGTTTTTGCCAATTTCATCTACAGGACATTTAATTGTAGCAAGTGAGTTTTTAAATTTGGAGCAAAATAGTATAAATAAAGCATACGAAGTAATAATACAATTTGCTGCTATTTTAGCAGTTATATTAAATTATCCAGATAAATTCAATACAAAACATATAAATTTATGGAGTAAAATATTTATTGCATTTCTTCCAATTGCTGCAATTGGATTTTTATTCGCTTCATATGTAAAAGCAATGTTTACAATTGAAATTGTTGCATATATGTTCATTGTAGGTGGAATAGTATTTTTAATTGTTGAAAAGTTTTATGATGAGAGTCAACATACAGTATCAAATGTAGAAGATGTATCTTTTAAACAAGCTTTATATATAGGTCTTGCTCAAATTTTTGCACTAATTCCAGGTACAAGTAGAGCAGGAGCTAGTATTATAGGTGCTATGCTTGTAGGATTAAATAGAAAAGCAAGTGCAGAGTTCTCTTTTTTACTTGCTTTTCCTGTAATGTGTGCAACAACCGGATATGATTTATTAAAACACCATGATCAACTACTACAATCTTCAAACTTATTAAATTTAGCAGTTGGCTTTGTTGTTGCTTTTTTTGTTGCTTTTTTAACAATAAAACTGTTTTTAAAATTCCTAGAAAACTTTACATTTGTAAGTTTTGGTATTTATAGAATTGTTTTTGGGATACTACTTTTGATTATTCTCAATAATAACATCAACTATTGATTCAATGGCATTATAGCCTATTGAATCAATTAAGCCTTTACTCATTGACTTAATATCTGCTTTTAAAATCTTATCAATTATTTCAGGTTTTAGGTTTCTTTCTCTACAAACAAAACATAGTTTTTTATCTTTTAAAAACTTCGCATTATAATATTGATGATCTTTTGCAGCATAGGGATAAGGAACAAATAAAGTAGGCAATGAGTTTGCTGCAAGTTCCCAAAGAGTAGATGCTCCACTTCTACTTATTGCAAAATCTGCTAAACTCATCTTTTTTGAAATATCATCAGTAAAATCAAAAACATCAACATCTAAATTTAATTCATCATATTTATTTTTTACTCTTTGGAAATCTGCTTTGCCTGTTTGATGAATAATTTTAATACCTAATTCATCTAATCTTAAAGCAACACTTAAAGCAAAATCATTTATTGCTCTTGCACCTTGAGAACCACCTAAAAATATAATTGTTTCAATTTCATGTCTAACCCTTGCATTATCAAAAAATTCACTTGATACTGGATAATCTTTTATCTTTGAATCATCAATATATGAAGAGAAAACTTCAGTTGCAAATCTACTTGTTATTTCATTTAATTTACCCATTTTAGAGTTTTGTTCATGTATATAAAGCTTACAACCTAAAGATAATACAGAAGCGAAAGTAGCAGGGGCTGCTGAAAAACCTCCTACTGAAATTACAGTTTTTACTTCTGCTTTATCAAAAATATTTAAGCAGTGATTTACCTCTTTTACTATTTGCAAGATTGCTTTTAATTTCCCTATTAGATTTTTGTCTACAACACCTTTTGTATTTAAAAAAAATGCTTTTTTTACTTTTCTTTCATTTTTAAACCATTGTTCATCTTGACCTGTTGTAGATCCAATAAATATTGCAGATATACCTCTTTTATGAAACTCATCAACAAATGCTTTAGCAACTTTTAGATGTCCTCCTGTTCCTCCACCTGTTATTACTACTGTTCCTTTCATGTACTCTTTCTCTCCTTTTTTACTGTTCTACTAATTGATAAAACTAAACCTATTGATATTGCCATGGAAAGCATTGATGAACCTCCATAACTTAAAAATGGTACTGCTATACCTTTAATTGGAATTATTCCTGAAATACCATATGAATTAATCAAAAAGGCAATTACTATCATAAGTGCAATTGCTAAAGAAAATAGATGATAAATAGGATTATCTACTCTTCTACTAATTATAAATATTCTCCATACAATAGAAAAAAGAATTATTATAATAAATAACAATCCAACTAAGCCTATTTCTTCCATTATACCAGCTAATACAAAGTCTGTGTGAACTTCTGATAAAAAGCCTAATTTAATATCTCCTAAGGATATTCCTTGACCAAAAAAACCACCATTATGTATAGCATTTAATGAGTGCGAAACTTGATAAGGCTCTGGTAATTCATCTATTCTTAAATAGTTATCAACCCAATGGGGCATGATTGATAATATTCCATCTTGATTCATTGCCCACCATGAATATATTCTATTAATTCTATGGGGAGCTGATACTATTAATAAAACAAAAGCAATTAAAGCACTAGCGCCTAAAGACAAGAAAACTTTAAAACTTCTATTTGCAAATACTAAAAGTACAATTAATATTAAAGCTAAAAGTACAACTTGTCCTAAATCTTTTTGCAAAAATGCAACTATAAAAACCACAAGTAAAAATGCACCAAAATATGGAGCTAATAATAAAAGTTCATCTTTTAACGTCATTTTCTTTGGCATTACCATAACACGCCTATGAAAAGACCATGATAAAAAATAGATAAATCCAACTTTAAAAAACTCCACAGGTGATAATGAAAAACCAGGAAGTCTAATCCACCTATTAGCTCCTCCACTTTCAGTTACTAAACTTGAGGGAAGAAAAGGCATTACAGCCATTAATAAAAAAAATATAATAAACAATGACATACCAATAACTCCAACTATCTTATCTGGATTTATCAATGAAAGTGTCCACATTAAAAGAATTGAAACTACTCCAACAAATAGTTGTCTTAAAAAAAAGTGGAATTGGTTATATCCAAAATATTCAACTGTATAAATAGTTAAAGAGTATGAAAATATTATACTTAATATAATCAAAACAGCTACTAATAAAAAAAGTATGTAATCAGGCTGAATATTTGTATTTTGTTTTTTGGGTTTAATCTTATTTCTGCTAAAATTCATCTCCTATTATAATATATAATGGATAAATATGACTTCAAAAAAAATCGAAAATATTAATAAAACAAAAAAAATTGTAATTTTATTTTTATTAATCTTATTATTTCTTATAATTTTAGTATTCTCTGTAGCTAACACAATAACAGATAAAAGAAGATTGCCTTCTTTACAAAGCTCAAAAAAAGAGTTAGCAGTAAGAGGAGATATAGTAAGTGCTGATAATTTTAAAATTGCTTCATCTAAAAAATTGTATAAAGCATCAATTGATACAAGATTTTTAGATCTTGATAAAAAAGAGTTATTTTTAAAACTATTCTCTATTTATAGCAATATTTCTTATTCAAAATTAAAAAGAAAAGTTGATGAATCTATAAATTATAAGCAAGGAAATTTAGTTTTATCATATAACATTGATGCTAGAACAGCAAAAAACTTAAAAGAGTTGGGTTTTAAACTTAGAAGATTAAAAGTCTTTAAAGCAATGAAAGTTGATGGAGGAAGAATTCTAAGAGGTTTAAGTATTATAGAAAGTGGTGAAAAAAGAATCTATTCTTATGAAAACACACTAACACCTGTTGTAGGATATATAACAAAATTTGAAACAGATGATGGAAAAACAAAAGTTAAAGGAATAAAAGGTTTAGAGAAAAAATATAATACAATTTTAAATAAAACAGAAGATGGTATTTTAAAAGGAAATCGTGATGTTCTTTCATATATTTCATTCAATAAAGATTCAATTATTAAAAAAAGGGAAGATGGAGCAAAACTTGTCTTAAATATTCCATTGAAACTACAAAAAAATATTGAGATGATACTTGATAGACACAAAGAGAAATTAAGCGCACAAGAGATTGTAGTTTCAATAATGAATAATAAAACAGGAGAAATACTTTCACTTGCATCATCAAATAGATTTAATCCTGAAAGTATAAAACAAGAAGATATTCCATCATTAAATGTAAATGCAATAGAATATCAATTTGAACCAGGCTCTGTTATAAAACCAATGGCAATTGCTTTAGTATTAGATAAAAATAGAGTTAAAAAAGATGAACTATTTTTTGCATATAATGAAGGAAAGGCAAACTCTAAAGGTGAATATAGAAGAGGAAGATATAAAATTGATAGATTTTATATCAAAGATGATCATAGATTTAAAAAACACTATTTAACACTAGATGATATTTTTATTTTTTCTTCAAATATTGGTACTTTACAATTAGCACAAAGATTAAAAGGTGCAGAAATATATGAAGGCTATAAAAGATTTGGATTTACAAGAAAAACAGGTATAGATCTTCCATATGAAAAAGTTGGTCAAATGCCTCCAGTTTATAAGTTAGCAGCAGGTGAAGATAAAGATAAAGACAATGCTTATAAAGCAACAGTATCATATGGACAAGGTATGACTTCTACTTTTATGCAAATAATGAAAGCATTTACTGTTTTTAATAATGATGGATACAGTATTACTCCAAGAATTGTTTCTTATTTAGAAATGGATTCAGGAAAATATAAACCTGATGATATATTAAAAGAAAAAGTAATTTCAAAAGAAGCAGCAAGTGAAGTAAAAAGAATGCTTATTAAAACAGTTACACATGGTACAGGAAGAAGTGCTCAAATAGATGGTCTTGAAATCGGAGGTAAAACAGGAACTGCAAAAGTTGCAAGAAGAGGAAATTATCAAAGAGAGTATATTTCATCTTTTTTTGGTTTTGTAAATGATAATCAAAACTCCTATACAGTAGGAGTAACTGTTTTTAGACCAAATTCAACAGGTAAATATTGGTATTACTATTATGCTGCACAATCTGCTGTCCCTGTATTTAAAGATATTATTAGCAATATGGTAAGCTTAAATTATTTAAAAAAACAAAACGAATAATATAGTTATTGAACTTTAAAAATAAATAGATATAATTCTTTGTTTAATTACTAAAATAACAATTTAAAGGAAATATATGTTTGGTTTTTCAAAAGAACTAAAAGAGTACAACTATTCACAAGAAGAGATGGATAGTTTTAAATATGCTAAAATCACAACTGAAAAAGGAACTATTTGGATTAAACTATTTAATCAAGAGACACCAAATACAGTTGCAAACTTTGCAACACTTGCTAAAGATAATTTTTATAACAACCTAACTTTTCATAGGGTAATAAAAGGATTTATGGCACAAGGTGGTTGTCCAAATGGAACAGGAACAGGTGGACCAGATTGGGCTATTGCTTGTGAAACAGATGCAGATAAACAAATTCATAAAAAAGGAAGTTTATCTATGGCTCATGCAGGGCCAAATACTGGTGGAAGTCAATTCTTTATTTGTTTTGATAGTTGTCCTCATTTAAATGGAGTTCATACAGTATTTGGAGAAATTGAAGATAATGATGAATCAAGTTTTGAAACACTTGATAATATTTCTCAAGATGATAAAATTATTTCTATTGAAATTAAAGAAGATAAAAACTAATTATAATATATACTAATATTGAAGGCTTGCAATGAAAATCAAAGATATTGATTCTTTACATCAAGAAGATTTAGAAAACTCATTGCATCCTTCAATTTTCTATACTGACGAAAATTATGATTTATTTATTTTAAGACTGCCCTCTTTTTTAAATAATAAACTTGAATTTTTAAACTATTCATTTATAATTACAAATGAAGAATATGCTTATTTTGATAATCAAAACAAACAAATCATTTCATTAAATAGTATTAAAGAATTTTATTTATACTTAGACAAGTCAATAAAGTCAACGATGAAATTAACAAATGATTACTACTCAAAAGTTTTGGACTTAGAAGAAAGTGTTTATGAGAATAAAAAGCAAGATAGTTTTAATAAAACTTGGTATGAATATAAAAATGAATTAATAAGAGTAAATAGAATACTTTACAAAGCAAATGAAGCTTTAGAAAACCTAATAGATAATTATAAAAATGAAAAAGATTATTTAGAACGTAATTTTGCTAATATACAAGAACATTTACAAAGAAGCTATAGAACTACTGGCTTGTGTCTTGAAAAACTTGATGTACTATATAATTTTCATCAAAGTAAAACAAGTGAACAAATGAACAAAATAGTTTATGTACTAACACTTCTGTCAGGTATTTTTTTACCATTAAATCTTATTGTAGGATTCTTTGGCATGAATACTACGTCTTTACCTTTTACAAAATTTGAAAATGGAACTTACTTTGTAATATCTATTTTAATAATGACAGGAATATTAGCAAGTATATCAATAATATATTTAAAAAGAAAATAGATAATAAAAATAAAAAGAGTAAATAAAGTAAAAGTAAAAGTAAATAAAGTAAAGACTAAAAAAAAAGCCCATAACTAAGATAACTTAAATAAGTTAAAATAGATAAGGGCTTGTAAAAACTCAAGAGCTGGCAGAGGCCTACGTTTCCACACCTGAAAGGTGCAGTATTATCAGCGCAGAAGTGCTTGACTTCCAGGTTCGGTATGGATCTGGGTATTTCCACTTCGCTATATCCACCAGCAATATGAGTATACAATGAATTTTATTATTCACTCTATACTCATATTTTGAGTATATTAATGTTAAAGTCTCTTTGAACACAACTTTAGTAAACTTAATAAGATAGTAAACCAAGTATAATAATAAGCCGAACGATCTATTAGTACTAGTCAGCTAAACATATCTCTATGCTTACACATCTAGCCTATCAACCAGTTAGTCTTACTGGGATCTTCAGGGAAAGTTCATCTTGAAGTTGGCTTCGAGCTTAGATGCTTTCAGCTCTTATCTCATCCGTACGTAGCTACCCAACGATGCTCTTGGCAGAACAATTGGTACACCAGTGGTACGTTCATCCCGGTCCTCTCGTACTAGGGACAAATCTTCTCAACTTTCCTACGCCCACGGAAGATAGGGACCGAACTGTCTCACGACGTTCTGAACCCAGCTCGCGTACCGCTTTAAATGGCGAACAGCCATACCCTTGGGACCTGCTCCAGCCCCAGGATGCGATGAGCCGACATCGAGGTGCCAAACCTCCCCGTCGATGTGAGCTCTTGGGGGAGATCAGCCTGTTATCCCCGGCGTACCTTTTATCCTTTGAGCGATGGCCCTTCCACTCAGAACCACCGGATCACTATGACCGACTTTCGTCTCTGCTCGAGTTGTCTCTCTCACAGTCAAGCTAGTTTATGCCATTATACTCATCAGGCGATTTCCATCCGCCTTGAACTAACCTTTGTAAGCCTCCGTTACTTTTTAGGAGGCGACCGCCCCAGTCAAACTACCCACCAGACATTGTCCTGATACAAGTTTATTGTACGCAGTTAGTAACTCAAATATTCAAGGGTGGTATCTCAAGGATGGCTCATACTCTACTTGCGTCTAGTAATCAAAGCCTCCCACCTATCCTGCACATGAATATCCAAGCTACAGTGTCAAGCTGTAGTAAAGGTGCACGGGGTCTTTCCGTCTTTCCGCGGGTAGGAGGAATTTTCACCTCCACTACAATTTCACTGGATCCCTGGTTGAGACAGCTCCCATCTCGTTACGCCATTCATGCAGGTCGGTATTTAACCGACAAGGAATTTCGCTACCTTAGGACCGTTATAGTTACGGCCGCCGTTTACTCGGGCTTCGATCAAATGCTTCGCTTACGCTTACATCATCAATTAACCTTCGAGCACCGGGCAGGCGTCACACCTTATACATCCACTTACGTGTTAGCAAAGTGCTGTGTTTTTGGTAAACAGTCGGGAGGGACTCTTTGTTGCAACCTCTTAGGCTTTTGAGAGTAAATCTCTATACCAAAGTAGGCACACCTTATACCGAAGATACGGTGCTAGTTTGCAGAGTTCCTTAACCAGGGTTCTTCCACGCGCCTTAGAATACTCATCCCACCTACCTGTGTCGGTTTACGGTACGGGCAACAATTAATATACTTAGTGGCTTTTCTTGGCACGACAGTATCATCGATTCTAAACGCTCTCCGAAGAGATTGTTCAGCCTATCAGATCTCGGTCTCTTGTAATCCGGATTTACCTAAATTACAACCTACGTCCTTCGACCCACTATTCCATCAGTGAGCTCGATTAACTCTATGCGTCCCCACATCGCGCTTAATTGTTGGTATTGGAATATTAACCAATTTCCCATCGTCTACCCCTTTCGGACTCGACTTAGGACCCGACTAACCCTACGATGACGAGCATCGCGTAGGAAACCTTGGGTTTTCGGCGTTAAGGATTCTCACCTTAATTATCGCTACTCATGCCTGCATGCTCACTTCTATCCGCTCCACTGCTCCTTACCGGTACAGCTTCGACGCTGAATAGAACGCTCTCCTACCACTCATAATAAATTATGAATCTAAAGCTTCGGTGTACATCTTAGCCCCGTTATATTTTCCGCGCAGAATCACTAGACCAGTGAGCTGTTACGCTTTCTTTAAAGGATGGCTGCTTCTAAGCCAACCTCCTGGTTGTCACAGTAACTCCACATCGTTTTCCACTTAGATGTAACTTTGGGACCTTAGCTGTTAGTCTGGGTTGTTCCCCTCTCGACATAGGATTTTATCACCCTACGCCTGACTCCCTAGCTTACACATGTAGTATTCGAAGTTTGATAGGGTTTGGTACCGCGGTAAGCAGCCCTAGCCCATTCAGTGCTCTACCCCTACATGCTACTACTAGAGGCTATACCTAAATATATTTCGGAGAGAACCAGCTATCACGAAGTTTGATTGGCCTTTCACCCCTATCCACAGGTCATCCGGGGGCTTTTCAACGCCCATCGGTTCGGTCCTCCACTGGCTCTTACACCAGCTTCAACCTGCCCATGGATAGATCACTTCGTTTCGGGTCTGCAGCATCTGACTAATTCGCCTTTTAAGACTCGCTTTCGCTACGGCTTCGTACTTGACTTAACCTTGCCAGATACCACAACTCGCAGGCTCATTATGCAAAAGGCAGTCCATCACCCTGTGAATAAATTCACATAGGGCTCTGAATGATTGTAAGCTAATGGTTTCAGGTTCTATTTCACTCTCCTCGCTGGAGTACTTTTCACCTTTCCCTCACGGTACTTGTTCACTATCGATCTGTAAGTAGTATTTAGGGTTGGAGGGTGGTCCCCCCGGATTCAGACAAAATATCACGTGTTCCGTCCTACTCAGGATACCATTAGAGCTATTGATAATTTCGTATACAGGAGTTTCACCCTCTTTGCTATACCTTTCCAGATATTTCTACTATTATCTTTAGTCTCATATTATGGTCCTTCAACCCCCTATGCAAGCATAGGGTTTGCCCTTCTCCCATTTCGCTCGCCGCTACTTTGGGAATCTCTTTTGATTTCTCTTCCTATGGTTACTGAGATGTTTCACTTCACCACGTTAGCCCCCATTTCTGGGTAATATATATCTCTATATATTGGGTTGTCCCATTCGGATATTCACGAATCAATGCTTCTTGACAGCTCCTCGTGACTTTTCGCAGTCTAGTACGTCCTTCTTCGCCTCTTACAGTCTAGGCATCCACCATTAGCCCTTAATAGCTTATTTTTTTAATTAGATCTTACTCTAACCTTTTTTGATAATTATTCCTTGGCTACTATCTTATTAAATTTAATAAAATAGTTGTGTTCTTCTTTTCTTTCTTGAAATTGCTTTCTTTTCTTAGAAAAATTTTTGACTTTAACATTATATTTTTAAATAACTTCTTTAATCTTCTCATCTCTGAAAAAATTAAATATAAATCCAATATTTATTGAACTTATATTTAACTTCTTCTTGTTTGTTGGTGGAGAATAGCGGGATCGAACCGCTGACCTCCTGCGTGCAAGGCAGGCGCTCTCCCAGCTGAGCTAATTCCCCAACTTTTTAATCTCTTCTTTTAAGATTATTTAATCATGGTGGGCCTACCAGGACTTGAACCTGGGACCTCACGATTATCAGTCGAGCGCTCTAGCCAGCTGAGCTATAGGCCCTCTCACCTATCTTTTAAATAACCTTTATAAACTGAATATATATTGACTTTGATTAAGAGTTTTGACTCTCTTAATCTTTTCTCTGAAAGGAGGTGATCCAACCGCAGGTTCTCCTACGGTTACCTTGTTACGACTTCACCCCAGTCGCTAATTCCACTGTGGAGGGTAGCTATCTTAGCATCCCCGCTTCGAGTGAAATCAACTCCCATGGTGTGACGGGCGGTGAGTACAAGACCCGGGAACGTATTCACCGTAGCATTGCTGATCTACGATTACTAGCGATTCCAACTTCATGTAGTCGAGTTGCAGACTACAATCCGAACTGGGAGGTATTTTTTAGATTTGCTCCACATCACTGTATCGCTGCTCTTTGTATACCCCATTGTAGCACGTGTGTAGCCCTGGTCGTAAGGGCCATGATGACTTGACGTCGTCCTCACCTTCCTCCTACTTGCGTAGGCAGTCTCATTAGAGTTCTCACCCGAAGTGTTAGCAACTAATGACGAGGGTTGCGCTCGTTGCGGGACTTAACCCAACATCTCACGACACGAGCTGACGACAGCCGTGCAGCACCTGTATATAAGTTTCTGCAAGCAGACACCCATCTATCTCTAAATGGTTCTTACTATGTCAAGACCAGGTAAGGTTCTTCGCGTATCGTCGAATTAAACCACATGCTCCACCGCTTGTGCGGGTCCCCGTCTATTCCTTTGAGTTTTAATCTTGCGACCGTACTCCCCAGGCGGTACACTTAATGTGTTAACTGCATTACTGCTATGTCGAGCATAGCAACAACTAGTGTACATCGTTTAGGGCGTGGACTACCAGGGTATCTAATCCTGTTTGCTCCCCACGCTTTCGCGTCTCAGCGTCAGTTATGTTCCAGTAGATCGCCTTCGCAATCGGTATTCCTTCTGATCTCTACGGATTTTACCCCTACACCAGAAATTCCATCTACCTCTCCCATACTCTAGATAGACAGTTTCAAAAGCAGTTCAATAGTTAAGCTATTGGATTTCACTTCTGACTTATCTATCCGCCTACACGCTCTTTACGCCCAGTGATTCCGAGTAACGCTTGCACCCTCCGTATTACCGCGGCTGCTGGCACGGAGTTAGCCGGTGCTTATTCATATAATACCGTCATTATCTTCTTATATAAAAGGAGTTTACGCACCGAAATGTGTCATCCTCCACGCGGCGTTGCTGCATCAGGGTTTCCCCCATTGTGCAATATTCCCCACTGCTGCCTCCCGTAGGAGTCTGGACCGTGTCTCAGTTCCAGTGTGACTGATCATCCTCTCAAACCAGTTAAGCGTCATTGACTTGGTGAGCTATTACCTCACCAACTATCTGATACTGTACAGGCCGATCTTCAAGCTATAAATATTTCCCTTGCATACTTTCGCATTAAAGGCATATGGGGTTTTAGCAGACGTTTCCATCTGTTATCCCCCTCTTGAAGGCACGTTACCTATATATTACTCACCCGTGCGCCACTTAGCTGACAGATTAGCAAGCTAATCCCGTTCTCGTTCGACTTGCATGTGTTAAGCACGCCGCCAGCGTTCACTCTGAGCCAGGATCAAACTCTCCATAAAGTGTTTGTTCTCTGACTAATTATGTATTTCTATACAAAATTAATTACTCATTGTTTTATCATACTTTATGTATGATATTATAGACGAAGAATTTGTATTCTTCTTATTTTTCTTGTCATATATATATTCAGTTTATAAAAGTTACTTCTCTTACAAACTTACTTTGTGTTAAAGAACTCAATCTCATCTTTAGCTCTCAATCTCTTGTTTGCCTCAGCGAATTTGGACGGGAATTATAGACAAATCTTGCCCCTTTGTCAAGGGTTTAAACTTAATGCAGGCTTAAATTTTGGAAAATACTTTCTTCTTTACTCTCTTCTCTATATTTTATGGGGTTTTTTATAGATATATCCAGTACTATGCTCAATTACAATTTCTCTCATACTGTTATTTTTATCATATAGCTTTATAATACATGGTTTGTTAATCTTATATTTATAGTGTTCATTTTTGTTATTACTAAGCTTTTTATATACAAAGCCATCTTCACCAAAAGATATTTTACCTAATGAAGAATCCATTTTACAACTTACATCAATTTTATCTACACCAAATTTTTTCGTTAATAAAACATATTTTGAAGTATCATTATCTACTAAGCATTTATTTGAACTATATATGTATTTATTAGATAAAGGATCTTTTAAACTCTCTTGTTTATTTGGATGTCCTTTCATATTTTTATCACTATATATAACATAATATAGACCTCCAACTTTTTCTCTACACTCAAAGAATTTTAGTGTCCATCTTTTTTTATGCCATTTTTCTTGATTTTCATCTACTTTATTATCAATTAAGGCTTGGTATCTAGTTTGCTTTAAATATAAAATAAGTCTATTAGTTGCATGATCGATATTACTTTGAAATTTATCTAAGCTAATGTTAGAATAAAATGATGCAGTTATAATGGTTATTAAGGTCAAAGCAAAAAGCAATTCTATTAATGAATATGACTTTTTATTCATTAACTTTTGCTACATATGCAGTTGCTATCTCAACTCCATAATATTTAATTGGTATTTTAAAGTTATAATTTTTGATTTTTTCTAATGATATAATATAACTATTACCTTGATATATTTTATAAAATCTAAGTCTTAATATTAACTCTTCATCTTCTGATTTTATATGATTTATATTTAAGTCATTAAGTTTACTACTTAACTCTTTTACTACATGATATTTATATACAAAGTGTTTTTTAGGATTTTCTAAAAACATATATAATGGTTTATTAAAAATTGTAATAAAAATATTCAATAATAGTGTTAAAAATACCAAAAGAGCAAAATAGTAATGTTTTTTTCTAAACTCTTTTAATCTAACCCTATATGAATGAAAAAATAGTTTTACCATTAAAGGAATAGCAATTACAACATATGGAGCATAATCTTCAATATATATTTTTTGTCTAAATGAAAAAATAATTGAAAAAACTAATGCAGTTGCACTAATATACCAAATAAGCGTTCTTTGATTTTTCACACCTAATCTATACATTGAATAAAAAAAGTATAGAAAAAGAAAAGGTGAAAAAATTGATGCATAAATTGCAAAGGTATCTACAAAAAATCCTTTAGGTTTACCTCCACTTTCAAAACCATATATTCCCATAGACAAGCCAAATAAAATTAGACTTATAAATATTATTGCATTATCACGCTTATTTAAAGAATAGAAAAAAATTGCTAAAAAGAATATTGCAAAAGAGTTATCAACAAATAAAAAAGCAATTAAAAAAACATAATTATGTTTTTGCATTTTTTGGTAATAGTATATATAAAAAAGAGTGCAAAAAGTCACTACTATTGCACTATTAACTAAAAGAGAAGCACTTAAAACACCTGGTAAAAACATAAAGATAATAGTAGATACTACTCTATCACTTTGATATTTAAAGTATGTTCGTGTATTAACATATATCAAAATAACACTAAGAAAGTAAAAAGTTAAAAAAGGTAATCTTAATGCAATATCATTTTGACCAAATATAGTAGTTGATATATTTGTTAGTAATGATAACAAAGAATTATTTTCAAAGAAATTCAATGCTTCTTTATAAGAAATACTAAGAGTATTTGAAACAAAAATCAATACAATTGTTGTAATTGCAAGAGTTATATAAACAGTTTTATTGTATTGATTTGTTGTGTTTATCATAGTTTCAAAAAGTTTTCAATCATCTCATATCCATATTCACTCATTATAGATTCTGGATGAAACTGTACTCCATAAATTTTTTTATTTTTTATCTCTAATGACATAATTTCATTGTCATCTAAACTATATGATGTTGGTATTATATCATCAGTTAAACTGTTTTTATCAACAGTTAATGAGTGATATCTAGTTTGTGTAAACTCATTTGGTAAATTATTAAATATTGGTGTATCAAAACATTTTTTTATTTTTGATGTTTTACCATGCATCATATTTGGTGCTTTAATTACTTTTGCTCCATAAACTTGAGCTATACTTTGATGACCTAAACATATTCCAAATATTGGTATTTTACCTGCAAACTCTTTAATAACATCAAGACATACTCCAGCATCATCAGGAGTAGCTGGTCCTGGAGAGATTATAATCTTTTTAGGATTTATTTTTTTTATTTGTTCAATATTTAGTTCATCATTTCTTATTATTTTTAAATTTGCGCCTAATTCTTTGCAATATTGAACAATATTATATGTAAAAGAATCATAATTATCAATCATTAGAATCATTAAACAATTCCTTTTGTATTTTTGCCATTTGTTCTTTTACTTCAATTATATGTTTTTGAGGAACATTTTCATCTACTATCCATTTTACTTCATCAATGTGTCCACCATAATCTAAACCCATTTTTTCAATAGTTTCAGAAAACTCTTTTAAGTCATCACATTTTTCAACTCTTTGAGTAATTGTATCTTTTAATTGTAAAAACCATCCACCAATTCCATTCTCTTTTATAGTAGCTTCGAATATAATCATAATTAACCTTTAAATAAAAGCATATTATATCAAAGAAAAAATAAAACTGAATAAAGCAGTGTTAAATTGATAATAGTACTTATTATTCAGTGACTTAAAAGTTTCAAAAAATTATAATTCCAATAACTATTATCAAAAAAAGGAAAAAGATGTTAAAAAAATTGGCTTTAAGTACTGCAATACTTGTTTCATCAGTATTTGCAAGTTCAGAAGTAAATGTTTATTCGCATAGACATTACGATACAGATAAAAAACTTTTCAAAATGTTTGAAGAAAAAACTGGTATTAAAGTAAATGTAATTAAAGCAAAAGCTAGTGCATTAATTAAAAGAATTGAAAGTGAAGGTAAAAAATCACCTGCTGATGTTTTAATAACAGTTGATGCAGGAAGATTATATCAAGCTAAATCAAAAAATCTTTTACAATCAATTAAATCAAATTATTTAATGGAAAATATTCCAAAACAACTAAGAGATGTAGATAATCAATGGTTTGCTCTTACTAAAAGAGCAAGAGTTACTGCTTATAAAATTGGTTCAGGAATGGACAAAAAACTTACAACATATGAAGATTTAGCTGATCCTAAATTCAAAGGTCAAATTATGGTTAGATCTTCAAATAATATATATAATCAATCTCTTATGGCAGCAATGATAGCTCATCATGGAGAAGAGTATGCAATTAAATGGGCAAAAGGTGTTGTTGCAAATATGGCAAAAGCTCCAAAAGGAAATGATAGATACCAAGTAAAAGCTATAGCAAGTGGAATTGGTTCAATAGCAATTGTTAATACATACTATATTGGTAAAATGGTTGATAATAAAGATTTATCACAAAGTGAATCAGTTAAAAAAGTAAAAGTATTTTTTCCAAAGTTTGAAAACGGTGGAACACATATAAATGTAAGTGGTGCAGGTGTTGCTAAATATGCTCCAAATAAAGAAAATGCAATAAAATTTATTGAGTTCTTAGCTTCAAAAGATGCACAAGAGTTATTTTCAAAAGCAAATTTTGAGTACCCAGTACTTAAAAGTGTTGAAGCATCTGATTTAGTAAAATCATGGGGAACATTTGAAGATGACCATATTTCTATAAATACATTAGGTCAAAATAACAAAGCAGCAGTTAAAGCTTTTGATTTAGCTGGTTGGAAGTAGTATTAATTGAAAAATACGATTTCTAAAATTAAGATAAGTAGCTTTATATTAACGCTACTTATCTCAGCTCCTGCAATAATTATTTTTCTTTATCTTTTTATAGGTCACAGTGATAATTGGCAACATCTAAAAGAGACTTTACTTTTTACATATATTTTCAACTCTTTATATATAATGGTTGGAGTTGCTATTTTAACAACACTTTTTGGTTTTACAACAGCATATTTAACATCACTTTATAACTTTGCTTTTTCAAAATTTTTTCACTATGGTCTAATTTTACCATTTGCTATTCCTACTTATATTGTTGCGTTTATTTATGGAGGAATGTTTAATATAACAGGAACAGTGACAACATTTATTCTTGATATTTTAGATAAAGACCTTAGTGAAGTAGTATTCTTTGATATTATGTCAATAGAAGGTGCTATTTTAGTAATGTCATTAGTACTTTATCCATATGTCTATCTTATTTGTAAAACATATTTAAGTTTTGAATCTGCTTCGATTATTGAAGCAGCAAAAACTTTCAATCTCTCTTCATGGCAAATATTTAAAAAAGTGATTTTACCAATTTCAAGACCTGCAATTGTAGCAGGAGTAACACTTGCAGTTATGGAAGCAGTTGCTGATTTTGGTGTTATGGACTATTTTGGAGTAAATACATTTGTAACAGGTATTTTTAAAACTTGGTTTGGAATGGGAAGTGTTGAAGATGCAGCAAAACTTGCAAGTATTTTAATGAGCTTTGTATTTTTGTTAATTATTTTAGAAAGAATTCAAAGAAAAAACAAAGTATTTAAAAGTTCAGGAAAAGATTTTAAACCAATAGAGAAAGAAAAACTTACTGGAATTAAATCATTTTTAGCATTTTTAGCATGTTTTATACCATTTTTCTTTGGATTTTTATTGCCATTTATTCAACTTTGCTTTTGGTTTAGTATTTCATATGAAGATATAATAGATGAAGATTTTATGACAACACTTTATCAAACACTATCTCTTGCAATTAGTAGTGCTACACTAATAACTGCATTAGCATTGTTATTTGTATATAATGTAAGAAAACATCAAGATAAAACTTCATCAACATTAACTCAAATTGTTAAATTAGGATACTCAATTCCAGGTGCAGTTGTTGCTGTTGGAATTTTATCTTTCTTTTCAATTTTAGATAAATATGTTATAGATTTATTCTCTTCTACTTTTATTATAAGTGGCACAATAATAGCTATTATTTTTGGTTATTGTGTTAGATTCTTAGCAATTAGTATAAATAACTTTGAAGCAGGATTTAGTAGAATTCCTCAAACATATGATGATGCTGCAAAGATTTTAGATGTTGGAGAAAAAACAACTTTTGTAAAAATCTTTATTCCACTATTAAAAAACTCTGCATTTGCATCATTTATAATAGTATTTATTGAAGTAATTAAAGAACTCCCTTTGACAATGATTTTAAGACCTTTTAATTATGATACATTGCCAATTTTAGCTCTTGAATTAACACAGCAATCTCAAATAGTCGAATCTTCTGTTCCATCAATGTTTATTATATTAATTGGAATGGTTTCAGTAATTTTACTAGCAAAAAATATGAATAAGGCACAATAATGGTAAGTATAGAAAAGTTTGGTATATCATTTAATGATACAAAAATTTTAGAAAATATCTCATTTGATGTTAAACCAGGAGAAATTGTAACACTTCTTGGTTCAAGTGGATGTGGTAAAACAACAATATTAAGATCAATAGCTGGGTTACAAAAAGAGCATGAGGGTAGCATTTGTATAGGTAATGAGTGTGTTTCTTCTAAAAAAGTTTATAAAAAAGATAGAGAGGTGGGATATATATTCCAAGATTATGCACTATTTCCCCATTTAAACGTACATGAAAATATATCATTTGCTTTATATAAACTATCAAAAAAGAAAAAAGAAAAAAGAGTAGATGAACTTTTAGAACAATTTAATATTGTTGATCATAAATATAAACAAATACACCAACTATCAGGTGGACAACAACAAAGAGTAGCTATTGCAAGAGCTATGGCAAATAATCCAAAAATTTTACTTTTAGATGAGCCTTTTTCAAACTTAGATGCAATGCTAAGATATAAAACAAAAATTTGGTTAAAAGATTTAATAAAACAGATGAATTTAAGTGCAATTCTTGTTACCCATGATAAAAAAGAAGCATTGTCAATATCAGATAAAATAGGAATTATAAACGATAAGAAACTTATTCAATTTGATAGTGCAAAGAAGATGTTTGAAAACCCAAATAGTTTGTATGTTGCAAACTTTTTATGTGAGGTTAATGAACTTCCAAATAGATATATAAAAGATATTGGATTAAATATAAAAGAAGATAAAGTTGCAATTATAAAAATTGATGAATGTAAAATATCAAAAGATAAATCAAACTGTAAAGTAAAAATTTTAGATATCTCATTTTGTGGAGAGTATTATGAACTTGTATTAAATTTACTTGATTATGATAATACAGATATGATAGTAAAATCTCATAGTATTGAAAATTTAAATATTAATGATGAAGCGTTTATGCATATAGATAAAAAAGATATTAAAATAATAGATAAATAAGAGTCAAAAAACTCTTATTTATTATAATTGATATTTTTTCTGAAAATCTTCATCAATATCAATAATTCCTCTTTGTTTTAATGACTCTAAAACCTCTTTTGAACAATCAACATCATCAGGCCATCTTCTTTTAAAATTATCTAACTCATTTTTATTTGTACCATCTAAACAAATCGTACTATCTTGAATATACAAATCTCTATTAGAATCAATATTATTAACTACTCTCCAAAGTAACATATAAGCATTATTTACATCATTTTGATTTTTTGCATCAACTATTATTAATATTTTAATATTTTCAAATAGTGGTTTTAAATCATCAAATAGATACTTTTGATTTCTTTTTTTATCTACAGTTATAACTGTTACTGGATTTTTAGTATCTGTGTAATACTGCTTTAAATCTTTTACCTCATCTGTTATTTCTTGCATTTTTAAAAGTAATTCTTTGTCACTTAAAAGTGTAATTCCAAGTTCATTAATCTCTTCATTTGTACAATCAAGCCCTAACTTTCCACCAATTGCAAATTTTGGACTTGAATGATCAAGTGCATCAACTACACCTTTTGAAATTAACATTTCATCAATATCAATTCTATTTAAAATATATCTAGTTATAGCATCATGATCTTCAAGTTCAGGAGCATCTGCATTAACAAAAATCGCATGTTTAACAAAACTCATTTGCCCTACTCCCCAAAATGCATGCATCATTTGACTTGCATGACCTGGATATAAAGTTTTGATTTTAGCAATAATGAAATTATGGAAAACACCATTTTCAGGCATATAATAATCTATTAAATCAGGTGCTGTTGTTTTAAGTAATGGCAAGAAAATTCTCTCTGTTGCAAAACCCATATATTTATCTTCTAAAGGTGGTTTACCAACAACTGTTGCTAAATATGTTGGCTCTTTTTTATGTGTTATTGCAGTTACTTCCATAAATGGATACTCTTCTTCTAAAGTGTAATATCCAGTATGATCACCAAATGGACCTTCAATTCTTAGTTTACTTGTATCAACAAAGCCCTCAATTATAAAATCATTATCTCTTGGTACATAAATATCATTTGTTATTGATTTTACAAGTTGTGCATTTTTATTTTTAACAAAACCATATAACATCAATTCAAAAATACCAATAGGAAGTGGTGCTTGTCCACACCAAATATACATAGGATCTCCACCTATTCCAATAGATACTGGCATTTTTTTACCAGCTTTTTTATATTCATGGAAAAAATGATTAGAGTCTTTATGTATTTGCCAATGCAATCCTAAAGTATTATCTTCATAAACTTGAAGTCTATACATTCCTAAGTTTTTCATTTCACCATTTAGTGAAGTTGTATAAACTTGTCCCATTGTAATAAAAGGACCACCATCTTGTTCCCAAGTTGTTAAAATTGGTAATTCACTTAAGTTTGCATCACTTCCAAGTTTAATAACTTCTTGACACTCCCCTCTACCTTTACTTTTCTTAGGAATTGTATTTTTAAGTGCAAATAATTTTCCAAATGTAGAAAGCTTTTCACTAAAAGTTGTTGGAGGCTTCATTTTTAATAAAGACTCTATCTCTTTTCCAATTTTATTTCCATCACCTATAAAAAGTTCAACTGCTTTTTTTGAACCAAATACATTCATTAAAACGGGAATATCAAATTTTTTTCCACTTTTTTTATCAACTGGATTTGTAAAAAGTATAGCTTTTGAATCTTTTTTCTTAACTTCTACATAAGCAACATGGGGAATTTCCAAGTTTATATCCAACTCATCATCAATAATTTTCAACAAATTATGCTTTTTTAACAATTCAATTGCTTTTTTCATATGAAACCTTATTAGTAATTAATCTTATTTTTATATCATTATATCTATAAAAAATAGTTTATGGTAGAGGTAAAATGAAAAAATATAATTTTGATGAGTATATTAATAGAAAAAATAGTGATTGTGTTAAGTATGATGGCTTAAAAAAATATTTTCATGTAGAAGATGCAAGACCAATGTGGGTTGCAGATATGGATTATCAAACTCCACAATTTATACTTGATGATTTAAAAAAAGTTTTTGACAAAAAGATACTTGGTTATCCAATAGTTAGTAATAAAGTATATGATAGTATAATTTCATGGTATAAAAAAAGACATGAAATTTCAAATTTTACTGAAAATGATATCCTTTTAACAAGTGGTGTTGTTACAGCACTAAGTGCTTGTATTGAGGCTTTTAGCAATAAAGATGATGAAGTAATTATTCAAACACCAGTATATTTTCCTTTTTTCTCTGTTGTAAAAGACAATAATAGAAAATTAATATTAAATCCATTAAAAAATTCTGATGATTATTACACTATGGATTTTAAAGATTTAGAAAATAAAATAACTTCAAAAACAAAACTTTTAATTTTATGCTCACCACATAATCCAGTAGGTAGAGTATGGAGCAAAGAAGAACTTTTAAAATTGGCTAAAATATGTTATGAAAATAGTATAACAATAATAAGTGATGAAATACATTCAGATTTAGTCTTTAAAAAATTTACCTCTTTTTTACATCTTGAAGATAAATATTTAGATAATCTAATAATATTAAACTCTCCTAGTAAAACTTTTAATCTTGCAGGATTAAATAGCTCATATATTATTTGTAAAAATAGTACTCTAAAAAATAAATTAAATAAAACAATCCAAAAAAGACATATTGGCTCTGTAAATATATTTGGACTTGAATCAATAATATCTGCATACAATAAAGGTGAAGAGTGGCTAGAGTTTTTACTTCAATACTTAAAAGACAATATAAACTATGTTGATGATTTTTTAAAAGAGAATAAAAGTAGCATAAGCTTTAATAAACCAGAAGCAACATATTTACTTTGGCTAAATTTTTTAAAAATCAATGATTCACATGAGAATATTTTTGACAGACTTTTAAATAATGCTAAGCTTGCATTAAATGATGGTTCAACTTTTGGCAAAGAAGCAAAAGGCTATTTTAGGCTAAATATAGCACTTAGTAAAAATGAATTAATTAAATCACTTTCTTATTTAAATAATGAATTTAATTGACATATTTAAGTTAGAAAAAATGTTATTTTTAAAGTATTACATTTTTTCTCACTATTTTAATGAATGTGTAAAATAATCTTATAATACCTTTATACTTACTATAAAATATTGTACAATCGAAACATAATAAAACTATATGGGAAGAAGTACAATGTCAACAGAACTACTTTTAGCGACGAGTGTCTTTATAATTATGGGATTAGTATTAACGGGCGTATTCGTGCTCACTAGATACTTAGGACCTAATAACAAAGATAACAAACAAAAAAACACAGTATACGAAAGTGGGGTTTCAAACCCAGTAGGTACTACAAATCTTAGATTTTCAATCAAATTCTATTTAGTAGCAATTCTTTTTGTAATTTTCGATGTAGAAATTATTTTTATGTTTCCTTGGGCAGTAAATATTAGAGAACTAGGATTTTTAGGCCTAGCAGAAATGTTTATGTTTATGGCATTACTTTTTGCAGGATTAATTTATATTTATAAGAAAAAGGCGTTATCATGGGATTAGGAGCAGAGTCATCATTTGGAGATTCAATAATCACAACAAAACTAGATCATGCAATAAATTGGGGTAGATCATACTCTTTGTGGCCGATGGTATTTGGTACTGCATGCTGTGGTATTGAGTTCATGTCTGTAGTTGGTGCAAAATATGACCTTTCAAGATTTGGTGCAGAGGTTGTAAGATTCTCTCCAAGACAAGCAGATTTAATGATTGTAGCTGGGACTATTACATATAAACAAGCACCAATTTTAAAAAAAATCTATGATCAAATGTGTGAACCTAAATGGGTTATATCAATGGGAGCATGTGCATGTTCTGGTGGATTTTATGACAATTATACAACGGTCCAAGGAATTGATGAAATTATTCCTGTTGATGAGTATGTATCAGGTTGTCCTCCAAGACCAGAAGCTGTTTTAGATGCTGTAATGAGAGTTCAAGAAAAAGCTCAAAGAGAATCAGTACTTGAAGATAGAGAAAAAAGAGAGTACAAAGGAATTTTAGATGCATAAAAATGAAATTTTAATCAATGCAAATGAAATAAGAAATACAATTTCTAAATTAAAAAAAGATGGTTATCCTCTTTTATTAGATATTACTGTAATTGATTATTTAGAGTATCCTGATGTAACTCCTAACAGATTTGCTGTTGTATATATTTTAAGAGATCATACATTTAAAAAGTTTATAACAGTAAAAGCTTTTGTTGATGATATAACTTTAACAGTTGATTCTATTTCAGATATGTATTATAGTGCTAATTGGGCTGAAAGAGAAGCATATGACCAGTATGGAATAATATTTAAAGGTCACAAAAACTTAAAAAGAGTTCTTAATCACCACCAGTTTAAAGGTCATCCATTAAGAAAAGATTATCCAGTAACTAAAAGACAATTATGTACTCAAACAGAAGATCTAATGGATGAAATGACTCCATTACTTGAATCTTATGGATATAACAAAGAAGATCATGAAGATTTAATGTTTTTAAATGTTGGACCATCACACCCAGCAAGTCACGGTACTATTAGAAACTTTTTAGCAATGGAGGGTGAAACAATTAAAGCTTGTGTAACAGAAGTAGGTTATTTGCATAGAGGCTTTGAAAAAGCATGTGAAACACACACCTATTCACAGGTAATTCCTTATACAGATAGACTTAACTACTGTAGTGCTATTTTAAATAATATTGGATATTCAAAAGCAATTGAAGATATGTTAGGAATTGATATAACTGCGCGTGCTAAAATGATTAGAATTATAATTGGTGAACTAAGTAGAATAATTGATCATTTAGTATGTAATGCAGCAAATATGGTTGACCTTGGTGGACTTACAAACTTTTGGTACTTATTTGCTCCAAGAGATAAAAGTTATACTTTATTATCAAAACTAACAGGTGCAAGACTTACAAACTCATATACAAGAATTGGTGGTTTAGAGTTTGATTTATATGATGGGTTTGAAGAAGATTTAAATGAAGTATTAAAAGATGTAGAAAATGGAATAAATGATGCTTTATCGCTAGTAGAACACAATAGAATTTTCCATGATAGAACTCAAGATGTTGGCGTTATAAATGATGAGTTCGCAATTAGTGCAGGAGTTACAGGACCTAATTTAAGAGCCTCAGGAGTAGCTTTTGATTTAAGAAAAGATGCTCCATATTATGGTTATGAAAATTTTGATTTTGATGTAGCAATTGGAAGCCATGGTGATGTGTATGATAGAGTAATGGTAAAATTTGAAGAGATTAGACAATCAATAAGAATAATCAAACAAGCTATGAAAGAGCTTCCTGATGGACCTTTAAATGTGAATCACCAAGGAGTATTACTTCCTGATAAAAAAGATGTTTATGGAAATATTGAAGGTTTAATGAATCAGTTTAAACTTACTTTTGAGGGTATTAAAGTTCCAAAAGGTGAGTACTATGGATATACTGAGGGTGCAAATGGAGAGTTAGGTTTTCATGTAACAAGTGATGGAACAGGAACACCTTATAAAGTAAAATGTCGTCCACCAAGCTTCTACTCTCTTGGAGCATACTCAAGAATTGTTGAGGGTGGAATGTTAGCAGATGCTGTTATTACAATGGCAAGTATGAACTTTATTGCAGGGGAGTTTGATAGATAATGAGTAAATTTAAATATACACCTGAAAATGAAGCAAAGTTTCAAGAGCAAATAAAAAGATATCCAAATAGTAACTCTATGATGCTTCCAGCTTTATGGTTAGTTCAAGAACAAGAGGGTTGGGTAAGTCCAGATGCAATGATTTATGTTGCAGAAAAACTAAATAAATCTCCAATTGAAGTTTATGAGTTTGCAACATTTTATACAATGTTTAATCTAAAACCTATTGGAACATACCATATTGAACTATGTAAAACATTGTCATGTATGGTTATGGGTGCTCCTGAATTAAAAAAGTTTATAAAAGAGACAATTGGTATAAATCCAGGAGAAACAAGCGAAGATGGTTTATTTCATTTTAGTGAAGTTGAGTGCTTAGGTGCATGTGGTGGAGCTCCAATGTTTGCACTAAATGGACAATACCACGAGAATCAAAGTGTTGAGTCATTAAAGAATGTAATTGAGGAGTGCAAAAATGCTAGTAAAAGTAGTAAGTAAAAACTTTGATATTCCTAATTCACATAAATTAGAAGTAGCAAAAGATAATGGAAGATACTCTTCAATACAAAAACTATTTACAATGGCACCAGAAGATGTAATTGAAGAAGTTACAAACTCAGGGCTTAGAGGTAAAGGTGGTGGTGGAGCACCATGTGGTCCAAAATGGAAACTAATGCCAAAAGATGATCCAAGACCAGCATATTTAATTGTTAATGGAGATGAATCTGAACCAGGAACATTTAAAGATAGACAAATTTTTCAATATGATCCACACCTTTTAATTGAGGGAATAATATGTTCATCTTATGCAATGAATATTCATGATGCATATATTTATGTAAGAGGTGAATATAAATGGTTTATTGATAGATTAAATGAAGCTATTAAAGAAGCATATGAAGCTGGAATTATTGGTGAAAAAGTTATGGGTCATGATTATAGAATGGACATAACAGTTCACAGAGGTGGTGGAGCATATATTTGTGGTGAAAAATCAGCACTTATTGAATCACTTGAGGGAAAACGTGGACATCCAAGATTAAAACCACACCAAAAAGAGTGTGAATGGTTTTTTGATAATCCTGCTACTGTAAATAATGTAGAAACAATTGCAACTGTTCCTTTTATTGTAGAAAAAGGTTATGAAGCTTACACAGCATACGGAACTGAAAAGTCACCTGGAACTATGTTATTTGCAATGAGTGGACCTGTTAAAAATCCAGGTGTTTATGAATTAGCATTTGGTAATAAGATGATTGATGTAATCAATAAAATTGGTGGAGGGATGAAAGAAGGTAAAAAGCTTAAAGCTGTAATTCCTGGAGGTTCATCTTGTCCAATTTTAACTGCACAAGAAGTTGAAGAAGCAGTGTTAGATTATGAATCAATGTGGAATATTGGTTCAACACTTGGTACAGGAGGAATGATTGTAATTGATGAAGATATGAGTATGATTGATGTAGCTAAAAACTTAATTGAGTTTTATCATCATGAATCTTGTGGACAATGTACACCTTGTAGAGAGGGCTGTGGCTGGATTGATAAGATACTTGCAAAAGTATTAGCTGGTGAGGGAACACAAAAAGACTTAGATACTATTTTAGATGTTTGTGAAACAATGAATGGTAAAACTATATGTGTTTTTGCACCTGCTGTTAAAGATATAATTAAAAGTATAATTATCAAATTTAAAGATGAATTTATAAAAGAATTTAAATAAACCTAGGAGAAAATTATGGCAAAGAATACAATGACATTAACTGACAATAGAAGTGGAAAGTCTTTTGAGTACAATATTATTGATGGTACTAGAGGACCAAGTGTTGTAGATATTAGAAGTTTCTATAAGGACTCTGGAATGTTTACATACGATCCAGGTTATACTTCAACAGCTTCTTGTGAATCTAAAATTACATTCATTGATGGAGAAAACTCAGAGTTAAGATATAGAGGTTATGATATTGCTGATCTTGCTGGAAAGAGATCATATCTTGATGTTTCATATTTACTTATGATGGGAAGACTTCCAACAAAAGCTGAATCAGAAGATTTTGATTTAGAGATTAGACATAGATCATTTTTAAATGAAGGTATTATTAGATTATTTGATGCTTTACCAGATGGTGCACATCCAATGGCTACAATGGGAGCTGCAACTACTGCTTTATCTGCATTTTATAAAGATCATTTACATTTAGAAGATGAAGAAGAATTCAAAACAATGAGAAGAAGAATCTTAGCTAAAATGCCTACAATTGCTGCTATGGCATATAGAAACTCTATTGGTACTCCATTGATTTATCCAGATGTAAATAAATATTTCACAGAAAACTTTTTATATATGCTAAGAGCTTATCCAGGTGGAAATATGAAGTACCTTGGTGGTGGAAAGAATGATGAAATTAAACAAGTTGAAGTTGATGCACTTGATGCAATATTAACACTTCATGCTGACCATGAACAAAATGCATCTACAACAACAGTTAGAAATGTAGGTTCTACAGAAGCTCATCCATATGTTGCTATTTCATCAGGTATTGCTGCTTTATGGGGAAGTGCACATGGTGGAGCAAATGAAAAAGTAATGGATCAATTAAGATTAATTGGTGATGTTAAAAATGTTCCATCTTACATTGCAAAAGCAAAAGATAAAAATGATCCATTTAGACTTATGGGATTTGGACATAGAGTTTATAAAAATAGAGATCCAAGAGCAGAAACTCTAAAAAAATTACAAGATCAATTAAAAGAAGAATTAAATCTAGATTCTAAATTACTAGATATTGCACATGCAGTTGAAGAAGCAGCTTTAAGTGATAGTTACTTTAGAGATAGAGGTTTATATCCTAATATTGACTTTTATTCAGGTGTAATATTAACAGCACTTAAAATTCCTGTTGCAATGTTTACTCCAATCTTTGTTATTGGAAGAATTCCTGGATGGATTTCTCAATGGTCTGAATTAAAACAAGATCCAACTCACAAAATAGCTAGACCAAGACAATTATATACAGGTAACTAGAAAATAGTTACCTAAAGGAGATAACAAAACATGAGTGAAATGGTTAAAATATCAGTAAACGGAGAAGAATTAGAAGCTGCTAAAGGTAGTCTTTTAATTGATACTTTATTAGATGAGAATATACATATTCCTCATTTTTGCTATCACCAAGCACTAGGGAAAGATGGAAATTGTAGAATGTGCATGGTAGAAATTGAGGGGCAAAAAAGACCTCAAATTGCATGTGATACACCTATTAAAGATGGTATGAGTGTAAGAACAAAGGGTGAGAATATAGAAAAAGTTAGAAGAGATATTTTAGAACTTCAACTAATCAATCACCCAATAGACTGCCCTACTTGTGATCAAGCAGGCGAATGTAAATTACAAGATTACTATATGGAATCAGGTTTCTATGACTCAAGAGTGAATGTTGATAGTAAAAATCATGCAAGAAAAAGAGTTGATCTTGGTGCAAATGTTATGCTTGACCAAGAAAGATGTGTTCTTTGTACAAGATGTGTAAGATTTTGTTCTGATATAACAGGAACAAATGAATTAGGTGTAATAAATAGAGCTGATCACTCAGTAATTGGGACTTTTCCTGGGAAACCACTTTCTAATCCGTATGCTATGAATGTGGTTGATTTATGTCCAGTTGGAGCATTAACATCAAAAGATTTTAGATTCCAACAAAGAGTATGGTTTCTTGAAAGCTTTAATGCAATTTGTAATGGCTGTTCAAAAGGGTGTAATATCCATGTTGATCATAGAAAAGAGAAATATAAAGATGATCAGATTTTTAGATTTAGGCCAAGAGTAAATAAAGAAGTAAATGGTCATTTTATCTGTGATGAGGGAAGATTGTCTTATCACAATGAGAATAAAAATAGATTTACAAATGCAATAGTTGATTCAAAAGAGTCAACAGTTGAAAATAGTATTGCTTCAATGTTTAAACTTATTGCTACAAATAAAGAAGCACTATTTGTATTAGGACCAAATCTTTCTTGTGAAGAGATACAAAATATAAAAGCTTTAGCTAATATGGTAAAAGCAAATATAAGTGGATATTCACCAAACTATATTGATGAATCATTTGGTGATGACTATTTGAAAAAAAATGACAAAAGTGCAAATAGAGCTGCATTTAAAGAGTATCAAATAAGTGAAGAGGAAAAAGAGTTTAAAGAAAATTTAGATAAATCTTCATTGGTTGTAGTTTTTGATAGTAGTCTCTTTGATGATAATTTAGCCTTATTGGAAAATAAAAAAGTAGTTAGTTGTTTCTCACATAATTGTATGACAATTAAAAAATCAAATGTAGCAATTGCTATTTCATCATTTTATGAAAAAAGTGGAACATACATTAATTGTGATGGTGTAAAACAAAAAGTTATCTCTAAAATGAATAAAGAAAATCCAGCCTTATCTATTACTTCACTTATTGAAGAGATGAAAAGCATGGTTGAAAAAGGAAATATATGACAACAGTTTCTTTAGTAGTTATTATTATAAATATTCATATTGCATTGATTTTAGCAACAGGAATGACTCCTATTTTAGTATGGTGGGAAAGAAGAGTTGCAGGTTTTATTCAAGATAGAGCTGGTCCAAATAGATGTAATATTGGCCCAATTAGACTTGGTGGACTAATACAAAGTATTGCAGATATGTTAAAGTTAGTATTTAAAGAAGATTTTATGCCTAGTCATATTAGATATAAATTTTTCTTTACATTAGCTCCTATTATACTATTCTTTTGTATATTTTTAACATTTGGAGTTATACCTTTTGCAGATGATTTAATAATTGACAATCAATCACATATGATGCAAGCACTACCAATGGGACTTGGTATTATGTGGTTTTTAGCATTTGCTGGTTTATCAACTTATGGAATTATTTTAGGTGGATATTCATCTGGAAGTAAATATGGTATTTTAAGTTCTATTCGAGCAACAGCACAAGTTATATCATATGAAGCAGCTATGGCTTTATCAGTTATCTCTATGATATTAACATATGGTTCAATTCATTTAGGAGATATGGTTGTAGCACAAGGAGAACTATTATTTGGTTTTATTCCTGCTTGGGGTATATTCTTACAACCTTTAGCAGCACTTATTTTTATTGTTACTGCATTTGCAGAAGCTAATAGAGCTCCTTTTGATTTAGCAGAAGGTGAGTCAGAAATTGTTGCAGGTTACCACACTGAATATTCTGCTATGAGATTTGGACTTTTTCAAGTTGGTGAGTTAGCAGCACTTTGTGCAGCAAGTGCTATTATTGTAACACTATTTTTTGGTGGATATCAAATTCCATGGTTAGATACTCAAGCTCTTAAAAGTAATATTGATTATGTGATGATTGCAATCATGATATTAGTTCCTATAAAAATCTTTATTTTAACTTCATGGATGAAGAAGAATAATAATTGGGAAGATCCTACGGATATAAGAGCAAAAGAGACTGGAATTTTAAATAAAGTATTTTGGGCAATTGCTATTATTACTGTTGCTTTATTTGCTTGGTTTTTATTAACAGGCTTAAGTCAAAATGGTGTAGCAATTACAGTTGCAGTACTTCAAGTTTTAACTTTTATTATTAAGTTTTTTCTTGTTGCTTTAGTTTTTATCTGGATTAGATGGACACTGTTAAGATTTAGATACGACCAACTTCAAATGTTAGGTTGGAAAGTGTTATTACCTTTATCATTATTAAATATTGTAATAACAGCAACATATATTGTAGTTACAGGAAGTTAATATGGGAATTAAAATAGTACCAAGACACGGAAAGTCGCTAAAAGATAAACTATATCTACCAGCTATTGCAGGTGGAATGAAGACAACTTTTAAGCACTTTGTTAAAAATTTAAAAGATACATCAAATCTTAGAACAATGTCATACCCAGAAGTACAACCTAATGACTTAAATGAAAGATACAGAGGTGTACATAGACTTACCAAGTGGGATGATGGAAGTGAAAAGTGTGTTGCATGTTATATGTGCGCAACAGCTTGTCCGGCAAACTGTATTTTCATTGATGCCCAAGAGAGATTTGATGGAGTTGCTGAAAAAAGACCAAAACAGTTCAAAATTGACCTTTTAGAGTGTGTTTATTGTGGATATTGCGTTGAAGCTTGTCCTTGCGATGCAATTAGAATGGATACAGGAATCTTTTCATTTACAGGCTCTTCAAGAGAAGAGTTTGTAGTTGATAAAGACTACTTAATGTCAAATGAACGTTCAAAGGATTTAAATGATGGCTGATATAGTTTTTGTAGCACTAAGTATATTTGCAATAGCTGGTGCAATTGCAATGCTAGTTAATAAAAGTCCAATCTATAGTGCATTAGGTTTATTAATAACTATGCTATCAATTGGTGGATTATTTGCCCTATTGAGTGCAAGCTTCTTATTTATGGTTCAAATAATTGTTTATGCAGGTGCAATTATGACTCTAATTCTTTTTATTTTAATGTTTCTTAACATTAAAGAAGAAGATTTGCCAAAAGAACCAAAAAAATACTCATTAATTGGCTTAGGTGTCCTTTTAGTTTTACCTTTAAATATTTTAGTTTTAAAAGCAGTATCAAATCTACCTGAAAAAGATTTAAATATTGTAGAGGGTAACTTTGGAGATATAAAACCTGTTGGCTTAGCACTTTATAATAATTGGCTAATAGCATTTGAGCTTATATCAGTACTATTATTAGTTGCGCTAGTAGGTTCAATTGTTCTTGCAAAAAAAAGAAAACCTAAAGAAAATAAAGGAGAACAATAATGATAAGTTTATCATCATATGCATTTGTTTCAATGATGCTATTTTCAATAGGTGTTATTGGTGTTATTGCAAGAAAAAATATCTTTGTAATTTATATGTCAATAGAACTAATGCTAAATGGTATTACACTATTTTTAGTTACATTTGCTAGATATCATTTTAATTTAGATGCACAAGTAATGACAGTTCTTGTAATTGCAATAGCTGCTGCTGAAGCTGCAATTTTCTTATCAGTAATTATTTTATTATTTAGATCTAAAAAATCACTAGATACAGATATCTTTACTACACTAACACAAGGAGAAAATTCATGAATACTCCTTTATTAGTTTGGATAATTTTAGCTCCTTTATTAGGTGCTATTTTAAATGCAGGGTTTTATTTTTATCATATAAAAAAGCAAAAAATCTCTGATAAAATATTCTCAATTATTGGTACAGGAACACCTTTAATTGCATTTTTAATTACACTTTATCTATTTTTACAGATGAAAGAAGAAGGTGTAATTTTCACTCAAAACTTATTTACTTGGATTTCAATTGGTGATTTAACAATTCAAATGAGTTTTCTTGGAGATAACCTTGCAATTTTTATGTCAATGTTTGTTACATTTGTTGGATGGCTTATTCACATTTATGCAATTGGATATATGAAAGGCGATGATGGCTTTGGAAAGTTTTTTGCTTATTTTAACTTATTTTTAGCATCAATGTTAATCTTAGTATTAGCAGATAATCCTATTATTTTATTTATAGGTTGGGAAGGTGTTGGAGTTTGTTCTTATCTTCTAATTGCATTTTATTATGGGGATAAAGAGAATGTTATTGCAGGAAATAAAGCTTTTATTGCAAATAGAGTTGGAGATTTTGGATTTTTATTAGGTGTTGTAACTCTATTTTTTGCTGTAGGTGCAGATTCACTTAGCTTTTCTACAATAGAAGCAAATATATCAAATGCTTCAAGTGAATTATTAATACTATCTGGTTTCTTACTATTTGTTGGGGCAATGGGAAAATCAGCACAAATTCCATTATATGTATGGCTTCCTGATGCAATGGCAGGACCAACACCAATTTCGGCACTTATTCACGCAGCAACAATGGTAACAGCTGGTGTTTATATGGTTGCAAGATTTCACTTTTTATATAGTGGAATTGAAAACATTGGCCTATTTATTGCTTATATTGGTGCATTTTCTGCTTTATTTGCAGCTATTATTGCAACAAAACAACAAGATATTAAAAAAATACTTGCGTACTCTACTATGTCTCAATTAGGATATATGTTTATAGCTGTTGGTCTTGGTTTTTATAGTTCAGGGCTATTTCATGTATTTACACATGCATTCTTTAAAGCAATGTTATTTATGGGTGCTGGTGGTATTATTATTGCACTTCATCATGAACAAAATATCTTTAAAATTGCACAACACAGAGCTCAATTACCAATTATTCATTTTACATTCTTAGTTGGTGTAATTGCAATTTCTGGTATTCCTCCATTTTCAGGTTTCTTTTCAAAAGATGCGATTTTAGCAGCAGCTTTCCAAGAAGGTGAATACTTAATTTGGGGAATTGGAATGTTTACAGCATTTTTAACAGCATTTTATATGTTTAGATTATATTTTATTATTTTTGTGGCTCCAACTAAAAATGTTTCACAGCATATTTATACATCTAAAACTATTACATTTCCACTATTAGTATTATCTATTGGTGCAATTGCAGCAGGATTTTTAAACTTTCCAGCAATTTTTGGAGGAGAAGCGATGGTTGATGCATGGCTTACTCAATTAAATTCAAATGCAATTCACATGTCTCACTCAACTGAGTATATTTTAATGGCAGCTTCTATTATTGTAGCAGTTGCGGGTATTTTAGTTGCATATAAAAAATATGCAAAATTTGATATTTATAAACCAGAGAGTGAAGAAGGAATTATTGCAAATAAATTCTATGTTGATGAGTTTTATGACAAAATCTTTGTACAAGCAAGTAAAAAATTAAGTACATTTATTGATAAAGTAGTTGATGAAAAGATTATTGACGGATTTATTATGACTGTTTGCAATGAGTTTGTTTCATTTGGAAAAAAAGTTGCAACTATTCAAAATGCAAATGTTAGATTCTATGCAGGATTTATGTTAGTTGGAATGAGTTGTATCTTTGTATATTTATATATTTTGTTAGGATTGTAGTATGAGTGCAGATGTTTTATCTTTTATAATATTTTTACCAGCAGTTGTAGCCTTTGGATTAATGATTACAACTAAAAATGTTGAAGCTGTTAGAAATATAGCTTTTTTAGCAACTACAGTTGTTTTAGCTTTAGTGTTAAAGCTATATTTAGAGTTTGAACCAAGTGCAGGTATGCAGTTTGTGACAAATGCCTCATGGATTAGTAGTTATGGAATTAACTATTACATTGGTGTTGATGGTTTTTCATTAACAATTTTAATGATGATTGCCATATTAATACCAACTTCATATTTACTTTTATGGGAAGGAAGAACAAAAGGTTATTGGATTAACCTACTTCTAGTACAAACAGGTGTAACAGGTTCACTTTTAGCACTTGATGTTGTACTATTTTACTTCTTTTGGGAAGTTATGCTTCTACCAGTATTTTTATTAATTGGTATATATGGTTTTGGTAATAAAGTATTTACAACAATAAAAGTTACTGTTTATACAATGGCAGGTTCATTATTAATGTTTGTAGCTATTTTATATCTTGGTGTTGCTTTTAATTCAGAGTATGGTTACTGGTCATTTCAATACAATGATCTTATGAAAATAACAACACTAAGTTATGAAGAGAATATTTGGTTATTTTTAGCATTTCTTGCAGCTTTTGCTATTAAAATTCCAATATTTCCTTTACATACGTGGATTATGGAAACATATAAAAATGCTCCAACTGGTGCAGTATTTTTATTATCATCAATAATGGCTAAATTAGGTGTTTATGCAATTGTAAGATTTATGATTCCTATTTTTCCTGATATTTATGTAGAATTTTCAATGTGGTTTGTTATATTTGGTCTATTTGGGCTTATTTATTTTGGTATAGCTGCCCTTATGCAAGATGATATCAAAAGAATGTTTGCATACTCTTCTGCATCACATTTAAGTTTTATTTCTGCTGGTATTTTTTCATTGAATGAGTATGGAATTAATGGTGCATTATATTTAATTATTGCCCATGCAATTGCAACAGGTGCACTATTTTTACTTGTTGGTATTATTCATGAAGAAACAGGAACAAAATCTATTAAGCAATTAGGTGGTATTGCAAAAACTGCACCAATATTCACAGTTATATTTGCAATTATGTTATTTGCAAATGTAGGTCTACCAGGAACAAATGGATTTGTATCTGAATTACTAATTATTTTTGGTATTTATGAATTTAATCATACTTTAGGTTATATTTCAGCTCTTACAGTAATTATTGGAGCTTCTTATATGTTGTGGATGTTTCAAAGAGCTATTTTACAAAATAGAGATGGCGAGTGCTTAAAAATGAGAGATTTGAAAATAAAAGAGATTATTGGCTTAACTCCATGGATTATTTTAGTATTCTTAATGGGTATTTATCCTGATATATTTATAGATAAATTTGAGCCAACTGTGACTCATTATATAAATGACATTTTAAAAATTGGAGCGATGAAATGAATCAACTAATCTTAATAATGCCAATTTTAATAATTTTATCAGCAAGTGTTATATTAATGCTTTTAAGTGTATATGACAAATATTCTACAAAGAATTTTATTGTTATATCATCGATATTTTTAATTATAGCTTTAGGTTTTTCTATTTTCTCATTTGAAGATATGTATTCAATAAAAGTGTATAGTGATATATTTAATAATGTACTAATTTTTGATTCGTTTTCAAACTTTTTTACAATATTACTTATTTTAGGTACTTTACTTACAATACTAATTGGAGAACACTACTTTTTACATAGAAAATATTTTAAAGGTGAATTTTTTACTATTTTAATGTTTGCTCTATTTGGAATGATTTTATTAGCTAATTCAAATGAGTTATTAACAGCATTTATAGCCCTTGAAATAGCTTCATTTTCAGTATATGTAATGGTAGGATATAACAGTGATGACAATAAAAGAGTTGAAGCAATTTTTAAATATTTAGTTTTAGGTTCTTTTATAGGTGCATTTTACTTATTAGGTACTGTATTAATTTATGGTGCTACACAAACAACAAATTTAAGTGAAATTTCAACATATATAGCAACACATAGTGGTGCAGAATTAAACTTAGTTTATATAGGAATTACTTTAATTTTATTTACTTTTCTTTTTAAAATTGCAGCATTTCCATTCCAATCATGGGTATTAGATGTATATAGAGGTGCACCTATGATTATTACTGCATATATGGCATCTGTATTTAAAATAGCTATTTTCTCATTTTTCTTAAGAGTATTCTTACAAGATATTGCTTCTATTATTGATTTTTGGGATACTATAATGTATGTACTTGTTATTTTAACTTTAGTATTTGGTACATGGTTAGCAGTAACACAAAAAATTGTAAAAAGAATGTTAGCAGCATCATCAATCGTACATACAGGATATTTATTATTGGCATTTCTTGCATTGGGACAAAATGGTGAAGCAGCATATGCAACTATGTTTTATTTAATTGCTTATTTAGTTACAGCTATTGGTGCATTTGGATTAATTTCGCATATTATTTCTGAAACAAGTGTTAGAGTTACATATGATGATTTTAAAGGTTTATCAAAAGAAAGACCATTTTTAGCAGCAATGATGACTATATTTCTTTTAAGTTTAGCAGGTATTCCATCAACTATTGGTTTTATTGGAAAATTTTATGTATTTACAGAAGCAATTAATGCAGGATTTGCAGCACTTGCAGTATTAGCAATATTTGCAACAATTGTATCTGTTTATTACTATTTTAGACTTATTGCAACAATGTATTTTTATCCAGCAAATGCATCTTGTGAAAGTGTAGGATTTAATGACAAAAGAGTATCAACATATGTAATTGCATTCTTAGCAATAGTTACAATTTTAGGTGGTATTGGTAGTGCTATTGTATTTTTTATTCCAATTCCAAGTATTGATACAATAATAGAAATTTCGCAAATGACTGTTAGATCATTATTTATAAAATAGTATGTGTTATTATGTAACAATCAACGTATAATATTTTATTTTTTCTTATCAAATACACTATCTAAAAAAGCCCTAGAAATAGGGCTTTTTTTATTTATCTTACTTTTTTATGCACAATATTTGTACAAGCTTATTATTTCTTTTTATAATGATTTTTGAAGAAGATTTTTGCTATTATCTCTTTACGTTAAAAACATTAGTAATATCACTAGAAAGGATGTAAAATGAGTGACCTAATTGAAGGTTATATTGGTACTACAACTGAAAGAAAAAAGAGTAGGCTTCCTGCAAGGCTTGATTATATTCAAAGTGCAACGGGTTTATTTTTAGCTCTTTTTATGTGGGCTCACATGCTATTAGTATCTTCGATATTAGTTAGTAAAGACTTTATGTATAGTGTAACAAAAGCATTAGAGGGAAGTTTCATAATTGAAGGAGGACATCCCCTGTTTGTATCTGCAGCTGTTGCAGTTATTTTTGTTATATTTATTGTTCATGCTGCTTTGGGTATGAGAAAGTTACCTGGTAATTTTAAACAGTATCAAGTAGTAAAAGCACATGCAAAAAGTATGGGTCATGATGATACAAAATTATGGTTTATACAAGCATTTACTGGTTTTGCAATGTTCTTTTTGGGTTCTGTACACTTATATATCATGTTAAGTAATCCAGGAGAAATTGGGCCTTATGCTTCTTCTGATAGAGTTGTTAGTGATTGGATGTGGCCTTTATACATCCTTTTATTACTAGCTGTTGAATTTCATGGAACAATTGGTCTTTATAGACTATGTGTAAAATGGGGTTGGTTTGATGGGAACAATCCAAGAGAGACTAGAAAAACTCTTAAAAAAGTTAAATGGGCATTAACTGTATTTTTTCTTGTATTAGGTTTTGCTACATTAGCAGCATACATGAAAATAGGTCTTGAGCACAAAGCTAATTATGGTGAAAGATATGTGCCAACAGCAAAAATAATGAAAATTGACAATACTGGGAGGCTAGCATAATATGAAAATTAATTACTGTGATGCATTAGTAATAGGTGGAGGACTAGCAGGACTTAGAGCGTCTGTTGCCGCACAAAAAAAAGGGCTTAGTACAATTGTTTTATCATTAGTTCCTGTAAAAAGATCACATAGTGCTGCCGCACAAGGTGGTATGCAAGCTTCTTTAGGTAACTCAAAGATGTCTGATGGAGATAATGAAGATTTACACTTTGCAGATACTGTAAAAGGTAGTGACTGGGGATGTGACCAAGAAGTTGCAAGAATGTTTGTTCACACTGCACCAAAAGCTATTAGAGAATTAGCTGGTTGGGGTGTACCTTGGACTAGAGTTAGAGCAGGTTCAAGAGAAGCAGTTATCAATGCTAAAAAAACTACTATAACAGAAGATGAAGATAGACATGGTCTTATTACATCAAGAGACTTTGGTGGAACAAAAAAATGGAGAACGTGTTATACAGCAGATGCAACTGGACATACTATGTTATTTGGTGTTGCAAATGAAGCTTTAAAACATGAAGTTGATATAAGAGATAGAAAAGAAGCTATTTCTATTATTCATGAAGATGGTAGATGTTATGGAGCAGTTGTAAGAGATTTAATTACGGGTGAATTAGAAGCTTACGTTGCAAAAGGAACATGTATCGCAACTGGTGGATATGGAAGAGTATTTAAACAAACTACAAATGCTGTAATTTGTGAGGGTATAGGTGCAGCTATTGCACTTGAAACTGGTATTGCACCACTTTCTAATATGGAAGCTGTACAATTCCACCCTACTCCAATTGTTCCATCTGGAATTTTATTAACAGAAGGTTGTAGAGGTGATGGAGGTATCTTAAGAGATGTTGACGGTCACAGATTTATGCCTGATTATGAGCCAGAGAAAAAAGAGCTTGCTTCAAGAGATGTTGTATCAAGAAGAATGATTGAGCATATTAGAAATGGTAAAGGTGTACCATCACCTTATGGTTTCCATGTATGGTTAGATATCTCTATTTTAGGTAGAGAGCATATTGAGAAAAACTTAAGAGATGTACAAGAGATTTGTCAAATCTTTAATGGGATTGATCCAGCTGATGAGGGCAAAAAAGGATGGGCTCCTGTTTTACCAATGCAACACTATTCAATGGGTGGTATTAGAACTAAACCAACTGGTGAATCAACAAGATTAAAAGGTCTATTTGCTTGTGGTGAAGCTGCTTGTTGGGATATGCATGGATTTAATAGACTTGGAGGAAACTCTGTATCAGAAACTGTTGTTGCAGGTATGATTATTGGAAACTACTTTGCAGATTTTTGTAAAGAGAATGACGTTACAATTCCAACTGCTACAATTCAAAAGTTTGTGGATAAAGAAGATGCATACTTAGATGAATTATTAGCTTTAAATGGTAGTGAAGATATTTTTAAAATTAAAAATAGAATGAAAGATATCATGGATGAAAAAGTTGGTATTTTTAGAGATGGTCCACACTTAGAAGAGGCTGTTGAAGAGTTAAAAGAGTTATTAGAAAAAACAAAAAACATAACTGTAAAATCTAAAGAAAGAGCAGGAAACCCTGAACTTGAAGAAGCTTATAGAGTTCCAAAAATGTTAAAAATTGCGCTTTGTGTAGCTAAGGGTGCAAGAGATAGAACAGAATCAAGAGGGGCACACTATAGAGAAGATTATCTAAAAAGAGATGATGAAAACTGGTTAAACAGAACTTTATGTACATGGCCAAATCCAGATGATATTGAACCAAAACTTGAATATGCACCACTTGATGTTATGAAAATGGAAATGCCACCAGCATTTAGAGGTTATGGTGCTAAGGGTATGATTATTGAAAATGAACTATCTGCAAAAAGACAAGAAGAAGTTGACTCTATTAGAGAAAAACTTGAAGCTGAGGGCAAAGATAGACATGAGATTCAAGATGCCTTAATGCCATTTGAATTACCAATGAATTACAAAGAGAAAAATGAAAGAGTAGGAGACAAGTAATGAGTGTAGAAAAAGGTAGAGAAATAACTATATCAGTTCTTAAATTCAATCCTAGAAGTAAGGTTTCAAAACCTCACTTTGTAGATTATAAACTTGAAGAGACTCCTGGAATGACTCTTTTTATTGCATTAAATTATATTAGAGAGAATTTTGATGCTGATTTATCTTTTGACTTTGTTTGTAGAGCAGGTATTTGTGGTTCTTGTGGAATGGTTGTAAATGGTAAACCAGCACTAGCTTGTAGAACACTTACATCAAGTTATCCAGAAGGAAAATTAAAATTAATGCCAATGCCTGCATTTGAACTTATCAAAGATTTATCTGTTAATACAGGTAAATGGATGGATAAGATGTCAAAAAGAGTTGAATCATGGATTCATACAAATGAAAAACCAGATATTTCAAAACTTGAAGAAAGAGTTGATCCAGATGTAGCAGATGAAACTTTCGAACTTGATAGATGTATTGAGTGTGGTATTTGTGTTGCTTCTTGTGGTACTATATTAATGAGACCAGATTTTGTTGGTCCAGTTGGGTTAAATAGAGTAGCAAGATTTGAAGTTGATCCACATGATAATAGAACAACTGAAGATTTTTATGAATTAGTTGGTGATGATGATGGTATTTTTGGATGTATGTCATTAATGGCATGCGAAGACCATTGTCCAAAACATTTACCATTACAAAATAAAATTGCTTATTTAAGAAGAAAATTAGTTTCAATTAAATAAAACTTCTTTAATACGAAAAGAATTAACCTCCCTTTTCGTATTAAAACAATATAAAAAGATAATTACCAATTTTGGTAATTATCTTTTTATATTTAATGCTATATGGAGGCATAATGAACCTAGCAAATGACTACTTTTTACTTTATCATGGAATTTTAATAAAAAAAGAGATTTCATATAAAATTATAAAGTCAGATACAAATGAATTCTTTGAAATAGTTGCATTAATTTTAAGTGCAAATAGAAAAAATTATGAAAAATACTTACCTTTAAACTCTTTTAACTCTTTATGTAAAAAAATAACTAGTAAAACACCAAATAATGTAAATGAACTTTATCAACTTCAATATAATCTAATAGAAGAGATTATAAATCATGAAAATAATAATATATCAATATTGCACAATGCATTTGAATATCTAAAAAATGAAAAGATAATTACTACTTCTGATAATGAAAAACTGATTTCTTTATTTGATCCTAGTGAAATTAATAAAAAAGAGATAAACTCTGATATTTTTATAGATGATAATTTAAACTTTAATGAACATAAAGCTGAAATATCAAAAATCATAGAAGAATTAAAAGAGATATTTAATAAACAAGATTTAAAACAAGAGCTTGAAGATACAGTAAATTACATAAATTCTCAAAAATTCTCAATTGGAATAACTGGTGTTATGAATGCTGGTAAATCTACAATGCTTAATGCACTTATGGGTAAAGAGATATTAGGAAGTGCTGTTGTTCCTGAAACTGCAAACTTAACAATTGTAAAATATGATAAAAATCCATCTGCAAATGTATTTTATTGGAATAAAGAAGAGTGGAATAAAATAGAAAATAGTGCCAATGAAATAGAATCAATTAAAGATTTTGTAGATGAGACTAAATCATTGTTTAAAGATGAGTTAGATAATTATATAAAAGATGAAACAAGAAGTGATAAGGTTGATATTGAGAATCTAGCTTCTTTCACATCAGCAGAAGCTAGTGGAAAAAGATGTAATTTAGTTAAATATGTAGAATTAAAATCAGATTTAGATTTTTTAAAAGATGGTATAGAAATAGTTGATACTCCAGGACTTGATGATCCGGTTATTCAAAGAGAAGAGATAACAAAAGAGTACTTATCAAACTGTGATATGATGCTACACTTAATGAATGTAAGTCAAAGTGCAACTTTAAAAGATGTAGAGTTTATTGTGGATGCATTACTATATCAAAATATTTCAAAACTATTAATAGTAATCACAAGAGCAGATACAGTATCAAAAGAAGAGTTAGAAGAAGTAATAAACTACACAAAAACTTCAATTAAAAGACAACTTCATAATTTAAATAAAGATAGTCAACTAGACTATATTTTAAAAACTATCAAATTTATTCCAATTTCTGGGAAAATGGCTTTACTTCATAGAACAGGAAAAGAAAAAGAGGCACTAGAAGCTGGATTTAAACTTGAAGATACAGGTATTGTGGAAATTGAAAACTATCTTTTTGAATCACTATTTGGAAAAAATAGTTCAAAAACAGAACTTATTATTAAAGGTGCTAAATCACAATTGATAAAAGCAATTGATAAACAATATTCAGCATTAAATTATGAATTAAGATTATTAGCAAAATCAAAAGATGAATTAGAAGCAGAATTAAAAGAGTTCAATAAAAAGAAATCTGCAAATGAAAAAATCTTTCAAGCAATGCAAGAAGATATAACTTATTATAAAAGTGATGCAAAGAATTATATAGAATCATTAGAAGCATTTTTAAGTACAGAATTAATAGACTTACAAAATATTATCAGACAAAGAGTCGTTAGTGATGTAAAATATACATTTGAAAAAGAGAAGAAAAAACCTCTACAAAGTAGAATAGTAAATATCATTCAAACAGCATTAAAAGATGGAATAATTGATGTAGTAAGGGATTATAGATATAAATTTATAAAAAAATCTCAAAATATTGGTGAAATTTGTGAGCAAAAATATCATGATTTTGGTTTTTCATTAAAGCATGACAATGATAATTTTGATGCAAGAGGTTTTTTTCAACAAGACTTTAAAAGTGGATTTTTAACTTCTTCAAATGATATATTAATTCTAAAAATTACTAATTTAGTTTCTAAAGCAAAAGTATCAAAAATACAAAGTTTAGATTTACAAATTCAAAAAGTTTTAGAAGAAGAGTTTATAGGTATTGAAAAAAGTATTAAAACTAAAGCAAAAGAGGTTTCAGAACAACTAATTGATACATTTTTTGATACATTAAATGCACCACTTAAGAGTTTTGAGACTAAATTATTAACTAATGAACAAATATTAAAAGAACAGATTAATTCATTTAAAGAAAATGATAAAAATAAAGATAAAATTTCAATCGAAATTCATAAAAATTTAAAAAGATTAGAAACAATAAAAAAAGGTTGTAAAAAATGAAGTTATTACAACAATTTGTAATAGAGTATAAAGACGCTTACATAAAAAAAGATGTAGTTTATGAAAATAGTATAGAAGGAGAAATAAGAAAAGTAAAGGATTTACTTTTAGATGATGATTTTTTACCATCAGTTCAATTAAAATCAATTTTAGATAAATTTATTAGAAGAGCAAGATATCCAATGGAAGTTGCAATAACAGGACAATTTTCAGCTGGAAAATCAACTTTTTTAAATGCTTTATTATCAAGAAATATTCTTCCAACAGGAATAACACCTGTTACATCAAAAGTTAATTTTATAAATTATGGTGAAGAGTACAAATTAAAAATCACTTACAAATCAGGAGCAGAAGAGTATTATAGTATAGATGCAATTGCAGATTTTACAGACCAAAGAAAAGAAGAGCTTGAAGAAGTAAAATATTTAACACTATATGCTCCAATGGATATTTTAAAAGATATATCTTTTGTTGATACTCCTGGACTTAACTCACAAAGCCAAGGTGATACAGAAACAACTAGAAGAGTATTAAGAGATGTTGGAGGAATAATTTGGCTTACTCTTATTGATAATGCAGGAAAAATGAGTGAAGCAGAAGTTTTAGAAGAGTATATGCAACACTTTAAAAATAAATCTTTATGCGTACTAAATCAAAAAGACAAATTTACAGATGAACAAATCCAAACAACAACAAAATATATCAAAAATAGATTTAATAAATATTTTGCTGAAGTTATTCCAATATCTGCAAAACAAGCACTTGATTCAAGAAAACATCAAAAAAATATTTTACTTGAAAGTGCATATGAAGAAGTAACTAAAGAGTTTAAAAATAAATTAAATGAAAATTTAGAAGTTAGCTCTCTTGACTTTTTTTCTCAAAACTTTGAAAAATTTAAAGACAAAGTAAATAAGATTCAAGAAAAAGATACTTCACTTGATATGAAACAACTTGAAGAGTCAAATATAAATTCAGTTTTAGAGTTTATTGATAATACTATTAGACCACAAGCTAAAGAATCAAAAGAGTTTGCTATAAAAAAAGATTTAAGAAATGTTTGTGATATTTTAATCAAAGAGTATGAAACAATCATTGGAACTTATGATTCTTTAATAGATATTTTAAAATCAACTCAAGAACAAATAATTGAAGCGTTTGATAGTATATACAAGAAGTATTCTAAAGATTTATTTAACATCTATACTTCTTTAGAATCTATTATGGATAAAATTGCAAACGAAACTTTTAAAAATGTAAAAAAAATCACAGATTACAGATATCAAGAAAATAAAGGTGGTTTTTTATCATCAAAAAAAATAGAAAAAGTAGAGTTTACTAGCTACTGGATAGATAGTGATAATGTATATAAAAATTTATTTTATGATGACCAAACAGTAGATAAAATGTTTAAACGCTCAATTAAGATGCTAAAAAATAATGAATTACAAACAGATGAAGCTTTTAGAGATGTTTATAGGATATTAAAATCAGAAATTCATAAATGGCAAGAAGCATATGAGAAAATCAAAAAACATAGAGAAATTGCATCAGATTTAGAGTTTTCAAATACTAGACACTTTGCTGCAAAAGTATATGAAAATGTATTATCTGATTATCATAGAACCATATTAGAGAATATTTCTGCTCTTAGAAAAAAGTTTGCTTACTTTAATGGAGCTTTGTCATACTCTTATATACAAACAACTCAAGCAACTATAGCACACTTTGAACAACAAATACAAGAATCAGAAGAGTTACACAAAAAAGAACCTACAAAATTCAATGTAGTTCATCCAAGAGAAGATGAAATACTTACAAAATTAAAAGTTAATTTTGGATTTGAAAAAATTGAAGATTTTCTAACATCAAAAAGAAACTATTTATTTAAAATTATAAAATACTCTAAACAACAATATTTAGAGATAAATGAAGATAGAATAAAATTTGTTGAATCAAAAAAAGATATATATAATAATAAGATTAAAAAACTACAAGATATAAAAAAGAGTATTTAACTCCTTTTTTATATCTACATTTTAAAATGACTTATTTTGTCCTAAAGCTATCATATTAGCAATTGAATAAGCTGTTGCAGTTAAATTCTCATCTGCTTGTTTTAATAAATCTTCTAAAGGTTTTGAAATAGGTGTTATATCAAAGATTGCAGTTGCTCCATGGGCATATAACTTTTCATATCCCTCGTCCAAACCACCTGCTATAATTATTACAGGTTTGTCATACTTTACAGCTAGTTTTAAAACTCCTGTTATAGTTTTTCCATAAATAGTCTGCTCATCAACTCTACCCTCACCTGTAATTATTAAATCTGCATTCTTAACTTTCTCTTCAAAATTTATTAACTTAATTACAGTATCAATTCCACTTTTAAACCTTGCATTTAAAAATGTATTTAGTGCAAAGCCAACTCCACCAGCAGCTCCAGCTCCTTGTTCATCTTTTGTTTTCTTTGCTAATTTTTTCTCACAAATTTTTGAAAATTTAAATATACTCTCTTCTAGAAATTCTATATGCTTTGAAGTTGCTCCTTTTTGTTTTCCAAATATATGAGTAGCTCCATTTTTACCACACAAAGGATTAGTAACATCACTAGCAATTACTATTTCAATATCTTTAAAAGCACTCAGTGCACTAATATCAAAATTTTCAATTTTAAAAATATCTTTTGCAGTCAATATTTTACTAGCAGATATCTCTTCATTATGCTTATCATAAAACTTTACACCTAATGCTTGAAGCATTCCAATTCCAACATCATTTGTAGCACTTCCGCCAATTGCTAAAATAAGTTTTTTTGCTCCATTGTTTATTGAATCTGCAATTAATTGCCCAAAACCAAAACTTGTAGAATTAATAATATCTCTTTTCTCTTTTTTTACAATTTCTAATCCACTTGCTTGTGCCATCTCTATAACAGCAGTTTTTTCATCTATAAAAGCATATTTTGCTGTGATTTTTTCATCAATTGGGTTTAATACTTCAATCTCTTTTTCTTGACAATTCAATGTTTGTGTACAGATAGATTCTAATGTCCCCTCTCCTCCATCTGCTAAAAAGAATTTTTGGTATTTTGCATCATCAAAAACTTTTGAAAAACCCTTTTGTATTGAATTGGCAACTTGCATTGAACTTAAAGAGTCCTTGAATGAATCACTTGCAATCAATATGTTCATAATATCTCCTAATAAATTGCAAGACTTTCTTGCATTAATTTATGAAGTTTACTATACTCTTCATTATTGATTGCTTTTTCATAAGATAATAGAGTTAATATAATTGATTTATCATCTTTTTTTAAAGGTATTTGATAATGTTCATAGTTATTTTCAACAAAATTAGCTCTTTTATAAAAATCCAACCTCTTTTTTGTCTGTTCATCACATACAGGCTCAATCTCTAAAACTACATTTTTCTTATCTTTCAAAAATTCATTTAATATTTTCGTCCCATAAGATTGTCCTCTACACTTTGGATGAACAGCAAAATGTTCTATAAAATAAAATTCACCAAGTTTCCAATAAAACAACAATGCAATTAATTGCTTTTTACTATCTAAATAGCATAATGCAGTATAATTTTGATTTTTAAGTATTTTTTCTTGTACAGATAATTCTCGCTTTTCATTTGAGGGAAAAGAGCCTTCATAAAGGCTCCATGTAGCTTTGAAAAGCTCAGTTTCAATAGATTCTAGTTTTATTTCTTGCATAAATATTCCTAAGTAAATTATATATGTAAATTTACTCTAAATAATCTTAGAATATCCATATGCTAATGATTTTAGTTATTGTTTAAAAATCTCCATCTTGTAGGTTTTTTAAGCTTTATCACTTCTCTTACTTTTTGGTAGTAAGTTACATTTTTAAAGCCCAACTCTTTTAAAGCTCTTTTGTATCTATATTTTACATTTTCCCAATTTATAGACTCTTCTTCTTTACATATTTGATTTTCAATCCACTTAACTTCTGTGTCTAAGTCTAAAATTTTACTGTTTACAGATTTTGGATAGTCACTATCAAAAGATACTTCAAAGAAAATTTTATTATTATTTTTGTTTACCCAAACAATATCATCTTTTGTTAATAGATTTTCTACTTTATAAAATAGGTCTTCATCTTTTTGTAATATATCTATAACATCATCCATATTATCTGTAATATTTGTTATTCTACTTGAAACTATAACTTCAGAAATTTCTTTCGCTAAATTCTCCACTCTTACCCTTTGTTTTAGTAATTACATATATTATAGCAAAATTTAAGGATTTTTGTGATTGATTTTTGTTTTTTTTTGTTTTTTCAAAACAAAGTCCCTAAATATAGGCACAAAATATTAAAATTTTTCTTTTTTCTAATCTTAAATTCATATTAAATTAGTTAGAATTAAAAGAAAACCAATTATTAAGTACTTTCATGAAAAAACATATTATAGAACAATCAGTTATATTTTTTAGTGTTACAAAATGGGTTTTATTATCATCTTTTGTAGGTGTAACAATTGGCTTTATTATTGCATTTTTTTTAAATACTATTCACCAAGCAGAAGTAAGTAGAGATTTTCTTCCTTTTGATTATTATTATTTATTACCTTTTGCTTTGATGCTTAGTGTTTACCTTGTTAGAAAATTTGCTCCAAATGCAAAAGGACATGGAACAGAAAAAGTAATAGAAGCTGTACATAAAAGAGATGGTAAAATTGAAGTTGCGGTTATTCCTGTAAAACTACTTGCAACATTAATAACTCTTTTTGCTGGTGGTTCAGCTGGAAAAGAAGGTCCTGGTGCACAAATTGGTGCAGGGAGTGCTTCTTTTTTATCTGACCTTTTTAAATTTTCAAAAAAAGATAGAAAAAAACTTGTTATTTGTGGTATTAGTGCAGGCTTTGCTTCTGTATTTGGAACTCCGATTTCAGGAGCAATTTTTGGAGTTGAAGTATTAATTGTAGGTATCATTATGTATGATGTACTTCTTCCTTCATTTATCTCTGGCTTTGCTGCATATACAACTGCAAAAATGCTTGGAGTAAACTATACATATTTTAATTTACATTTTTCCCAAGCAATTCCTATAGATTTAACTTTAGTTTTTCAAGTTATAATTGCTGGATTATTTTTTGGTATTGTTTCTGATTTTTTAATTACAGCTTTTAAAAAATCTGAATACTATATAAAAAGAATTGATATAAATATTTACACAAAAGCTTTTTTAGGTGGATTAATCTTAGTAATTTTATCTTTTTTTGTAGGAGATAGATATTTTGGATTAGGTCTTGATACTATATCTGATGTTCTTTATTCAGATCCAAGTATAGCAGAAGATGTCCCATGGTATGCATTCATTATGAAAACCATTTTCACCTCCATAACACTGTCTGCTGGTGGTAGTGGAGGAGTTATTACTCCTATATTTTATATTGGAGCTACAAGTGGACACTTTTTGGGTGGACTTTTTGGAGATAATCTTGCATTATTTGCAGCTTTAGGATTTACAAGTGTATTAGCAGGCGCAGCTAATGCTCCAATTGCAGCTACTATTATGGCAGTTGAACTCTTTGGAGTTGAAATAGCGCATTATGCAGCAATAAGTGCTGTTATTAGTTTTTTAATTACAGGTCATAGAAGTATATTTTTCTCACAAATATTAAAAATGAAAAAGTCCGATATGTTAAGTATTGAATTTGGAAAAGATTTTGATAACAATGATATAGACTTATCTTCAAAAAGTAAAGAAAAAATTGTAAAGATGAGAAGAAGACTTAAAAATATAATAAGACATACAAAAGAGGATTAACTCTTTTGTATCTTAACTACTTAAATCGATTTTTGTTAAATACTCTTTAAAACTTTTACTATTTAAGTTATCTTTTTTATAATCATTAATTAGTTTTTCAATAAAACTTGGAACTTCATCTGCTGGTATTTTCAATTTTGAAGATTGAGCAAATTTACTCTTTATTGTTCCTTGTAAATGTCCTCCTAATTGAATATCATAAGCTTCAACTCTTTGACCATCAACTCTTGTTTTACAACCTATTAATCCAATATCAGAAATTTGAGAATGAGAACATGCATTTCCACAACCTGATACTGATATTTTAATGTACTCATCAAAATCACTACATTTATCTTCAAGATATTTTATCAATGAATTTGTATAGTTTTTTGTTTCGGTAATTCCAAACTTACAAAACTCTTTTCCAGTACAACTTTGTATTATACCTCTAAATGTATTTGGTTTATAAGGATATCCTAAAGCATCAAATTCATCAGCTAACTGCTTTGCAAACTCATTTTTTACACCATACACAATAAAGTTTTGTCTAGTTGTAAGTCTTATTCCTTTTGCATCATATTTTTCTAAAATAGTAGCAAACTTTTCAAAATCATCACCTGGAACTCTTCCTGCTATTGTTGCAAATCCAATAAAACTTTCACCATCAATTTTAGATTTATTTATTCCAAAATGATTTCTTTTTTCAATTGGCGTAATTTCTGGTTCTTCTAATCCAATTTGAAGTTTATATCCAATTTTATTTTCAATTTCATCTACAAACTTTTCAACGCCCCAATCATTAATTAGGTGTCTAACTCTTGCTTTATTTCTATTATGTCTATTCCCATTATCCCTAAAAATTTCTGCAACTGCAATAGCTATATCTTTTATTTGCTCTTTTTTAACATATCTATTTGCTCTATATGCAATTTGTTTTGATTTTGATAATCCTCCACCAATTGTCATATCAAATAGTACTTCATTCTCTACTTTAAAAGCTGTAAATGCAAGATCTTGTATTTCATGTCCACAACAATGACATGAACAGCCACTAACTGATAGTTTATATTTTCTAGGGAAGTTACAAAATTGATCTTCATTTGTATCAAAATATGTATCAATCTCTTTTACTATTTTTGTCACATCAAAAATTTCATTTTGGTCTAATCCACTAACAGGACATGTAACAATTGGTCTTGGTCCATCACCTGAAGCCATTCTTGATGTTAATCCAACAGACTCTAACATATTAAATATTTCTGGTAAATCTTTTATTTGTATATAATGAAACTGCACATTTTCTCTTGTTGTAAAATCAACTAAACCTTGTGCATATTTTTTTCCTATTTTAGCCATTACTTTTAATTGCTCAAGGTTCATAGAAGCATCAACTAATTTTACTCTTTTCATAAAATATTTTTTATCTTCTAAATTATCATGATTTATATGAGGATACATTCCATACCACTTAAGCAAACCAATATAATCTTCACTTAAAGGTACTCCTTCATTAGCTTCTTTATAAATATCATCTATAACCCTCAAGGGATTTCTAGATGCTTTTAATTGTTCAAGTTTTGATAGTTCTTTTTCCATTTTAAATCCTATTTAATTACTACTTTTTACTATTTTACATTAATACTTATATATTTTATATAAAATAAATTTATTTTTATTATAAGTAATTAGTATTATAAAAAAATTTTACTTATACTAAAGAAACAACACTATTTAATAAAATCGTAAATTAAGTGAATTTAAAAAAATTTATATATATAAAAAACAATTTTATTTTCATATATTGTATAAAAAAGTAACAATTGCTTTTTTTTTCTATATATAAAGAGCAAAAGATCGGTTTTACGGGCTATTGGTAACTTTTAATGCATATATTATGTTATAATAAGAGATTATTGTATATTTTTTATATAGTAATTACTACATTTATGACTAAAAAATAGTCATTTGCATTCAAATAGTATTACGAATATAAAGTATATTATAAGTTTAATTTCAATTTAAAACTTTTTGTGGGAAACTAACACAAATTAAATTTTAAATCAATAATTTGGAGATAAGATGAAAGCATCTGATTTATTTATCAAGGCTTTAGAAAACGAAGGTGTAGAATATATTTTTGGTATTCCTGGGGAAGAGAACTTAGACTTACTTGAGTCACTAAGGCAATCACCAATAAAACTAATACTAACAAGACATGAACAAGGTGCAGGTTTTATGGCAGCTACTTATGGAAGGTTGACAGGAAAAGTTGGTGTATGTTTATCAACTTTAGGCCCTGGTGCAACTAACTTTGCAACTAGTGCTGCTTATGCACAACTTGGTGGTATGCCAATGATGATGATCACTGGCCAAAAACCAATCAAGAAATCAAAACAAGGTAGATTCCAAATCATAGATATTGTTGATATGATGAGACCTATGACTAAATATGCAAAACAAGTTGTAAATGGAAATAATATCTCTTCAATGGTAAGAGATGCATTTAAAATTGCAACTGCTGAAAGACCAGGAGCTGTACATATTGAACTTCCTGAAGATATCGCTGAAGAAGAGACTACTGATACTGTATATCCAGTAAGAGAAGTAAGATATCCAAGAGCAGATAAAACTGCTATTTTAGACGCTGTTAGAATGATTGAACAAGCAAAAAGTCCTTTAATTTTAATTGGAGCGGGTGCAAATAGAAATAGAATTGGCAATGCCTTAACTGAATTAGTTAATGATACTGGTATTCCATTTTTTACTACACAAATGGGTAAAGGTGTAGTTGATGATAATCATAAATTATGTTTAGGAACAGCTGCATTATCTGATGATGATTTTATACATGGAGCAATAGTTAAAGCTGATTTAATTATCAATGTAGGTCATGATGTTATTGAAAAGCCACCTTTTTTCATGCATGAAGGTCCAGAAGCAACAAAAGTTATTCACTTTAACTTTTTCCCATCAGAAGTTGATCCAACATATTTCCCTCACTTAGATGTAATTGGTGATATTGCTGGAAGTATTGAGTACTTAAATAGAGCTTTATCTCCACAAGCACATTGGGATTTTGACTTTTATAAATTAATAATAAAAACAATAAACAAAAGATTAACTAAATATTTTGGTGATATGAGATTCCCAATATTACCACAAAGAGCTGTTAAAACAATCAGAGATATTTTAGATCCTGAAGATATAGTAACATTAGATAATGGTGTTTATAAAATATGGTTTGCTAGAAACTATAAATGTGCTAGACCAAATACTCTATTATTAGATAATGCACTTGCAACTATGGGTGCAGGTCTTCCATCAGCAATGGCAGCTAAAATGGTAAATCCAGATAAAAAAGTTGTTGCAGTTTGTGGTGATGGTGGATTTATGATGAACTCTCAAGAAATTGAGACAGCTGTAAGATTAGGATTAGATTTAACTGTTATAATATTAAACGATAATGCATATGGAATGATTAAGTGGAAACAAACAGGTATGGGATTTGACACTTATGGTTTAGATTACAACAATCCAGACTTTGTAAAATATGCAGATGCTTATGGTGCAATAGGTCATAGACCTCAATCTTGTGAAGAGTTTACAGAAACTTTAGATAAATGTGTTAATTCTAAAGGTGTTCATATAATCGACTTAGCTGTTGATTACTCTTTAAATCACGCAATTTTAAATGACCTTGTAAAAAATGCAGAAACATTACTAGAAGAAGAAGGAGTAGATAATGAGTAAAACAATAGAAGTTACATCACCATTTGATGGTAAAGTAGTAGGAGAAGTTCCATTTAGTACAACACAAGAAGTGCAAGCAGCTATTGATTTAGCAGAAAAAACTTTTTTAGACCACAAAAATGCTTTACCAAAATTTAAAAGAATTGAAATTTTAGAAAATGTAATGAAAATTATGTCTTCACAAGTAGAAGAGTTAACAAAACTTTGTGCTAGTGAGGGTGGTAAACCTTACATGGATTCTAAAGTTGAAGTAAATAGAGCAATCAATGGTGTACAACTTGCTATTGAACACTTAGGTGCTTTTGAAGGTAAAGAAATAGCTATGGGTCATACTGCATCTAGTGCAAATAGAATGGCTTATACATTTAAAGAACCAATTGGGGTAGTTGCTGCAATTTCAGCTTTTAATCACCCTTTTAACTTAGCAGTACACCAAGTAATTCCTGCAATTGCTGTTGGTTGTCCTGTAATTATTAAACCAGCAACTCAAACTCCAATGAGTGCTATTAAATTAGTAGAGATTTTAGAAGAAGCTGGACTTCCTAAAGGTTGGGCGCAAGCTGTAGTTTGTGGAAGAGATGCTGGTGAACTACTTGCAACATCTCCTAAAGTTGACTTCTTAACATTTATTGGTTCAGGTGCTGTTGGTTGGTACTTAAACTCAAAAGTATCAAATGGAACAAGAGTTGCACTAGAACATGGTGGTGTTGCACCTGTAATTGTTGAGCCAGATGCAGATATTGATGCAATGATTCCTGATTTAGGAAAAGGTGGTTTTTATCACGCTGGACAAGTTTGTGTATCAGTTCAAAGAGTTTATGTTCATGAATCAATTTGTGATGAAGTAGCTACAAAACTAACAAACTATGCTTCAAACTTAGTTGTTGGAGATCAAATGGATCCAAAAACAGAAGTTGGTCCACTAATTAATAATAATGAAGTAGATAGAGTTGAAGAGTGGGTTAACGAAGCAGTACAAAAAGGTGGAAAAATTTTAACTGGTGGAAAAAGAATTTCAGCTTCTTGCTATGAACCAACAGTTATTTTAAATCCAGCTGATGATGCACTTGTTTCTACAAAAGAAGTATTTGGACCTGTTGTAATCATTTACTCTTATTCAGATATTGATGAAGCAATCAATAGAGCTAATGGGCTTGAAGTATCTTTCCAAGCTGCTGTATTTACTAAAAATATTGACACAGCTTTAAATGCTGTTAAAAGATTAAATGGTACTGCTGTAATGGTAAATGACCATACTGCATTTAGAGTTGATTGGATGCCATTTGGTGGAGCAAAAGCCTCAGGACTTGGTCTTGGAGGAATTCACCACTCTATGGAAGAGATGTCAAACGAAAAAATGATGGTTATTAAATCACCAGTATTATAATTTAAAAGACACAAAGTACTCCTTTGTGTCTTTTTATCTACTAAACAAATTATCTGTCTTGCTTTAGATACTTCATCTAGATAGTTATTAATCTTTTTTTTGTTATTATTAGCAAATGAAAGAGAAAAATCTAAAGTTATATCACGAATATACACACTATAAAAATCTTATGACCTACATACCAATAAATTATTGCAAAATTCAAAAAGATGATATTTGGGTTGATGCTGTAATTTATGAAGCTGATGATAAAAGTCTATATGTAAGAAGTACTCAAGAGTTTATAGAAAAATTTAATTTAAAGAAATAGCTTTACTTAAAAGTATGTGATTTATATACTTTAAAATTATGGAGTAAAATAATAATGAATTTACATGAATATCAAGCAAAAAATCTATTCAAAAAATATGGTATCCCTACAACAAAAGGAAAGTTACTTACTCACTCTTCACAATTAGATGATATATTAGATACATTAGGTGAAGAGAACTTAGTAATTAAAGCACAAGTTCATGCAGGGGGAAGAGGAAAAGCTGGTGGAGTTGTTTTAACAAAAAATAAAAAAGAAGCAAAAGAAGTAACAAATAGACTACTTGGAAGTAGATTAGTAACTTATCAAACATCAAAAGAGGGTCAACCTGTAAACTCACTATATATTGAAAAACCTTGCGAATTTGACAAGCAACTATATTTAGCTTTTCTTGTAGATAGAAGCAGCCAAAGAATAACTATTATGACTTCAAGTGAGGGTGGAGTAGAAATAGAAGAAGTAGCAAAAAATGACCCTAAAAAAATTAAAAAAAATAAAATAAACCCAGTTGTTGGAATCATGCCTTATCAATGTAGAGAGATTGCATTTGATTTAGGATTAGATGATCATCAAGTAAAACAAATGATTCCTTTATTACAAAACATGTATAAAATGTTTTTGGAAAATGACTTATCATTAATTGAAGTAAATCCATTAGTTATTACAAAACAAGGAGATTTAGTATGTTTAGATGGAAAAATCCAAGTTGATAATTCTGCACTATTTAGACACAAAAAACTAAATGAAATTAGAGATGAAACACAAGAAGATGCAAGGGAATTACAAGCTGAAAAAATGCAGTTAAATTATGTTTCATTAGATGGGGATATTGGTTGTATGGTAAATGGAGCAGGACTTGCTATGGCAACAATGGATTTGATTAAAACATATGGAGGCGAGCCTGCAAACTTCTTAGATGTTGGTGGAAGTACAAATGAACAAAGAGTTATTGAAGCTTTTAGAATTATTTTATCAGATAAGAAAGTAAATGGAATACTTATAAATATTTTTGGTGGAATTGTAAGATGTGATGTAATAGCAAATGGGATAATTGCAGCAGTTGAAAAAATGAATATGAATATTCCATTAGTAGTTAGACTTGAGGGAACAAATGCAAAAGAAGGCTTAGAACTAATTAGAAATTCTGGATTAAATATAAAAGAAGAGCAAGATTTAGATAAAGCAACTAAAAAAATAATAGAATTAACAAAAGGGAATTAATAATGTCTATCTTACTTGATAAAAATACAAAAATAATGTGTCAAGGTATGACTGGAACACAAGGTACTTTTCATACTCAAAAAGCACTTGAATATGGTACAAATATGGTTTGTGGTGTTGTTCCTAAAAAAAGAGGTTTAACACACCTTGGACTTCCTATGTATAATAGTGTTAGATGTGGGATTGATTTGACAGGAGCTAATGCAAGTATTATTTATGTTCCTGCTCCATTTTGTAAAGATTCAATTATTGAAGCTGCTGAAAATGGAATCGAACTAATTGTTTGTATAACAGAGGGTGTTCCTATAAAAGATATGCTTGAAGCAAAAGCAGCAGTTGATGCAAATGGTGCAAGATTAATTGGTCCAAATTGTCCAGGTGTTATAACTCCTGGAATTGGTAAAATGGGAATTATGCCAGCTCAAATTCATGAAGTTGGAAGTGTAGGAATTGTATCAAGATCAGGTACACTAACTTATGAAGCAGTAAATCAATCAACACTTGCAGGACTTGGACAAAGTACTTGTGTAGGTATTGGAGGTGATCCAATTCCTGGAAGTGATTTTATTGATATGCTTAAACTTTTCCAAGAAGATGAACAAACAAAATCAATTGTAATGATTGGTGAAATTGGTGGAACAAAAGAAGAACAAGCAGCTGAATATATAAAAAAACATATTACTAAACCTATTGTTTCTTATATAGCTGGTGTTACTGCACCAAAAGGAAAAAGAATGGGTCATGCAGGAGCAATCATTGATGGGGGAAGTGGAAAAGCCCAAGATAAGTACAAAGCTTTAGAAGCAGCAGGTGTTACAACCGTAAAAACAATTACACATATAAAAGATGCACTATTAGAAGTAAATAAAAAATGAAACTAACAAATGAACAAATAGAAGAGTTTAATGAAAATGGTTTTTTACTAATTAGAAATTTTGCAAGTGAAGAACTTTGTAATAAAATCTTAGAAAAAGCAAATTATCATTTGGATAATAAAATCCAGCCAATTGAAAGTGAACAAGAGTATTTAAAAATTGATGAAGAAAATATTACTGTTAGAAGATTAAGACAAGTTTATGATAGAGAAGATGTTTTTAAAGAGTGGATGACAAATGCTAAAATAAGACCTATTTTAAAGCAACTTTTAAATGATACGCCTGTTTTAACCCTTGCACATCATAATTCAATTATGACAAAAATGCCAAAAGATAGTTCAAGAACAACTTGGCATCAAGATAGAAGGTATTGGAACTTTGAGAATGATGACTTAATTAGTATTTGGCTAAGTTTAGATAATGAGTATTTAGACAATGGCTTATTAGAGTTTATTCCAAAATCTCATAAATTAAATTTAAAAAAAGAACAATTTGATGAAAGAATAAATTTCAAAGATGATATAAAAGAGAATAAAGAGCTAATTAATAATGCTGTTCATTACAATCTAAATAAAGGGGATATTGTTTTATTTCATTGTAAAACATTACATCATGCACATAAAAATAATACACAAAAACCTAAAATATCATTTGTATATACAGTAAAAGCAAAATCAAATAATTTTATTAAAAATACTAGAAGTGATTTTAAAGAAGTAGTTTTAGAAGATTAAAGAGATTTTCTCTTTAATCAGGTTCAGGAAGACCATGTGGCGTTGGTTGTTTATTATAATCAAGTGCAACCATAACAACCTCTTCTACATTTACAATAACCTTATCTGTAGTTTTATTTCTAAGCTCACACCTAACTGTAATTGAAGTTCTACCTGTTTTTACAAGTTCTGTTCCAATAACTAAGATATCACCAATATTTGCTGGGTTTTTAAATCTAACCTCACTCATTTTTACTAAAGCAAGTCTTGTAGTTCCAAGTTTATTCGCTGCAAAGATGATAACTTCTTCATCAATCCATGCTAAAGCTTGTCCTCCAAATAAAATTCCCGCTGCATTTAAATGAGGATACATAACTAATCTTTGTGTTCCATATTCCATATTTATTTAACCTCTTTTTTTATTGCGTATTTATATCAATTATATAGTAAATAATAGATAAAAATGAACTATTTTTTTGGAAAAAACAGTTCATAATCTTTTGGTATATTTTTAAAGCTCTCTAAGTTTTTACTTATAAAGCCATTTTTATTTAAAGCTGCACTTATAATAACTTTATTATATTCTAAAACATTTTCATCGCATAAATACTCATATACATTTATCCACTTTGCATCTTCAATTTCATCAGTATCATTAATATTTATATTATATGAAAGTGCTTTGGCAGAACATAAAATATATAAATTAGATTGTTCAAATTGATGGGGATAAAAATGTCCTAAACTAATAATTGATTCAAATTCAACTTTTATACCTGTTTCTTCATATGTTTCCCTTGCCACAGCACTTGAAATTAGTTCACCATTATCTATGTGACCACCAGGAAGTTTATAGCCTATTTTTGATATTTTTTCTTTTATTACTAGAAGCTCTTCATTTTCATTTATGACAACAACTCCTACACCTAAAGTATGATTTACAGCAGTTGGTATTATGGCATCTTTTACTAATTGTTTTACCATAAATACATAATTATGCTCACATGTATGAAACTCAAATCCATGTTTTACTGCAATTGGTATAAAACTACTTTTTGTTATATCTATAGTTATCCATATAAGTCTTCTTTGTTTTTTTAAACAGTAATTTATTAAATGTAGTAGATTTTTTTCAAACTCTATACTGTTATTTGGCATTGTATTTTTTTCTACTGTAATTCCATTATATGGATCTAAAACAATATCGAAGCAGCCAATAGTTTCAATATAATCACTCATAAATAAACCTTTTAAAGTAAGACTAAATCAATTTATGTAGCCTTTAGCTAAAGTAACAACACCACTAATTATAAACTGTATTGCTAAAGCTCCTACAATTAAACCCATAAGTTTTGTAATAACATTTTGTCCAGTTTGACCAAGATATCTTTTAATATGAATAGAGTTTTTAAATATAAAATAGAAAATAATAGCATTTAAACAATAAGCAATACTAATAGAAGCTAAATCTATAAACCCATCTGCTTCATGTTTAAAAATAATAATTGTAGAAAATAGTCCCGTTCCAAAGACAATAGGTATCGCAATTGGAATAATCGCTAACTCTTCATTTAATTTATCTTCATCATTTGATTTTACTTTTATATTTCCACTTATCATAGAAAGTGCCATAAGCAAAAGTACTAATCCACCCATTACTTTCAATGAATTAATATCTAAACCAAATACTTTTAATACAAACTCACCAGCAATAATAACAACAAAAAAAGAGATAATTATTGTATATGTAGTTTTATAAGCTACTTTGTTAATCTCTGTTTTTGTTATATTTGGACTTAGTATTGATAAAGCAACAGCGCTAATTCCAATAGGATCCATAATAGCAAAAAATGTAATTACTTCTTGCAGAAAATTAGCTAAGTAATCTTCCACTTATGCCATCCCACCTTTTGCATTATATTTCTTTTCTAGTAAATGCCCTAGATAACTTAATGAAAATGTTATACTTAAATAAACTAAAGCAATAACAATCCATGTTTCAAAAGGAGAAAATGTGTTTGAAACAATTTCTCGTCCAACTTTTGTTAAATCTGTAATTGCAATAACAGAGACTAAAGAAGAGTCTTTTACAAGTGCAATCATCTCTCCAACTAGTGTAGGAAGTACTCTTTTTAAAGCTTGAGGAAAAATTATATGTTTCATTGCTTGAAAGTGTGATATTCCAAGAGAATTGGCAGCTTCTAACTGTCCTTTATCAATTGATTGAATTGCTCCTCTTAAAATCTCTGCCATATAAGCACCAAAGAAAATCCCAAGAGATAAAACCCCCGCAACAAATCTATCTAATTCGAAAATATTTGCAATTATAAAATAAAATAAAAATATTTGAACAAGTAGTGGAGTACCTCTTACTAAGGTAATGTAAACTGTTGCAATATCCTTTAAAAATACATAAGAAGATAACTTCATTAAAGCAGTAATTATACCTACAAAAAAAGTCAATATTGCAGCAAAAAATGAAATTTTTAATGTTGTCCAAAGACCAATAAGTACTGGACCTGGTTTTGTAACAGTTTTAGAAGCCACATAATCAAACTCATAAATTTCTGAGCCTACTTCATACTCTAAAATATAACTACTGTCAATATTTAAAAAAGTTTTTCCATCATCATTTTTTAAGAAGTATTTTCCCTCTTCTTCCATCAATACACCACCTGTTGGTGCAGTAACATTTACAGTTTTTTCATAAACGAAATATTTTGGGATAGAAGTCCACTTCCACTCATAATTCATATTTGAAGCAGCCGAATATAAAAAATATCCAACTGCTAGATAAAAGGCAAAAGCAATAATATGCCCTAACGTTTTATTTTGCGCTAATGATTGTTTCTTACTCATTATTTACTGAACTCTTTTTAGCCAATTTGTATCAACTAACCACTTTTCATATAATTTTTGGTGAAAATCTACTAACTTATCTTCTTTAATCTGTCTCATGAAATTATTTAACCAATTTAAAAAATCAGGATCACCCTTTCTAATTGCAAAACCAAGAGGTTCAAATGTCAAAGGTTTATCAAGATGAACTACTCTTCCTTTTCCTTTATCAGACATAAATAAAATATTATAAGGTTGGTCATAAATAAATGCATCTGCTTTTCCATTTAACACTTCTGATATTCCATCTGCTTCTGTTTCAAATGTAATAATTTTAGCATTCTTGAAAAATTTTCTAGCAACAATTTCACCTGTTACACCTGTTCTTGTAGAGATAACAAAATCTTTTTTATCTAAATCTTTATACGATTTGATTTTTCCTTCATGCTCTTTTTTCATAAGAATAGTTTGACCTATAATTACATATGGAGTTGCAAAGTTAACTTTTAAATTTCTTTTTTGAGTAATAGTCATACCTGAAATAATAATATCAAATTTATCAGATAATAAACCACCTATAATTCCATCAAATGATGTAGGAACAAGCTTTAATTCTACACCCATATCTCTAGCCATCTTTCTTGCCATATCTACATCATAGCCTATGATTCTTCCTCTTTTATCTTTCATCTCAAAAGGCATATATCCAGGATCAAGCCCTACTCTTAACTCTCCTCTTTGTAAAATTTTATTTAAAGTAGAGTTTTTCCATACATTAATATCACCTGCAAATAAAGATGCATTTAATATTAGCATTAAAACTAATAAAAGTTTTTTCATTCATTTTCTCCTTATAATATTAGTGACTTAAAATTTCGTTTAAGAATTTTTTAGCTCTTTGGCTTTTTGGATTTTCAAAAAATTCAATAGGAGAACTTTCTTCTACAATTGCACCATGATCCATAAATACAATTCTATCTCCTACTTCTTTAGCAAATCCCATTTCATGAGTAACACAAACTAATGTATAATTCTCTTTTGCTAAATCTTTCATAACAGATAATACATCTCCAATAGTTTCTGGATCAAGAGCAGATGTAGGTTCATCAAAAAGTATTACTTTTGGCTTCATTGCTAAACTTCGTGCAATTGCAACTCTTTGTTTTTGTCCACCACTTAAATCAGCTGGATATGCATTTGCTTTATCTTCTAGCTTTACTTTTTTTAAAAGTTCCATTGCTATTTCATGCGCATCTTTTTTTGAAATATTTTTAACTAAGGTTGGAGCTATTGTAATATTTTCTAAAATTGTCAAATGTGGGAAAAGATTAAAATGTTGAAATACCATTCCAACTTCACTTCTTATAGCTTTTAAATTTTTTTTACTATTATGAATATGTAAATCATCAACTATAATTTCACCATCATCAACTTCTTCAAGGCCATTAATACATCGAATAAGTGTAGATTTACCAGAACCACTAGGTCCACAAACAACTACTATTTCACCTTGCTTTACTGAAAAATCTATATCTTTTAGTACATGAAAATCATCAAAATATTTATTGATTTTATTCATTTTTATTATTTCATTATTATCCATTAGCTCTCTTTTTTGAAAAATAGAAGCTATTATTTTACTGTATAGTCATTTAAAGGCAAATTAATGGATAATTTTTATATGACTAAAAAGATTATTTATGATTTTTTTAAATGCTTCTTTAATGCAACTATTTAGTTATATAATAATTACTTAATTTAAAAAAAGGAAGTCTTATGAAAAAGTTTCTATATATAACAGATCAAGACGAATATACTGATCATAGTTTTATTGGTGCCTTTTTTGAAAAATATCTAGGTAAATATTTTGATACAAATATTCTTTACTTTTCTGAATTTAAATCAGATTTTGAAAGAAAAGATGAACAAAGATTTATACTGCCATTAAAATTAAAAAAAGATTTACTAGATGAGTTATCAAAAAATGGTATAGATATAAACTCATATGATTATATTGTAGTAAGAAATGATTTTGATACATTAAAACATATATTAAAAAGAAAAATAAAACACAATTATAAAGTTGGATTTAGATTATCTTTTTCAAAAAGAATTGTAAAACTACAAGAAGATGAAGTAAGTAATAAAAAAAGTATTTTTGATGTTATAGGAAATAGTATAAAAACAATAAGTGAAACAAATCTTATAAATGAGTGTGATATTTTTATCCCTACTTCTGAACATATAAAAAAAGAGTTTTTCCCAAACATAAAAATAAAAACTTTTACAATTCCCCCTGCAATTGATCCAGAAGTTTTATATGAAAATATTCAGCATGTAGAAGATTTCAAAAGATTTTTTTATGCAGGAACACTAGATAAACTTAGAGATTTTGAAACAATACTAAAAGCATTTAGTCAAATAAATAGCAATCAATTTAGACTTTCAATCTCTACAAAAGATCCTGAATATGCAAAAAAAATGCTTTCAAATTTCCCTAATTTAAAAAACTGTGTAGAAATTTATAATGCAAGAACAAAAAATGAACTTTTACAACTAATAGCAAAAGCAGATGTAGGATTATCTATTTTACCTGATATTGCACTATTTAATAGTTCAACACCTGTTAAAATTCTTGATTACTATTCTAGTGGTATTCCTTGTATTATGACAAATAGTACAAATAACCAAGAGCTATTTAAAAGTGATAATGAAGCTTGGTTTTGTAAATTTGATGAAACATCAATAAAAGAAAAACTTGAAGAGATTATTAGTTTATCTAAAGAAGAAGTAGCACAAATAGGAATAAATGGACAAAAAAGATTACTTGAAGTAAGAAATCATGAGAAGATATCTAAAAATTTTGCTTTAGAATTAGATTTATTATAAGAAGGATTTAATCCTTCTTATTCCACGAAATAAGTGCCCACTGCACATAGTCTTGTTCTTGTTTTTTTGTTAAATCTAATGAATCATAGTATTGTTCTAAGCGTTTTATCTCTTCATCGTTTAAAGAGCCTAAACTCCAAGAAATAGAATCAACAAACTTCTGTTTTGATTTATAAATAGTATTTCTTCCCTCACTATCAATAAAATTAACTTCTGCTTTAATTCCTAGTGAATATAAAATATTTACCACATAAATATAATCAGGTTTTTTTATGATATCTTTGTTTAATACATCCAAAATTTCATCACTTACAAAAGAGCCACCTTTTTTATATGAAATAACAACTTTTTTATTTGCTTTGTCATTTAATTTTATCAAAGCCTCTTTCATATCTTTTACTTCCATTGATCTTGAAGCAATAACTAAATCTGCATTTGGAACATCACTCCAATCATCATACCAAGACTTATTGATTGTTTTAATATTTGTTATATCATTATTTTTTGCATTTTCATTTAATAGTTCTAACATCTTTGTTGAATAGTCTAAACTATAAACATTTTTTAATTTTGGTGCTAATTTTAAAGATAGATTTCCAACTCCACAACCAACATCTAATAGTGACTCAATCTCTTGTAAGTCTAACCTTTGAATAAACTGTTCATTATATACTGATTTGTGAACTCTTTGATTCATAGAACTAGCTTTTTCATCCCAAGCCTCTTTTGCTTTTGGTTTAAAAGTTGTAAGCTCTTTTTGTTTTTTATATAACTCATTGAAATCTATATCTTCATACTTCACGATAAATCCTTATTGTGCTTTTTTTGACCAATATCCTGCAATAATTGAACCTGAGATATTATGCCATATACTAAAAATAGCTCCTGGTAAAGCACTTAGTGGAGTAAAGTACTTTGTAGCAAGAGCAACAGCTAAACCTGAGTTTTGCATACCAACTTCAATTGCAACTGTTTTACATACTTTATGATCATATCCTAAAAGTTTTGAAATATAGTATCCTCCAGAAAGTCCAATAAAATTATGCAAAATTACTCCAACAAACATTGAAATTGCAATACTACTTATTCTATCTTGATTTAAACCAATTACAATTGCAATTATAAAAATAATAGAACCTATTGATAAAAGTGCAAATAACTCTTCTCTTTTTGCAATATGTTTATGAAAAAAGTGATTTATTAAAAGACCTAAAAGTACAGGTAAAAGAACTATTTTCATAGTACTTAAAAGCATGCTAAATACTGGCACAGGTACAGTTTGTCCCACATAAAGTAGTGTTAAATATGGAGTTATTACAATTGATAAAAGTGTTGAAACTACTGTCATTGTTATAGATAAAGCAACATCAGCTTTTGCTAAAAAAGCAATAACATTTGAAGCTGTTCCACCTGAAACAGCACCAACTAAAATCATTCCTACTAATAACTCTGTAGAAAAATTTAGAAATTTAGAAATAACAAAAGCAGCCAAAGGCATAAGCAAAAACTGTAAAAGTATAGTAATTGCAATTATTTTTGGTTTTGTTAAAACTCTTTTAAAATCCTCAACTTTTAAAGTAATACCCATACAAAACATAATAAAAACTAAAAGTGGAATAATCCAACTTTTAAAACCAACCACAGCCTCAGGCTGAAAATATGCAAAAATTGATACTAAAATTGCCCATAAAGGAAATAACATTGAAATTTTTTTAATCATCATCTATCCAAATTTTTTCCATATTTTACAAAAAAAGGTTTAAACTTTCTTGTATAATCTTGTTTTTATTCTTCTTTTATATACTCTTTTACGCTAATTACCTGTGAAAAAACAGTTTTTAATGCTGCCATATAAGAGTTGTGAACTGTTTTTGCAGGAATTTTCTCACCTAAAAACTCTAAATCTTTTGTAGCACAAGCATCACTTAAAACTGTGCATTTATAAGCTAAATCAAAAGCTGCTCTTGTTGTAGAATCAATACACATATGACTCATCATACCACAAATAACTAACTCTTTTATATCTTTTTTTTCAAGTTCTTCTTTTAATTTTGTTTTTAAAAAACTATTTGGAAAGTTTTTCTTTATTACAATCTCACTTGATAAAGGAGCTACATTTTCATGTATATTTACTCCTTTTGTATCACAAACAAAAAAAGTTGCATCTTTTTTTGTATTTATATGTTGAATATGAAAAACTGGTAATTTGTTTTTTCTAAAGTACGTTAATATCTCTTTTGCTTTTAAACTAGCTTCATTAGAGTTCACTAATGGATTTTTTCCTTTTTCAAAATAATCATTTTGAATATCTATAATTAATAATGCTTTATTCATAAATTTTCCTTTCTTTGACTAAATAGTCAAGTAAAAGTATAGCAAAGTCTTGACTGATTAGTCAAGACTTTTTAAAATTTATTTTTTAAGTGTGTTTAAAAATAGTTCTAGTTGAGAAATACAAGTTGCAAAACAACTTGCATCTTGAGACTTCTTTGCAGTGCCTATACACCCTTCAATTGAAGCTACTATATACATAGAGAGTGCTTTTGTGTCATTGTGAGAGATTTCATTTTTTGCTATTGCTTTATCTAATACTTTTTCAAAAATATTTTCAAATTTTTTATAAACAATCTCTAAAGCTACTTTAAAATCTTTGTCAATAGGAGATAATTCTTGCATAAGATTATTTAGTTTACATCCAGATGTAAAATCAAAGTTATCTCTTTTTTTTATCATTTGCATCATCTCATCACAGATATTCTCTTCATAATCTAATAATACACAATACTTATCTTCAATATAAGCATTTACTTTTTCATTTATAACTGCAAGAGCTAACTCTTTTTTAGACTTAAAAAAATGATACATACTTCCTTTGTTCATATTTGCTTTTTTTAAAATCTTATCAACAGAAGTTGCAGAGTAGCCATGATGATATATCTCATCAAAGGCTACTGTTAGAAGTTTTTCTCTTGTGTTATTCATACTAAATTCTTAATCTTTTTTTGTATAGACTTTAAAACTCCAAGCTGGGCTTTTTATTCTATCTTCTTCTAAAATAGCTTCATAATCTTTTTGCTCAATTAAATCCCAAGAAGAAAAATCAATCTCTTTAAGATAAGCATCTGCTTTACCTTCAAAATCAACCTCGCTTAAATACATTTTATCAACGTAAGGAAATAGTGTTTCATAGATATTTGCTCCACCTATTATAAAAAGTTCTTCTTCACCATTTGCTCTTGCAAAATCAAAAGCATCTTGAACTTCACTAAAAGTATGTACACCCTCATGGCTAAAGCCAGTTTTACTTAATACTAGTGAAGTTCTATTTGGAAGAGGTTTTCCAATACTTTCAAAAGTTTTTCTTCCCATTAAAAGATGATGTCCTGAAGTAATATTTTTAAAGTTTTTAAAATCCTCTGAGATATGCCAAAGCATTTTATTGTCTAAACCAATCTCCCAATTTTTACCATATGCAACTATCATTGAAATTTTCATTATACTGCCATCTCCCCTTTAATTGATTCATGACACTTGTAATTTACAAGTTCAAAATCACTCATTTTAAAATCATTTATATTTTTTATATCTTTATTTATTTTCATTGTTGGTTTTTCATATGGTGTTCTTGTAAGTTGTAGTTTTACTTGTTCCATATGATTTGAATAAATATGTACATCACCAAAAGTATGTACAAAATCCCCTACTTCTAACTTACAAACTTGAGCTATCATCATAGTTAAAAGTGCATATGAAGCGATATTAAATGGAACACCTAAAAATACATCTGCACTTCTTTGGTAAAGTTGACAAGATAGTTTATTATTAGCTACATAAAACTGAAAAAAAGTATGGCAAGGTGGTAATGCCATATTCTCAATTTCTGCTGCATTCCATGCATTTAAAATGATTCTTCTACTATCTGGGTTTGTTTTAATTTGATTAATTACATCTGCAAGTTGATCAACTTTTTTACCATTTGCACCTTCCCAACTTCTCCATTGACTTCCGTAAACTGGGCCTAACTCTTTTATGGTATCAGTATTTATATAACCTAAATCTTTACCTTGTTTATTGGCATTTGCAGTCCATACTGTTTTTTTATCTATTAGATTTTCTCTTTTGTCATCAAAATGAATTTCTGCAAGTCTTCTTTCATCTGTACTTCCTTCAATAAACCATAAAAGCTCACTAATAATTGCTTTTAAATGTGTCTTTTTTGTAGTAACTAAAGGAAAGCCTTCACTTAAATCAAATCTCATTTGATATCCAAAAACAGAACTTGTACCAGTTCCAGTTCTATCTTCTTTTTTTATTCCATTATCTAAGATATGTTGTAATAAATCTAAATATTGTTTCAATTGTTTTCCTTATTTAAATACTCATATAAATACAAGTATTTTCTTAATTCTTTTAAACTTTCATGCTCTAATCCAGTTTGAATCCATCTTTGAATTTCACTTGGAATAGTTAAAGGTTCTAAAAGTTGTGCTTTTTTCTCTTTTGATATTTTACCATGTTCAAATAAAAGTGAGATATGAGAAAGAATAGAAGTTATTGCTAAATCTCTAATTTGAGATATTTCTTCTACTGTTTTTTCATCTTGTATTAATTCAAAAGTTTCTAAGTATGTTTTTGTAAGTTTTTTTAAAGGAATTTTATCTTCTAACTTTTCACCAAACTCTTCTTTTATACTTTTACATAAGCTTAAAAAATTCTTGCCATATTTTTCAAATTTCACAAGACCAACGCCATTTATATAAAGCATATCTTCTTTTGTAAGAGGTAGTTTTGAAGCTAACTCTTTTAAAGTTTTATCTCCAAATATAACATAAGCTGGTACTTCATGCTCTTGTGCTAACTCTCTTCTTAAGCTTTTAAACTTTTCATATAACTTTTCATCAAAACTTAACTGTGTATTATCTTCTTCAAATTTTTGAGCAATACCTAACTTATCACTATCTATTAGAAGTTTTTCTTTGCCTTTAAGGATTTGCATTCCTAAACCACTTATTTTTAAGACTCTAAATTCACCTAAGTTAACTGCTTTTATATCTATTAGTTTATCAGCAATTGCTATCCATTCATTTTTACTTTTATCACTTCCCAAGCCATAAACATTTAGTCTGTCATGTCCAAACTCAAGAAGTTTTTGATTTTTTGAGCCTCTTAAAATATCAATAATATGATTTGTTCCAAAACGCTGTTCACTTCTATAAACTGCACTTAAAAACTTTTGTGCATCAACACTTACATCAACTTGTTCAATCTCACCTTTTGTACAGTTATCACACAAAGTCTTACAATCATCAATCTCATCTTCAAAATAAGAAGCAATAATCTTATGACGACAATTATTTGATACACAATATCTATACATAGCTTCAAGTTTATCAAGTCCAGTTTGTTTATAGCCTGTATCAATTGCATCTTCTATTTGTATTTTTCTTTTTACCTCATCAGCTTTTGAATAAAGTAAATAAACATAAGACATATCACCATCACGACCTGCACGACCTATTTCTTGATAATAGTTCTCTAAGGTTTTAGGTAAACTTGTATGTATTACAAATCTAATATTTGACTTATCAATACCCATACCAAAAGCAATAGTAGCTACTACAATATCAATCTTTTCATATACAAAATCATCATAAACCTCATCTTTAATATTTGGGTTTAATCCTGCATGATATGCCTTTGAAGAGTAGCCATTTTCACACAAAAACTGCGCTGTTGATTCTGCTTCTTTTCTTGTAAAAGTATAAATAATACCACATAAGCCTTTGTGAGTTTTAAGAAAATTTAGTATTTGCTTTCTACCATTTGTAATTCGTGGTTCTACTTTTATATCAAGATTATTTCTATGTGTTTTAGCACGAAAATGTTTAGCATCATTGAGTTTTAAACTTGAAGCAATATCAGCTTCAACTTTTTTAGTTGCAGTTGCAGTAAATGCAGCAATACAAGTATCTGGGAAAAATCTTTTTAACTTATCAAGATTTCTATACTCTGCTCTAAACTCATGTCCCCAAGCACTTACACAATGAGCTTCATCTATAACAAAATAGTTAATATTGATTCGCTGTAATACTGCTATAAACTCATTTGAAGTAAATCTTTCAGGTGCTACATAGATAAATTTTAGTTTACCTTCCAAAAGCTTTTGCATTGTAAAACTATTTTCATCATTTGTTTGAGAAGAGCTTATCATCTCTGCTTTTATATTTAAATCATTTAGTGCTTTTACTTGGTCTTGCATAAGTGCAATAAGAGGAGAGATTACCACTGTTACACCATCCATAAGCAAAGTTGGCAATTGATAACAAAGTGACTTACCGCCACCAGTTGGCAAGATAGTTAAAACATCTTGTTTATTGATGATACTATCTACAACCTCTTCTTGGAAACTTCTAAAGCGTTCATGTCCAAATATATCTTTTAGTATTTTGTATTTATTATTCATTTGAAGATTTTATCATAGCTTGGGTTATGGGTGTATGAAAGATTATTTTAGTAGATTAATTATTTTCTCATTTAAAAGTTTCACTAGGTTATTTATATTATCAATTTTTGATGTCAGTAAGAAAAGACACAAGAAAATAACTCATAAACACCTAAAGGTATTCGCACCTCTTACTTTGTGTGGACAAAGTAAACAAAACCACCAACGGCTTCGGAGCCCTTCGGGTTCCTTCACTTATTGTTTTATCTTTTTTGTCTTGCAAAACTCATAAATAAATATGCTTTTTAGCATACTTATTTACTCAAACAATTGCAAGCCTTTTCCAAAAAGAGAAAACAAACGCTCAGCTTCTGTAGATGTTGGAATAAAAAAGAATGAAGCAATTTTCTTTTGTAAATTTACATATGATAGCTCAAACTCTCTTCTTCCCAGACTTTGATGAAGCTGGAAGTTAAATATTTATTTTGGTAAAGCCCGAAACTGTTTGAGCGTAAAAAAGAGTGCCAAATGCACTCTTTAGCGAGTTTTGCAGGGCAAAAATAAATATATAACTGTAAGGTAGCTTTGCCTTCATCAACTTGTCTGGTTGCTTTTTGTCTTACTTTTTACAACTAAAAAGTAAGAAAACGAAGAATAAGTTCTTCAAGAGAAAAATATAAATTACTTATCACATTTCACTCATCGCTACTTTTATTCCTAAAGCAATTAATATCACTCCAATTATTTTATCAAATATCTTTCCAAAAGAGTTAAAAAAACCTCTTACTTTTTTCCCTGTTAAAACAAATGATAAAAAACCAAACCATATAAATGTAGATATTACAAAAAAGATTGCATAAAAACCTTGAATAGATAAAGGAGTATTTATATCCACAATAACAGTAAATAAAGATAAGAAAAATAGTGTTGCTTTTGGATTTAGTGCATTTGTAAAAAATCCTATACTAAATGCTTTAAATTTTGTTATCTCTTTTTGTGTTTTGCCTTTTTCAAACTTGTCTAGTTTAAAAGAGTTTGACTTTAAAGCTTTTATTCCTAAGTATATTAAATATAAAGCTGCTAAGTATTTTATAATAGTATAAATAATTATAGATTTTGAAATAATCAAACCTATTCCTAATACTGTATAACTTACATGTACCAAAATTCCTATACTAATTCCAAAGCTAGTCCATAAAGATTTTTCTCTTCCATGGGTAATACTTTGTTTTAATATAATTGCAAAATCAGGTCCAGGAGACATAAGTGCTATTATATGTGCAACTGCTATTAATAAAAATTGGTCTAAATATTGCATTAATTTCTTCTTTGCCCTTGTTTTGGAGCACTAACTTGTCTTTGTAAATCTATAGATAGATTATTGAAAAACAGTTCTCCATAATCAGTAGTTCTATTTATATTTTCATAAGCTTGAGCTAAAGAGTTGTTGTATTTTAAAGCATCTTGTAAAATCTTAATAATTTTAACTGATTCTAAAAAGTTTACATGACTTGGCGCTTCAATTGGTGAAGAATAATATCTATGCATTCTTTCTACTAAGTTTTTATTTCTAATTTCAATAAAAACTGATTCAATTGGTGATTTAAAAAATAGGATTTTTTGTTTTACATTTATAGAGATATATGTGGTTTCCATTCCATAAATTTTTCTTGAAAATGAGTCAAAAAGAAACAATTTTTTATTATAATTATTGTTAAAAAGTTCATAAATCAATTCTAATATTTTTATTTTTTCTTCTTTTGTAAAGAAATTACCAATTTCAGCATAACAAAAACTAAGTATTGATTTGATTGAGTACCACTCAGTTGTATCATAATCATATCTAAGCATTTGATCAATTCTATTTTGTTTAAGCTCTTCTATGTTTTTATCTGTTCTTGTTCTATATACTCTTTGAACTGCTGTATCTCTATACATAGGTCCAGGAAATTGTGCTTGGATTACAAATCTTCTATTTTTTTCAATATCCATTATATATTTTAATCTACCTTGATAATCTTCATCTATTATACGAACCTCTTTTTGTGGTATTTGTGTAATAGATTTTAAAAACTCTTCATCAACACAGCCATCTTCCCATATATAATCAGGATATCTAAAAAGAGAACATATTTTTTTCTTCACTTCATCATTGGGGTCAACATCTGTCAATCCATCAACCCAAGATGTTACAGTTCTTCTATCTTTTTGAATTAATGATGAAAATTTTGATATACTCAAATGAGATCTTTTATATATTTCAATAATTTTTTCTATTCCTGTTTTATATGACATTTTAGAATCCTTAAACAATTTTTATCTTTTATTGTACTACTTTTAAACATAAAAACAAATTTTGTACATAATCCACTATCACGCAAGAAAATTGAGTTTTGTTATACAGTAATTATACAATCTTTTGTTTCTTTAATGATGTATAATAGATTTATAAATTCAAAAATGAAGGAACTTTTATATGAGCGCAGGAAAAAGATTTAAAGAAGCACTTAAGGAAGAAACTCCTTTACAAATTGTAGGAACAATTAATGCTTACCAAGCTTTACAAGCTACGAAAGTAGGATTTAAAGCTATTTATTTATCAGGTGGTGGTATTGCAAATGCATCATATGGTTTACCAGATTTAGGTATGACAATGATTGAGGATGTATGTATTGATATTAGAAGAGTAACATCAATTTGTGATACTCCATTAATTGTTGATGCAGATACTGGTTGGGGACATGCTTTTAATGTTGCTAGAACTGTTAAAGAGTTCATTAGAGCTGGAGCTGCGGGACTTCATATAGAAGACCAAGTTGCTGCTAAAAGATGTGGGCATAGACCAAATAAAGAGTTAGTTTCAATAGAAGAGATGTGTGATAGAATAAGAGCTGCTGTGGATGCTAAAAAAGATTTAGACCCTGATTTTTATATTATTGCAAGAACTGATGCACATGCAAGTGAAGGTCAAGAAGCTGCAATAACTAGAGCAAAAGCTTATGTTGAAGCTGGAGCCGATGCAATATTTGCAGAAGCAATTCACACTTTAAAAGAGTACAAAGAGTTCACTGATGCTATTGATATTCCTGTATTAGCAAATATTACAGAGTTTGGAGCAACTCCAATGTTTACAACAGAAGAGTTAGGTTCAGTTGGTATTGATATGGTACTTTATCCATTATCAGCATTTAGAGCTATGAATAAAGCTGCTTTAAATGTATATCAAGAGCTAAGAGAAAAAGGGACTCAAGAAGGTGTTCTTGATACAATGCAAACAAGAATGGAACTTTACGATATGTTAGGGTACCACGAGTATGAACAAAAAATGGATGAACTTTTTGCAAAAAGCAAATCAAACTAAAATAAATAAAAAAATCAAATAGAAAAGGGAAAATTATGAGTACTACAACTACTGGATTTAAACCGAAAAAATCTGTTGCACTTTCTGGAACTGCTGCTGGGAATACAGCTATTTGTACAGTTGGTGTTAGTGGTAATGATTTACATTATAGAGGTTATGATATTTTAGAGTTTGCTGATAAAGCTGAGTTTGAAGAGATTGCTCATTTAATTGTGCATGAAAAACTACCAAATAAAGAAGAGTTAAAAGCTTATAAAGAAAAATTAAGAGGTATGAGAGATTTACCTGATGGTGTTAAAGTTGCATTAGAGCAATTACCAAAAACTTCTCATCCAATGGATGTAATGAGAACAGGTTGTTCAGTTCTTGGTGCAATTATGTCAGAAGATGAATCTCACCCAAAAGATGAAGCACAAAATATCGTTGATAAATTAATGGCTTCATTTGGTTCTATGCTTACATATTGGTATCACTATGCATTTAATGGAAAAAGAATTGATGTTGTAACTGATGATGATACTATTGGTGGGCACTTTTTACACCTGCTTCATGGTGAAAAACCAAGAGAATCTTGGGTTAAAGCTATGCATGTATCTTTGATTTTATATGCTGAGCATGAATTTAATGCTTCTACATTTACATCAAGAGTAATTTCTGGAACAAATTCAGATATGTTCTCATGTATAACTGGAGCAATTGGTGCATTAAGAGGTCCAAAGCATGGTGGAGCAAACGAAGTTGCATTTAGAATTCAAGAAAGATACAACTCTGCTGATGAAGCAGAAAAAGATATCAAAGAAAGAATGGCAAGAAAAGAGATTATCATAGGATTTGGACATCCTGTATATACTACAAGTGATCCAAGAAATGTTGTTATTAAAGAAGTTGCTAGAAAACTATCAGAAGAAAATAGTGATATGCTTATGTATGATGTAGCTGAAAGAATTGAAACAATTATGTGGGAAGAAAAGAAAATGTTCCCAAATCTTGACTGGTTCTCAGCAGTTTCATATAACCAAATGGGAATTCCAACGGATATGTTCACACCAATTTTTGTAATCTCAAGAGTTACAGGATGGGGAGCACATGCAATTGAACAAAGAGAAGATGGAAAGATTATTAGACCATCAGCTAATTATACTGGTCCTGAAAATCTAAAATTTGTTCCTTTAGAAGAGAGATAAAACTTAGCACCTTAATTTATGGTGTACTACTTAAAATACTAAAAGGATAAGTAAAACTTATCCTTTTAAATACAAACTAAATGGATATAAAATGACAAATGAAAAATATCTTAAACAATTAGATAAATTAGATGTTAAATATTATGATGTAAAAGCTGCTGTTGAAGAGATAAGTCCTGGTTCATTTGAAAAACTAAACTACACATCAAGAGTATTAGCAGAAAACTTAATTAGAAAATGCCCAAGTGAAAAATTAGAAGATTCACTTATTCAATTAATTGAAAAAAGAACAGATAAAGATTTTCCTTGGTATCCAAGTAGAGTTATCTGTCATGATATCTTAGGATTAACTGCTTTTGTTGACTTAGCAGGTCTTAGAGAAGCAGTTGCAAGAGATGGAGGAGATCCAGATAAAGTTAATCCTGTTGTACCTACTCAACTAATCGTTGACCACTCACTAGCAGTTGAGTGTGGTGGATTTGATCCAGATGCATTCCAAAAAAATAGAGATATTGAAGATAGAAGAAATGCAGATAGATTTCACTTTATAAACTGGACAAAAGAAGCGTTTAATAATGTAGATGTTATTCCTCCTGGAAATGGTATCATGCACCAAATCAACTTAGAAAAGATGTCTCCTGTTGTTCATTTAAATGATGGAATAGCAAGTCCTGATACTTTAGTTGGAACTGATTCACATACTCCTCATGTTGATGCACTTGGTGTAATTGCTGTTGGTGTTGGTGGTTTAGAAGCTGAAAATGTAATGCTTGGTAATCCATCTTATATGAGAGTTCCTGATATTGTTGGAGTTGAGATTACAGGAAAAAGAGCACCTGGTATAACTGCAACTGATATTGCCCTTGCTATGACTTCATTTTTAAGAGAAAATGATGTAATTTCTGCATATTTAGAGTTCTATGGTGATGGAATTAAATATCTTAATTTAGGTGATAGAGCAACAATTGCAAATATGACTCCTGAGTATGGTGCAAGTGCAGGTATGTTCTATATTGATGAGCAAACTATTGATTATTTAAAAATTACAGGTCGTGAACAAAAACAAGTTGAACTTGTAGAAGCTTATGCAAAAGCAAATGGTTTATGGGCAAATCAATTAGAAAATGCTACTTATGCAAGAACTATAAAATTTGATTTATCAAAAGTTACTAGAAGCTTAGCAGGACCATCAAAACCTCATAAACTTGTTCCTACAACAACTTTAAAAGAAGAAGGTATTGTAAAAGATTTTGTACAAGAAGGTGATAAGATGCCAGATGGTGCAATTTTAATTGCTGCTATTACTTCATGTACAAATACTTCAAATCCAAGAAATGTTATCGCAGCAGGATTATTAGCTAAAAAAGCAAATGAGCTTGGACTTACAAGAAAACCATGGGTTAAATCTTCATTAGCACCTGGTTCAAAAGTAATTGAAGTTTACTTAAAAGAAGCAGGATTATTAAGTGAAATGGAAAAACTAGGATTTGGTGTAGTTGGTTTTGCATGTACTACTTGTAATGGTATGAGTGGAGCACTTGATCCAAAAATCCAACAAGAAGTTATAGATAGAGATATCTATTCAACTGCTGTATTATCTGGAAATAGAAACTTTGATGGAAGAATTCACCCTTATGTAAAAGAGGCATTTTTAGCAAGTCCTGCACTTGTAATTGCTTATGCATTAGCAGGTTCAATTAGATTTGATATTGAAAATGATTCATTAGGAAAAGATAAAGACGGAAATGATATTACATTAAAAGATTTATGGCCATCAGATGAAGAGATTGATTCAGTTGAAAAATCATGTGTAAAACCTCAAATGTTCAATGATATTTATGAGCCAATGTTCAATAGAGATGGCTTAAGTGCTATTAAAGTTGAGCCATTTTATAGCTGGAATCCAAACTCTACATATATTCAAAAACCACCATATTGGGAAGACGAGTTTATGGGAATGCCAGCACTTAAAGATTTAAGACCCTTAGGAGTGTTTCCTGATAATATTACAACAGATCACCTTTCTCCTTCAAATGCAATCTTGCCAGATTCAGCCTCAGGAGAGTATTGCTTAAAAATGGGATTACCAGTTGAAGATTTAAACTCATATGCAACACATAGAGGAGATCATCATACAGCTTCAAGAGCAACATTGGCAAATCCAAAACTATTTAATGAAATGGTAAAAGATGAAAATGGTAATGTAAAACAAGGAAGCTTGACTAAGATTATGCCTGAGGGTACTGAATCAAGAATGTGGGAAGCAATTGAGACATATAGACAAAGAGGTCAAGGTCTTATTATTATTGCTGGAACTAACTATGGTCAAGGAAGTTCAAGAGATTGGGCAGCAAAAGGAGTAAGACTTGCAGGTGTTGAAGTTCTTATTGCTGAATCAATTGAGAGAATTCACAGAACTAACTTAGTTGGTATGGGTGTATTACCACTTCAATTTAAAGATGGTGATACAAGACATACATATAATATCGATGGAAGTGAAACTTATGAAGTAGTAGGTAAAATCACTCCAAGATGTGACTTAACAGTAGTTATGACAAGAGAAAATGGAGAGAAAGTAGATATTCCAGTAACTTGTAGATTAGATACAACTGCAGAAGTTGAAGTTTATAAAGCTGGTGGAATTTTACAAAAATTTGCAAAAGAAGTTGTTGCAAATAAATAAGAAAAATTAAAGGGTTTATCCCCTTTAATTTATCTTTTTTAGTGTGAATATTGTTCATATTCAAAAAGATATTACAAGACTAATAATAAGGAAATATATTATGGCTTATAAACCACAGTTTAAAGTAAAAGCTACTTATATGAGAGGTGGAACTTCAAAAGGCACTTTCTTTAATATTGCAGACCTTCCAAAAGAAGCACAAGAAGATTCAAAAAAAAGAGATAAATTACTTCAAAGAATCGTAGGAAGTCCAGATATTTATAAAAAACAAATGGATGGTATGGGTGGAGCTTCTTCATCTACTTCTAAAGCTATTTTAGTTGGAAAATCTGATGTTCCAAATCATGATGTAGATTATTACTTTTGTCAAGTTGCAATTGATAAAGATTTTGTAGATATGAGTGGAAACTGTGGAAACTTATCAAGTGCAGTTGGACCTTTTGCTATAAAAGAGGGTTTAGTAGATAACGTTCCTCAAAATGGTGTTTGTTGTGTAAGAATTTGGCAAGCAAATATCAAAAAAACTATTCTATGCTATGTAACAATGGAAGATGGAATGGTAAAAGAGATGGGGGATTATGAGATTGATGGTGTTGCCTTTCCTGCCCAAGAGATTAAGTTAGAGTTTGTTGAGCCAGTTGATCCAAGCGAAGAGTTATTTCCAACTGGTAATTTAGTAGATGACTTAGAAGTTCCTGATGTTGGCACTTTTAAAGCTACTATGATTACAGCTGGTATTCCTACTGTATTTGTAAATGCTGATGAGATTGGATACAAAGGAACTGAGCTTCAAGGAGATATTAACTCTGATACTAAAGCTTTAGAGAAATTTGAGAAAATTAGAGTTGCAGGTGCACTTAAAATGGGATTAATTTCTGATGCTAAAGAAGCCTTAACTAAACAACATACACCAAAAATTGCATTTGTATCTCCTGCGCAAGATTTTACTACATCTTCAGGAAAAGAGCTAAAAGCAAATGAGATGGATTTGCATGTTAGAGCTTTGTCTATGCAACAACTACACCATGCAATGATGGGTACAGCTTCAGTTGCAATTGGTGTTGCTGCTTGTATTCCAGGAACATTAGTTAATTTAGCTAGTGGTGGTGGAGAAAAAAATACAGTTACTTTTGGTCATCCAAGTGGTACTATTAAAGTTGGCGCAACATTATTGCAAAAAGATGGAAAATATATTGTAGAAAAAGCAAGTATGAGTAGAAGTGCAAGAATTATTATGGATGGCAATGTATATGTTCCTGCTGGAACAATGGATTAATGCTTTCAAGTAAAAAGGTCTTGAAAATCAAGACCTTTTTATTTTACTAAAGAAGAAATCTCTTTAAATACTGGATTTTTAGCATTTACTGTTAGCTCAAAAAGTAATGACTCATAAGTTGTAGGAATTACTCCAGCTTGAATTAGTCTATCTAAAGCTACTTTTGTATCATACTCTTTTCTTGAACTTACACAATCAGTAACTATTACAGGTTGTAATCCAGCTTCAAGTAAATCAATACAAGTTTGCAAAACACAAACATGAGTTTCAATACCAGCAACAATCACAAATTTTTTATTTTTTGCTTTTATTGCTTCTAATGTTGTTTCATTTTTACAACAAGAGAATGTTGTTTTCTCAAAATGAGGATCTTCATCAACAAACTCTCTTAAACTAGGAATAGTTTCACCAATTCCTTTTTTATATTGCTCATTGACTATAAAAGGAACTTCTAATACTTTAAGACCTTGTATTAATGTAACAAGACGCTTTTCTAACTGCTCATTATCTTTTATATGAGGAAAAAGTCGTTCTTGAACATCAACTAAACAAAATAGACTCTGCTCAACATTTATTCTCATTGTCTCTCCTAATTTATTTAAGATTGACATTAATTATACACAAATTATTGAAAAGCAAGCTTTTCTGCTTTAGCTAATAACTCTTTTGCACCTTTTTGTATGAACTTTTCTGCCATTTCTTTACCAACTGTTTCAAATTTGTTTACGTCAACTGTCATACTATCTTGAATATATTCACTTGCATCTGGCATTCCAACTATTGCATCAACTTTTATACTTTTTTTATCTTCACTTAAAGTAGCTTTTATTCCAATAGGAACTTGACAACCACCCTCTAAGACTCTAACAAAATCTCTTTCAATTGTAGATTCAATATGTGCATCATCATCATGCAAAACAGATAATAATTCAATTAACTCTTTATTATCTAAAGTTTCAATTCCAAGTGTTGCTTGTCCCATTGATGGAGTCATATCTTCTGTTGAAACTGGAATAAAATAGTTAACTTCATCTTCAATTTGAAGTTTTTGTACCCCAGTTGCCGCTAAAATAATAGCATCATACTCACCTGCTTTTAATTTTGCAATTCTAGTATTTATATTTCCTCTTAAATCTTTTAGCACAACATCTGGCCTTAGCATTTTTATTTCCATTCTTCTTCTAAGACTAGTTGTTCCAACTACTGCATTTTGTGGTAAGTTTTCAATACTATCGTAGTTTTGACTTAAAAAAGCATCTCTTGGGTCAAATCTTTTTGTAACTGCTGCAAGTTTAAAGCCATCTTCAAACTCTACTGGAACATCTTTTAAACTATGAACTGCAATATCTGCTTGATTATTTAAAAGTGCTACTTCCAACTCTTTAGTAAATAAACCTTTTCCTCCAATTTTAGCTAAAGGTACATCTAAAATCTTATCAGCTTTTGTAGAAAATGTTTCTAACTCAATTTGCATATCTGGATAGTGTTTAAGTAATTGTTCTTTTATATATTCACTTTGCCATAAAGCTAATTTACTTTTTCTTGTTGCTATTACTAATTTTTTCATATTACCTTCCTAATTGTTTATATTTATTTTTTGTTTTATCTTGTTCACCATTTATAAAAATTGTTGGTGTACCCTCAACCATAACATTTTCACCCATAAGCATATCTTTTTGAATCTCTTTTTGAATCTCTTTATTTTGAATTTCATCAAGTTTTATATTAGTTTTTAAAACTTTATTAAAAGCATTTAAAATCTTCTTTTCATCTGCTTCATCAGCATTAAAATATGAATCAAAATCTGCTTCGTAAACTTTTAAAGTAACATCTTTTACCCCTTTATTAGAAGCAACTAGCATAGCCTTTGATAAAGCATTTGCTGCTTTATGTATTTGAAGTAAAGGAAAGTGATAATAGTATAAAGCAATATTTTGACTATTTTTATTTACAAATTTAATAATATCTGGTACATAATCTAAACAAAATGGACATAAAGGATCAGAAAATATCACTATTTTATCTTTTGCATCATGATTACCAGCAATTAATCTTTTTTTATCATAATACTTGCTTGTTAAAGGTAGTGTCATCATCTCTTTTAAAGAGTTACCAGTTTTAATATCAAATAAATCTGGTGAAACAACTGTTCCATTAGAGAACACAATATCTTTAGCTTTTACATTTTTATCAGCTATTTTCGCATCAATATCAATAATATATCCATACCAATTTTTTACAGGTAGGGATTTTTTAAAGTTAATTGATAAGTTTTTAATCTCAACTCGTTTATTATTTGAAAACCTATTTTTTTCAAACTCTAATATTTTATCATCAATACTATTTGCAGAAATAGTAGTAGTTAAAAATAAACTTATGAATAATATTTTTGAAATAAAAGACATAAAATCTCCTTATTTAAATTTCGAAATATTATATTCAAAGATGACTTAAATGCCATAAATAAAGAACCTTTTTAAGTTTTAGTCTTTACTGTTATCTTTTTTATGTCAAAAAGCTCTTTTGCTTTATTTAACATCTTTGAATTTAATATATCATTGATTTGTAGTTCTTGTTGTGAGGGCTCTGGCTTAGAACTATTATGCATAGTTGCAACACAACCTGAACCACCAGCTAAATCCTCTTCAATTGCTTGTGGTTCTTCTATTTGCTCTTTTTCAATCTCTTGATTTGTTTGTTTCTCTTGGTTTTCTATTTTAGATTTTTTTTTTTGACTTTCTACTTCAGATTCATCTTTTATAAAATCCAATTCAGTTTCATGCCCAAAAACATCATAAATAAATGTTTTTAAAATTCCAAAATGTTTAAATAAAAATTTTCTTTCTTCACCTTTTGCATATGAAATAATTTCTAATTTATTAGCTTCAAAACTTTTAAATACAAAGTTATCTTCAAAGCACTCTCCAAGTCTTACATCTCTATCATAAACTCTATTTATTACTTGATCATAAAGCTTCTCATTTGGATCACTTTCTTGATTTAGTCTTGAACTAATTGCTTCATCTAAAGCATCTAAATTATCTTCTTGTAAATCTTCATTTAAAATAGGCTCATGTACTTCTTGTGGAAAACTATTTTCATTATTTGAAATATTTTCTGTAATAGTATTAGGAACTATTGGCTCTTCATTTGGTTTGTCAAGTGAAGTATTATTATTTATAATTTCATCAATATCATCATCAAATGGTGTTTCAAAAGGAACTGCATCAATGCTATCTAAAGAAATAGTGTTTTCATTAAACATTGCAGTATCTGCAAGATTTGGTTCTTCTATTTTTGTTTCTTCAAAAACATTGTGATTTGTTTCTTGTTCAATTTTTGTTTCTTGTTTAGTATTCATATTTGATTGAAGTGTTTGCTCTACATTTGATATTGCTTCATTCTTAGTTTGCTGTTCAATCTCATTTACGCTAGTCTCTTGCTCTTTTGCTTCTTCATAAATATGTTCAGTATCATTTTGTGCATGCTCTAAAACTTTTTGTGGTGATATTGCATCTTTTACTGCTGGTTGAACTTCGATTTGTTCAACTTGATTAATAATATCTTGAATACTTTTTAAATTTGTAGCTTCTTGCATTTTTAAAAGTGTTAAAATCAAAACAAAACTAGCATCAGAATTTAAAGCTAATAGATGTTTTGCATCACCTAAAACTCTAAAAAATCTATCAAATAGTAAAAGATCAAATTTAGCATCTTTATCAAGCATTTTTTGTCTTAAATAAATAGTCATTTCATCACAAACTTGTGAGATTTCATAGTTTTCTAACTCTTTAACTAAATTTGTAATATCTTTTTTATTTAAAATAATATCAAAAATTTCATCCATTACTTTTGGCTCAATCAAACCTAACATCTCTACAACAGATATTGTATTTACTTTTCCTTTTGAAAAAATAATTGCTTGATCAAGTAGCGTTAAAGTATCCCTTAAACTTCCTTGTCCACTTCTTGAAAGTATTTCTAAAGCTTCTGTTTCATAATCAATATTTTCTTCATTTAAAATATGTGACAAATGATGTATTACATCTGCATTTGATATTTTATTAAATCTAAAATGTTGAGTTCTACTTAAAATTGTTGCTGGAAGTTTAAGTGGGTCAGTCGTTGCAAGAATAAATTTAACAAAACCTGGAGGTTCTTCAAGTGTTTTAAGTAAAGCATTAAAAGCTTGAGTTGTTAACATATGAACTTCATCAATTATAAATACTTTAAATCTTGCACTACTTGGCTTATATTTTGTATGTTCAATTAAATCTTTGATATCATCAATACCTCTATTACTAGCTGCATCCATTTCAATAATATCTAAATGCCTATTTGAGTTTGCACTTTGACAATTTTCACAAACTTCACAAGGCTTTGATGTAGGACCATTTGTACATAAAAGCGCTTTTGCCATAATTCTAGCTGTACTTGTTTTACCACTTCCTCTTAGACCACTAAAAAGATATGCATGGGATAATCTATTTGAATCTAAAGCAAGTGATAGTGTTTGTGAAATAGTACTTTGCCCTACTAAGTCTTCAAATCTTTTTGGTCTATATTTTAATGCTAATACTTTTTTCTCAATATTAATTTCACTCATATCTCACATTTCCTTACTTCAATCTCATCTATATTTTTATTATTTTCAAAAATTTTCTTTATCATATTTTTATTTATATTTCCTGTGTGTAAAATTGATATTTTATTAGGATCAAAATTACAGTGCCCTTTTATTTTACACAAATATTCTAATCTGTTTGCTATTGCTTGTCCTGTTTCAATTAAATTAATCTCTTTACCCATTATATCTTTTATATTGTCACTAACTATTGGATAATGAGTACATCCTAATACAATTGTATCAACACTATTTTCAATCATTGGCTCAAGCCATTTTTTTAGCATTTCATTGGTTTTGAAAGAGTTGATTTCACCCTTTTCAATCTGCTCAACTAAACCAAGACAAGCTTGTTCATAAAGTTTAATAGGCTTTTGTTTTGAAAGTTGATTTACTAATAGTTGATACTTTTCACCTTTTAATGTGGCAGTTGTTGCTAAAACACCAATATTTAAAGTTTTTGTTAATTCAATTGCTGGTTTAATTCCTGGTTCTGTACCAATTACTATTAAATTTGGATATAAGTTTCTTAACTCTTTTATTGCAGCTGATGTAGCAGTATTACAAGCAACAATCAAAGCTTCAATATTATGATTTTTAATTAAAAACTCACTTATTAAAATACATCTATTTTTTATAGCTTCATGGGTTTTATCTCCATATGGAGCAAAAATAGTATCTGCAATATATAAAATATCTGCACCTTTAAAATATTTATCTATAGCTTTTACTACTGTTAATCCACCAAGTCCAGAATCAAAAACCCCTATTTTCAACTTTTGCCTTATATTAATTTTGGCAGATTATAACAAAAATTTGATAACTACTTTGTTAAAATAAATATATTAAAAGTAAAATCTATAAATAGTAGTTTAAAGGCACATCATGTTTAATCATTTTCATCCATATAAACCTTTTATATTTGAAAATACCAATACTTTAATAGTAGGAACTTTACCTCCTTTAAGATTTTGCAAAAAAGATTTCAAATCTAAAGATGTTGATTTTTGTTATGGTTCACAAGACAATCTTCTTTGGCCAGTTCTTAATAAAATATTTAAACTTAATTTACTTTTTGACAATTCCCAAGAAGCAGTAAAGATGAGAAAAGATTTTTTAGTTTCAAATAATATAGGAATATGTGATATTGTAGATTCTTGTAAAAGAGAAAAAATCAATGCAAGTGATTTAGGTATGAAAGATGTAGTATTAAGAGATTTAATTTTTTATTTAAAAAAATATAAAAATATAAATAAAATAGTATTTACTGGCAAAAGTAGTAAAAATGGTCCAGAATATTTTTTTAAGCAACTAATAAAAAAGCATTGTTTAAATATTCAAGCAAGCAATAATAAGCAAATTAAAGAGCAAGTATTATATTTTGATAATAGAAGCATTAAACTTTTTAGCCTAACATCTCCATCAAATGCTGCAAATCGATCAATTGGTGCAAACACTTTTTATAAAAAAAGAAAAAAGACAAATCCTAATTATTCAACTTTTGATTTTAGAGTCGATGAATATAAGTTAGCTTTTATATAATCAGTTAATTCATCTCTAATGAAAAAAGGCATAAAATTAGTTATTAATAAATGAATGAGCATTCATTTAATTAAAGGCAAGAAGATGTTAATATTAGAGATATTTCTATTTATTGTATTTGCTCTTATATCATTTGCAATATTTAGTTGGATTGTAGGAGTTTTTGTTAAAGAAAAATAGTTAAAGGCTTAGAAGCTATCTTTTAATCTCAAAAATGATTTGAAAGTTAGCTCCTTTTTCATAAAAATATTCAAGTTTACTGGATAATTGTCCTTTTGTAATATTTGAAATTATTTGAAAACCTAAAGTTTTAGTATTATTAACATCTATATTTTCATCAAGACCTTTTCCATTATCTTTTACTTCCAAAATATACTTTTTACCACTTTTTTTTAAACTTACAAATATTTCTCCTTTATCTTTAAAAGCATATTTAAAACTATTTGTTATTAGCTCAGTTATTATAAGACCTAAAGGTAATGCATAATCAATATTCATATGTACTTGCTCTATATCTGTATTAATAGATATTTTTTCTTCAACAAAATAGCTTGCAGTTAAATCGTGGCAAATGTCTTCAATAAAAATTTTTAAAGGAATAAGATTTAAATCTTTAGATTCATATAATTTTCTATGAAGTAGTTCCATTACAAAAATTTTCTCTTGTATATTTGTTAAAGTATCTTTTGTCTGTTTATCTTTGATTTTTGATTTTTCTAATTTAATTAAATCTATTGTAATTGCTAAATTATTTTTTACTCTATGATGTATCTCTTTTAGTAAAGTCTCTTTCTCTTTTAAAGAATCACTTAAAAGTTTCGTTTTAATCTCAACTTTTTTATCTAAAAGTGAAATATTTTCTTCTATAGAGTCCAGCATATTATCAAAAGCTTTTGCAAGCACTGCAATATCATCTTTGCCTTTTATATTACTTCTTATATTTTTTTCTCCTTTATTAACTTTAAATGCAACATCTTTTAAAATATTTATACTTTTAAAAAGTCTATTAAATATAATAAGTGCAACAACTATTGCGATAAAAAAGGAGATAATTGCAGCAGGAATTATACTCATATAAGCTAAACCTACATGTTTTAAAAAATCTTTCTCATAAATTGTCACAAGATATAAAAAATATTCATCTTTATTTAAATTAATACTTTTTACCCATGTTAAACTCTTTTTTCCATTTAGTAAATGATTTATTGGTTCTTTATCAATAGCTTGTATAATCTCTTTGGGTGTCAAATCTCCTGTTTTGGGAAATGTAAAATTTGATATTTTGCTCAAACAATATTTTTCATTTAAATATTTATCTTCTTTACGATATAAAGGTTTACCATCTTTTATATTTGGATTAAGCCACATTAAGTACGCTTTACCTTTATGAAAACTATCAAGCAATGAAAAGCTCTTTTGTATCTCTTTTTTTAATTTTAATTCAAACTCTTCACCTTTTGTAGAAAAATTATCTATATCACAAGAGATAACTAAAAACTTATTATGTTTTTTAATCTTTTTTGTATAGTATAATTTTCTTATTCCAGTTGAACATATATATTTATTTTTTATATCTCTTCTTAAAAAAGTTGAATCTTTTAATTCATCTTTAAACTCTTTGAAACTCTCATCTTTTAATTGAAAAAGAGTATGTTTATTACTATTTAAAATAGAAGTATTACAAGTAATTTTTTTTGAACTAAACTGATATGATTTATCTTTTATTTTAGATATTGAATTATCTAAATTTAATCTATTAGTAATTCTAATTGCTTCATGTTCAATTATAGATTTCAACTCTTCTTTTCTAATTTCTCCATTATTCTTTTTTGAACGCATAACAAGTTTTATTTGTTGATTAGTTAAATATATCATATTCTCTATTTGCTTTATAGTATGCTTTTTTTCCTCTTTATTCATTTGAGGAATAACTTGCAAGAAAAATAAAGACAATAAAAAAATACCTAAAATAAAAAAGCTTAAGAAAATTTTTGAGTTTAAAGAGTTTATTTTAATCATCTAATAGTTTTAATTTGTAACCTAAATCAAATACATTCTCTATGAAATTAATTTCAAATTTTTGTTTAAGTCTATATATTAATGCCCTTAATCTACCTATATCATTAATTTCATCCCTATAAATATAGTTCTGTATTTTTTCAAAAGGTACTGGTTGAGTAGGAGTATCACTTAAAATCTCTAAAAGTCTTGTTTCATTTCCTGTTAATTTTAAATAGTTACTTTGTTTAGTTACAACTGCTTTTGTTTTATCATAAATAATTTCATTTTCAAATTTAAAAATATGTTTTTTTTCTTTATCTAAATTACTTTTATGTTTAAAAAAATAGTTATGTTTATTTAATGCCGTTTGAATTGTTACTTCTAACTCTTTATCTTTATATGGTTTGACTAAATAGCCATATGGTTCACTTTGCATTGCTTCTTTGATTGTTTTATCATCTGTATAAGAGGTTAAAAAGATAATGGGAATTTTATAGTATTGCCAAATATACTTAGCTGCTTTTATTCCTGAAGAGTTATCTTTTAGATGAATATCCATAAAAATTAAATCTGGTTTTTGTTTTTTTACATGCTGTATTGCATCATCTGCACTTGTTTCTATACCACAAACACTATAACCAAACTCATTTAAAGTAAGTTTTATACCCATTGCTAATATTGTTTCATCTTCTACAATTAAAATTTCTACATCTTTTTTTAAAATATTTGGAATTTTTGTCATTTTTTCTATTCTCGTAATTTTATTATCATTCTTTTCAGTTATGATACTCAATATCATTTTAAAGGAGAGTTAAATGAATCATAATAAAAAAATTATTTTGTCTTTTTGTACTATTGCTTTATTAACAAGCAGTATATATGCAAAAGAAAAAATAGAGCCAAAAGAAAAAATCTCTTATGGAGAAATAACAGTAACTGGTGAAAAGATAGATAAAACACTTCTTGAGACTACAACTGCTATATCAGTTTTTGATGAAAAAACAATAAATATAGGTAATTATAAAAAAATTGAGAATATTGTTGAACAATTACCAAATGTAGTTTTAAGTGATTTAGGTGTTCCAAATATTAGAGGTATAGACTCTACTGGGGTTTCAAAGGGAACAAAAAGTTTAATGGCAGGTGCAAGACCAAGAGTAAATACAATAATAGATGGAGTTAATAATACATGGATTGGAGTTAATTATATTAGTGGTGAATTATGGGATTTAGAACAAATTGAAGTTTTAAAAGGTACTCAATCTACTACTCAAGGAAGAAACTCAATTGGTGGTTCTATAATAATGAAAACAAAAGATCCAAGCTTTGATTTTGAGGGTAAAATTAAAACTGCTTTTGAAAACCAAGAAAATAAAAATCAATTAGCTGCAGTAATTTCTGGACCATTAATTGAAGATCAATTAGCTTTTAGATTAGCAGTTGATAGAAATAGTGGTGATGGATATATTAAATATAAAAATTTTAAAAATAATGATAGATTAAATGAATCAACAAATACAAACCTTAGAGCAAAACTACTTTATCTTCCAAAATCAATGGAAAATTTATCTTTAAAATTTACCTTAAATCATAGAGAAGCAGAAGGTGGATATTTAAATTTTGTAACAAATCCAAAAGATTATGTATTTGAAGCAAGTAAAGCAAATAGAATAAACTCAAGATATCACGATTCAAAAGATAAAACATATATTACAAATATTGATTATATTATAAATGATGACATAAGCTTACAAACGCAACTTTCATTTAAAGATTACAATAGTGAAATAACACAAGTACCAAGTCCTTTAAAAGTTTTTGTTGATGAGAAAAGTAAAACATTTGAAAGTAAATTAATATACAAAAAACCATTTATAAAAGGTGTTGCAGGAGTTTACTATTATGATAGAGACCAAGATATAGATGCACACTTACCAAAACCATCATACTTTCCTTTACATTTAGGTAATGATGAAATTAAATCTATCTCATTTTATACAGATAATACTATTGCTTTAAATAATAGTTTTGATTTATTATTAGGTGCAAGATTAGAAAAAGAGAATCAAAAAAGAGATTCAGTATCTTGGGGTGCAAATTTAAAAAAAGATATTGATGAAACAATATTTTTGCCAAAAATTGGTTTAGCATATAAACCTTCAACTGAATCTATGATTAGTTTAGTTGCACAAAAAGGTTATAACCAAGGTGGTGGTTCATTAGATTGGGATGATTTAAAATATTATGAATATGATAAAGAAGAAGTAAATTCATATGAATTAACTTATAGAACTTATCTAAATGATAAAAAAATTAATCTAAGTTCAAATATATTTTACAATGATTTTGATGGTTTCCAAGCAGATGCTGCAAATAGATTTAGAAATCTTTCAAAAGTTGAGAGTTATGGTTTAGAAACTCAAATAGATGCACAAATAACAGATAAATTTAATATCTTTGCTGCTATTGGACTTTTAAAAACAAAAATAAGTAATAGTGTAAAAGAAGCAAAAGAATTAGAAGGAAATGAACTATCAACAACACCTACTTATAGTGCAAACTTAGGCTTTACTCATAAAATACATAATAATCTTGAATGGGGCGGTAATGTAAGTTTTACAGATGATTATTACTCAGATAATGAAAATACTCAAAAGTTAGATGGATATACATTAGTTAATTTACATGCAAGCTATACATATAAAGATTTTACATTTAGAACATATGTAAATAATCTTACTGATGAAGAAGTAATCTATAAAGCTGAAACAAATAGAACAACAGTTGGTTCTCCAAGGGTAATAGGAGCTGCACTTGAGTATAAATTTTAAAACTCTTTTTAAGCTTTTTTCTATTTTTCTATATAGTTTTTCTTTTGCAAACTCTTTTGAAGTAGATGAAATATTAAATCATAATGGTGAAAAATTGTATCAATTAAATCTACAAAAAAGAAGTTTTATAACAGGAAGTTTTAAAGCCACATCAAGTTTTGAAACTCTTGAACTTTTAGATAAAAATAGAGTTTTTATAAAATCATTACTGATAAATAAGAAGCCACAAGGTAATTTTTACTTTGTGGCTAATTATACAGGAAAATATTATTTAAAAGTAAAAAATAGAAATAAACAAAATAGACTTAAACTAAAAATAGATAAGATTTTTCATCATCAAAAAGAGATAAAACCTCAAAATAAAATTATAAGTGCTTTTTTAAAACAAGAACTAAAAAATATTGAAAAAACAAAAAATAGTAAAGCTTTTTGGGAAAAAGTTAAAAAAAGAGGAACTCCACTAATAGAGCATTTAAAAGCAGATGAATATATTTTAACTTTTCTACACAAAGGATTAAACTACAATGTTAAATTAATAGGTGGGCCTACAGCTGATTATACAGATTTTATTAGATATAAAAATAGTGACATATGGTATAAAAGTTTTATAGTAAAAAAGGGAATTAGAATGTCATATCAAATTGCCACAGATATTCCTAAACTTAATGCTCCAAGATTTATTCAAAAAATGGCTTTAATATCAAATGCAACAATTGATCCTTTTAATAAAACTCCTTATATTTATACTAAAGAAAAAAATATGGATAAATATCATACTTTGTCAACTTTTTTTATAAAAGATGATAAAATTAAGGATTGGGGAGTAGAAGAAGGAAATAAAAAAGGAGAAATTAGTACATATAATCTAAAAAGCAAAATATTAAATAATAGTAGAGATATTACTATTTATAAGCCACACAATTATAACTATAAAAAAGAGCATGATATACTTTTTGTTTTTGATGGAGAAAATTATCAAAATAAAATCAATACTACATTAATCTTAGATAACTTAATTGCAAACAATAAGATAAAACCAACAATTGCTATTTTTATCAATAATGCTTCAAAAAAGTCAAGAAGTAAAGAGTTGCCTCCAAATAAAGAGTTTGCAAAATTTATGGTAAAAGAGTTATTTCCTTTTATAAAAACAAAAGTTAAATTTACTCACAAATCTTCAAATACAATTATAACAGGTTCTAGCTATGGAGGTTTAGCTTCTTCATATATAGCATTTTTATATCCTGATTTTTTTGGAAAAGTATTAAGTCAATCAGGTTCATACTGGTGGGCACCTAAAAATAAAAATGAAGCACAATGGTTAACAAAAGAGTTTTCAAAAGTTAAGAAAAAAGATATTAAATTTTATTTAAATGCTGGAACTTATGAAACAGGCTTTTTACCTTTAGATATTTTAGAAACAAATAGACATTTTAGAACTGTATTAGTTGCAAAAAACTATGATTTAACATATGAAGAGTTTATTGGAGGTCATGACTATTTTGCATGGAAAATATATTTGGCAAATGGATTAATTGCCTTAAGTAACAAATAGACCTTTAAAGGTCTGTTTGTTTAAAATTAAAAGTTTACTACTCATTCATAGAGTTAAAAAACTCTTCGTTATCTTTTGTTCTTTGCATTTTTGAATATAAGAATTTTAAAGCTTCAACTTCATCCATTTGTGAAATTGCATTTCTTAATATCCATGTTCTTTGAAGAACTTCAGGAGTTAATAATAACTCCTCTTTTCTAGTTCCAGATTTAGTAATATCTAAAGCTGGATAAACTCTTCTATTTGAAGCATTTCTACTTAATACAACTTCACTATTACCAGTTCCTTTAAACTCTTCAAAAATTACTTCATCCATTTTTGAACCAGTTTCAATAAGTGCAGTTGAAATAATAGTTAAAGAACCACCCTCTTCTATATTTCTAGCAGCCCCAAAGAATCTTTTTGGTTTGTGTAGTGCATTTGCATCAACACCACCTGAAAGTACTTTACCAGAACTAGGTGTTACAGTATTATAAGCACGTGCAAGTCTTGTAATAGAATCAAGTAAAATAACAACATCTTTTTTCATCTCTACAAGTCTTTTTGCTTTTTCAATTACAATCTCTGCAACTCTTACATGATTATGAGCAGGTAAATCAAAAGTTGAAGAATAAACTTCACCCTTTACACTTCTTTGCATATCCGTTACCTCTTCAGGTCTTTCATCAATTAAAAGAACCATTAAGCTTGTTTCAGGATGATTTTTTGTAATACCGTGAGCTAACTCTTTTAATAACTCTGTTTTACCAGTTTTTGGAGGTGCAACAATTAAACTTCTTTGTCCTCTACCCATTGGAGCAAATAGATCAAGTATTCTACCTGTCATTTTATTTGAATTATATTCAAATTTAAATTTATCTGTTGAGTATAAAGGAGTTAAGTTATCAAATAGCGGTCTATTTTTAGATTCATTTACAGGTAAGTAGTTTATAGCTTCAATTTTTAATAAAGCATAATATTTTTCACTCTCTTTGTTTGGAGGTCTTACTTGTCCAGTTACGATATCACCAGTTCTTAATGCAAACTTTCTAATTTGAGTAGCTGACACATAAGAATCACTTGAAGTATCAGAGAAGTTACCATCAATTGCTCTTAAAAAACCAAATCCACCCTCTTTTATTTCTAAAATACCTGTGAATAAGACAAATCCTCCTGCATCGATTTGATTTTTTAAAATCGAGAACATTAAATCTTGTCTTTTAAGCTCTTGTGGGTTTTCTACCCTTAACTCTTTTGCAATTTTAAGAAGGTCCTGTAAAGGATATTCTCTTAATTTTTCAATTGTATGCCCTTCAACAGGAATATGAGTTCTAGTTTTTCTACTAGAATTCCCATTTGTTTTGGGACTTTTTGTTTTAGATTGAGTTTTTGACTCTTCCATAAGTTTATTTAACCTTTTAATTTCGATATACATAAAGTTATGTAGTTTTTGAAGTTTAGTTTAAAATTTTAAGTTGTGTAATTGTAGTCTTTATTTTGTAAAAAGTCAATTAAACAAAAGAAGTACCACAAAAAGGCACTTCTTCTATTTTTTCAATTAAAAATTATAAATTATTTTCATTTTTTGCAAGATAATCTGCAACACCATTAGTATCAGGTTTCATTCCCTCATCACCTTTGTTCCATCCTGCTGGACAAACTTCACCGTGCTCATTAGTAAATAGCATTGTATCTACCATTCTAATCATTTCGTCAATATTTCTTCCCAATGGTAAATCATTAATAACTGCATGTCTTATTGTTCCATCTTTATCAATTAAAAAAGATCCTCTTAATGCAACAGATTCATCAAATAACACATCATAATCTTTTGCAATTTGCTTACTTAAATCAGCTACAAGTGGATATTTAACTCTTCCTATTCCACCATTTTCAACAGCTGTTTCTCTCCAAGCAAAATGAGAAAATTGAGAATCAACAGAAACACCAATAACATTGATACCTCTTTCTTTAAACTCATCAATTCTTTTAGAAAATGCAATGATTTCTGATGGACAAACAAATGTAAAATCTAATGGATAAAAAAACAGTACAGCACCATTTTCCCCAATGTTTTCATAAAGATTAAAATCTTCAACTATTTGTCCGTCTGCAAGTACAGCATTAGCTGTAAAATCTGGAGCTTTTTTAGTTACTAACATGTGATTTCCTTTTTAATTTAAATTAATACTTTTATTATAATGTATTTTTCTAAAAAAAACATTAGTTTTTAATTTGCTTTCAAAATTAAGAAAAATCTTATTTAATAATAAACTTTTTTCTAATATCATAAGTTAAACTTATAATTATAAGCATTAAAGCTAATTATACAATAAGCTAAAATTTATAAGCAATATTTAAACATAGATTTATTAAGAGTGTGCTAAAGTTTCTAAAATTTTCCAAGGAGATTAATATGGCAGTTAAAATTACTGACATCTGTATTAGTTGTGATGCTTGTTTAGATGAGTGTCCAGTAGAAGCAATTGTAGACAATGATGAAAATCCAACAGGTGAAGATATTTATTATGTATATTCTGACAAATGTGTTGAATGTGTAGATCATCATGATTCTCCTGCATGTGCAGATGCATGTCCTACAGAAGGATGTATTGTTTGGGATGAGCCAGGTGCAGGTTCTGTTGAAAGTCCAGATAGAGGTGAGGCTGGTACACCAGTTGTAGAAGACTAATTTTTTAGATAAAATTATGCATATTATATGTAAAAAGGCAAGTAGCTTAAACTCTACTTGCCTTTTTTTTATTTTTTAGGTATAATCCGCGACTTAATAAAATTAGTAGAGGAATATACTTTATGGAACAAACATTATCAATCATCAAACCTGATGCAGTAGCAAAGAACGTTGTTGGAAAAATCTTAGATAGATTTGAATCTGCTGGACTAAAAATAGCAGCAACTAAAAAAATTCAATTAAGCAAAGCAGATGCTGAAGCATTTTATGCTGTTCATGCTGAAAGACCTTTCTTTGGAGAGTTAGTAGAATTCATGATTTCTGGACCAGTAGTTGTTACTGTTTTAGAAGGTGAAAATGCTATGGCTAAAAATAGAGAATTAATGGGTGCAACAAATCCAAAAGAAGCTGCTGAGGGAACAATCAGAGCTGATTTTGCTGAATCAATTGATGCAAATGCAGTACATGGTTCTGATTCATTAGAAAATGCAGCTAATGAAATTAAATTTTTCTTCTCTGATAGAGAAATCTGTTAAGAAGTTTAAATTAGTCTATGAAAATAGAGTTTAGAAAAGTACCAACAACACCAAAAGAGTTTACTAATAATTTTGCTTCAGTAAAATTAGAGGGTACTTTTTGTAAAATGTCGCCAACTCTAATCAAAGTTGATGCAACACTAACAGGACAAAGCTCTGTTTTGTGTATAAGATGTGGTGAAGAAGAAAATATTGATTTAGATGAAAATTTATTTTTTCTACTAAGTGATGGTATTTATAATAATGAATCAAAAGATTTAATTATAGAAGTAGAAGATGGTATAATTGACTTTGACCAAATTTGTGAAAGTGAACTTTCATCACTTGAAAGTGATTACCATATTTGTAAAAGTTGTTTAGAGGACAACGAAAAAATCGAAAAAGAATTTTAAGGAGATAAATTATGGCAGTACCAAAGAGAAGAGTATCTCATTCAAGAGCAGCTAAAAGAAGAACTCATTATAAGGTGGCTTTAAAAAGACCAGTTAAAGATAGTGATGGAACTTGGAAAATGCCTCATACTGTTAACCCAAATACGGGTGAATATAAAAGCTAATGATTAAAATAGCTATTGACGCGATGGGCGGGGACTTTGGTCCTGAACCCATTGTTGATGGACTAGTTGCTGCACTTAGAAGCAACACTAATTTTACAGCTATAGCTGTAGGAAAAAAAGAAGAACTACTTAACCTTATACCTAGTAACTTTTTAAGCAGAATAGAAATAGTTGATACTGATGATGTTATAGCAATGACAGATAGTGCAACTGATGCTTTAAAAAGAAAAGATTCTACAATATATAAAGCAATTGAATTAGTAAAAAATAATGAAGCCGATGCTGTTGTTTCAGCAGGTCATTCTGGTGCTTCAATGTCACTTGCAACTCTTAGAATAGGAAGAATCAAAGGTATTTCAAGACCTGCAATTGCAACTTTAATGCCAACAAGTGAAAATCAAAACACTTTAGTTTTAGATGTTGGTGCAAATGTAGATTGTGATGCTAAAAATCTTTATGAATTTGCTGTTATGGGTCAAGTTTATGCACAAGATGTACTAAAACTTGATGAACCAATTGTTGGATTATTAAGCAATGGGGAAGAAGAAAGCAAAGGAAATGAAGTTACTAAAGAAGCTTACCAACTAATAAAAAATATTCCTAATTTTGCAGGGAATGTTGAGGGAAGCGATATCTTTAAAGGCTCAGTAGATGTTGTTGTTTGTGATGGATTTATAGGTAATATTTTACTTAAAACTGCAGAAGGTGTTGCAGATACCATTGGAACAATTATCAAGAAAAATCTTAAACGATCACTTATTTCTATTGCCGGTGCTGTATTAATGCGAAAAGTATTTAGAAACTTAAAAGTAAGAGTTGATTATGCTGAATATGGTGGTGCTCCACTACTAGGTGTAAAAGCTCCTGTTATTATTGCACATGGTAAATCTAATGCAAAAGCAGTTAAAAATGCAATTTTTCAAGCTATTACTGCGGCAAGTTCTAATTTGAGTTATAATATAGAAGATAGAATAAATAAGTATAAATAACAATTAAGGATTTTGTAAATGGCTTACGCAGCTTTTAGATCTATTGGTGCATATATCCCGCCAAAGATTATGACAAACCAAGACTTTGAAAAAATCATTGATACAAGTGATGAATGGATCACTAAAAGAACAGGAATAAAAGAAAGAAGACTATCTGAAGAAAACGAAGCTTCTTCTGATTTAGGGGCAAGAGCAGCACAAGTTGCTATAAATAGAGCAGGAATTGCAAAAGAAGAGATTGATTTAGTAATCTGCGCAACTGTAACACCTGATTATTTATGTATGCCCTCAACTGCATGTTTAATTGCATCAAAATTAGATTTACCTCCTGTAATGGCTTATGATATTAGTGCAGCTTGTACTGGTTTTGTATATGCACTTTCTATTGCGAAAGCATTTATTGAATCTGGAATGAAAAAAAATGTCTTGATTATTGGGGCAGAAACTTACTCTTCTATTTTAGATTATACAGATAGAGCAACATGTTTTATATTTGGAGATGGTGCTGGTGCAGCAATTATTTCTGCTACAGATAATAAAGAAGAAGCTATCACAGATGTTAGTTGTTCAAGTGATGGAAATTATGATGATTTAATAAAAACACCAGGTGGTGGAAGTAAACATCCTTGCTCACAAGAAGTATTAGATAATAAAATGGCTTGTATAAAAATGAAAGGAAATGAAACTTTCAAACTAGCTGTAAAAACACTTACTTCAGATGTAAAAATTTTACTTGAAAAACATAACTTAACAAATAATGACATTACTCATTTTATTCCGCACCAAGCAAATTATAGAATTATAAAAGCTGTTGGTGATGCTTTAGGATTAGAAGAAGAGCAAATTGTAGTTACTGTTGATAAGTATGCTAATACATCAGCTGCTTCAATTCCAATGGCAATGAATTATGCTTTTGAACAAGGAAAAATAAAAAAAGGCGATACAATACTTTTTGATGCCTTTGGTGCTGGACTTACATGGGGAAGTGCACTATTTAAATTCTCACCAAAAAACTAGTAAAAGGGCTTTGCCCTTACTAATCTTACACTTTGTAATAAAATAATCAATCTATTAAAATTTTTTGTACAATTCTTTTTTAAGGAGTTAATATGATATTAGGAACATGTCCATATTGTAAAGGAAATGTAATTTCAAAAAAAATAACTGCACAAGGCAAAAAAATCAAACTATATACTTGTGAAAATTCAAAAAAAGAGTATGATGAAAGTGATTCATATGTATTTACAGCTGATTCTACATGTAGATTTAGAGTATATTCAAATGTCTTTTTAAAATGGAATAAGAGAAGTTTTTCTGAAAATGAGATGAAAAGACTATTAAAAGATGAACAAATAGTTATAAGATTACATGGAAGAAAAGGAACAAAAGAGTATTTTAAATATGCCATACCCCATGAAGAGTATGGAGTATCAATACTTTGGGATGAAGAAGTTGAAGAAGATTAATTAATATATTGAACTAAAGCCATATAAAAAATCGTTCCACCAAAAATTGAAATTAAATAATTTTTAATACTTAAATGCAAAAATGCCGTAAATACTACTGATAATATCTCTTTTAAGCCATGAGGATAAACAGCAAACTCAATATTTTTTAGAGTATAAACAATTAAAATAACCATTATAATTGCAGGAAAAAATCTCTCAATAAAAATAATTGAAGATGGCGGTTCTTTTTTAATAAAAAATATAAAAGGAAAAACCCTTGTAAAATAGTTTACTAAAGCCATAACTGCAATTGCTAAATATATCTCTATACCTGTCACTTTTCAATCCTTTTTCTAAAGAAAAACATCATTATTAAAGCTATAATAATAGATACAATTAACATCTTATCACTTGGTATAAAAATCAATGCAAAAATTGAAGAAATAGCTCCTATTAAAAAAGGATAAATATTTTTTAAGCTCTTATATTGCTCTATACATAAAACTACAAATAGTGCTGTTAAGGAAAACTCTAAACCTGCTGTATTAAAATTTATATATGAACCAATAACTGCCCCACTTGTACATCCTATAATCCAATAAAGTTGATTTAATAATCCTAAAAATAAATAATAATACTTTTTATTTAAACTCTCATCATCTTTTATTGTGGTTAATAAAGCATATGTTTCATCAGTTAAACTAAAGATTAAAAAGGGTTTTAATTTTCCACTATTTTTAAATCTTTTAAGCAAAGACAAGCCATAAAAAGATTGTCTAATATTTATAAACCAAGAAGCAATTGCAATATCAATAAGTCCAGCTTTTGCATTAAAAAAATTAATTGCAACAAACTGTAAAGCTCCCGCATAAATAAAAATTGACATAATTGGAGCTAAGTACCAAGGATAATCAAAACTTGTTAATAATAAACCAAAAGCAAAGCCTAAAACTATATAGCCCATAAGCACAGGAATAGAAATAGAAAAAGCTTTCTTAAGCTCTTTTTCGTATTTCATTATTTTATAAGATTTTTGTTTTTTGGATTATTTTTAAAAACGTTAAGCGATTTTTCTTTAGGATTTGAGTTAAATTTATCCACAGTTGCTAAAGGGTTTAGATATAAAATTGCATCATCAATAATTATTTGAAAAATTGAATGAAGTGGCAATTGTACTTTAGAACCAAAATTCTCACTTCCAAATCCTGCTTCAAAACTCATAATATTTCTATTGTTTATTTCAATTGTTGTATATGTATAGTTTGCTAATATATACAATGAAAATTTTGATAATTGAGATTTTATATTTTTAGGTAATTCTGGTGTAAACTCCATAGCATCTATATTTGCAGTTATTGCAAACTCTTCATTATTTTCAAGTAAATACTCAATAATATCTCTTATTTGTGAATTTATTAACTCTTTATAACTATCTTGTTCTATAATATTACTAATCATTAAAATTTATCCTTTTTTATAAATTAACTTGATATTATAACTTATGAAACAGATAATCTTACTTATTTTAATGCCTTTTTTTATACTTGATGCAAAAAACATCACTCTTTCTCAAGAAGAGTATAACAATATTTTAAAAAAGCAGAACTCCTCACAAATATCTGCAAGATTAGTAAAATATAAAAGACTACTTTCAAAAGCAAAAGATTTTTCAACTATAAAAAAATTATCATATACAAATAGTTTTTATAATAAAATTTTACCAATAAATGATGAAACCAAATATCAAGTTGATGATTACTGGGCTACACCAAAAGAGTTTTTGATTGAAGGAAGAGGTGATTGTGAAGATTATGCTATAGCTAAATATTTTACTCTATTGAGTTTAAAAGTAGAAAAAGAAAAGTTATTTCTTGCAGTTGTTAAAGTTAAAAATGCTACAAATTATCACATGATTTTATTATATATTGAAAATAAAAACTCTATGCCTTTAGTTTTAGATAACTTAAGCTTTAAAGTAGTTCCTTTAAATAAAAGACCTAAATTAAAAGTAAAATTTATTTTTAATGAAAAAGACTCTTTTATTTTAAAAAATAAAAAAATCTATAAAAAAGTAAAAGTTAATTGGGGAAAAGAGAATAAATGGGAAAATATTTTAAAAAGAGTTTATGAAAATAACGAATAATCTTCTAAAATATCAAAATCAATCATAGCATTTAAAAGTGCGATTTTTTTTGATTCTTTTAACATCTTTAATGTAATATCTGCCTCTTTTAAAAACCCACTATTTATATATCTTTGTCTTGTTGTTCCATTTAATAAAGGTTTTTTAGGAGTAATCCAACTATTATCATAATAAATTGCAATATTTGCAATTGAAGTATCAGTTAATAAAGAGTTTTTAAATATCATTATTTCATCACATGACTCTTTTTGTTCAAAGAGCTTATTTAAGGAATCTCTATTTAAATATTTTTTTGAATACTCAATTTTATCATTTTTTATTATTTTAAAATTTCTTATATCTTTCTTTTTGTACTCAAAATATTTAATATCTATGATCTCATCACTATTATAAACTATTTTACATCTTAATAGTTTTTCATTTAAAGGAGTTATATACTCACTTAAATCAAAATTTTTTGCAATTGTTTTTGCGATTCTTTTATTATGGTATGTTAAATTAAATACTTCATAGTCTTCACATTTTACTGTTTCAAAATAGTTTATTGCTTCACTCATATAGTTATTATTTAATCCTTACTTTTTTTTCTTTTGTTATAATAACAAAAAAAATTTTAGGATAACTAAAAGTGGTAGAAATAAAAAAAACAATTAAAAAATATGATAATTTTGAAGATACATACAAACAAGGTTATATTGGTTTACCAAAAGGATTTGAGGGAATAAAAGAGCCTATGTTCTTAACTATCAAAGATTTTAAAAAAAAATTCAAATCACTTAAAAATAAGAAAAAATATCCAGTTTTATTTTATATGCATGGTTCAGTAGGACTTGCATATGGAAAAAAATACAAAGATGCTGTTTTAAAAGAGAATTTTATTTTCTTTGCCCCAAACTCATATAAATTAAAAGATAGACCAACATATAAAACACCTACTAAAATTCAAAACTACGAACAAGTACATAAAGTAAGAGTTGCAGAAATTTTTTATAATATAAAAAGACTTAAAGAGTTTAACTTCTTAGATTTAAAAAATATTTATTTAATGGGAAGTAGCGAGGGAGCATTAGCAGCTGCACAATACAAAGGAAAAGAGTTCAAAGGAAGAATAGTTGCAGCATATGCATGTGAAAATGGATACTACAGTCGTGACTTTAAAATAGGTGCACGAAAAAAAGACCCTTTTTTAAATATAATAGGAACACATGACCAATATTTTGGAAAATACTCTCCATATGAAGAGAACAACAATAATGGTCATTGTGCAATGGCACTACTTGAATTTAAAAATGCTAAAGTTGTTTTACTCCCTAAAACAAAACATAATGTAATTGAAAATAAATATACAATTCCTGAAGTTGTTAATTTCTTAAAATTTCATACTAGCAAGTAATTTAACTTACTGCTTGTGAAATTAAACTATTATCTAAATCTTCAAAAATTGAATTTTTTTTAAAAACTTTTGCTACTTCTTTTGCATACTCTAAATGTGTTGTTATACCAACACAAGAACAATTCATCTCACTTAGAACATAAATATCATTTTGGTTCTCATCATAATCTAAAATATAATCCATAGTCCATAAAAGTGGGAAATCATGACCTTTGCAATATGGTTTGATATCTTTTAAACCTTTTAATGTTAGATTAATTACATCTTTCCATTTTGCTTCATTTGGTGATTCATAATTATATTGTGCCCCTGAAAAAAGTGTTGCAGAAAACTCACCATCTTGTGGTTTTTTATGAACTACTGAGATAGGTTCACTATTTACTAATAAAACTCTAATTTCACCTTCATTTATTCTTTTTAAATATTTACAAGAAACAAAACCTTTTTTTTCTTTAAAATAGACTGCACTTTCATTCTCTTCTTCAAATTTCCATGAAAAATCAGTTATAAAATCATCTAAGGTTTTAAAATATGTTTTTTCATTATTAACAGCTTCTGTGCAAGTTACACTATTATCTTCATTTAAACAAACTAAGTAAACACCCTCACCTGTTGAACCATAGTTAGTTTTTAAAACTCTTATCTTATCTTCTTTTAAAACATAAGGGAAGCTTCTTTGAAAATCATCAAACTTTTGATAGAACATAGTGCTTTTTTCACCTAAGTAAGTATCTTTAAGTTTGTAAAGTATATCTTTAAAATCAAGGTTAATCATAACATCAGGGTGAGTATGAACATCAATATTTTCTTGGCTAAGTTTATTTAAAAATTGAAAATACTCATCTATTTCTTTTAAATTACCTGGATTTATTCTACTAATAACTGCAACTGCATGCTTTTTTAAATACTCAAAAAGTTTTTGCTTTTTATTTGGAACATAAAAAACAACTTCTGTGTCATATGAAGTAGCTTCTTCAATCTCATTTAAAATAGGCTTAGTATCAGGTCTAAATCCATCAAAACCTTTATCACTTCCAACTGCGTACTCAATAATAAAAACTTTACTTCTCATATATGTCTCCTGTAACATATTTAATGCTTAATTATAAATTATAGTAATTTTATAATATAATAGTTACAGAATAATTACAGATTTAAGAGGGAATATAGATTTTATCTTGTAATTCTTCATACTCTAATTTTATATCTGAATCACAAGTAATTCCACCTCCACTTTTATAATAATAGATATCTTCAATTTTTTCGATAAATCTAATAAGTACAAAACTATAAAGCGAAGTTCCATCATAAATACCTGCTATGCCAGTATAATAATCTCTTTTATAGTTTTCAATTTCATCAAGAATTTGTACAGTTTTTTTCTTAGGAGTTCCAGTTATTGATCCAGCTGGTAAAAGTGAAGTTAAAATATCTCCAATTTTTTTATGCCAATCTTTTTTTAGTTCACCAGAAATTCTAGAACTTATTTGTAAAAGTTCTTTTTCTCCTGCATTTATTTTCTCACAATATCTAAACTTATCAACTCTTACTTTTGAAGAGACAATTGATAAGTCATTTCTTAACAAATCAACAACCATTGTATGCTCAGCCATCTCTTTAGTATCGTTAAGGATTTTTGTTTGGGCATTAGGAACTTTTGCATCAATAGTGCCTTTCATAGGATAAGTATAAATCTTATCTTTTTTTATTTCTATAAATTTTTCAGGAGAAAAACATACAAACTCATCTTTATATTTTAATTTAAATAAAGCCTGAGCTTTTTTATAAATCTCATCTAAACTCAAAGAAGTATCAATCTTAGTTTTAAAAGTAAGATTTAATAAATAAGAATTTCCTTCTTTTATATGATTTTGTATGGAAGTAAAAGCTTTTTTGTAAGCACTATAATCTATTGGAAATTTTGATAAAGTAATCTTTTCAAGGCTTTTAAAATTACTATTTTTTGATAATTCAAATTTGATATCATTTGGCAATTCATTTAGTTTATAAATTTCATATCTTGATAAATCATATGATATCATAAAAAAAAATGGCTCATTTAATGAGCCATTTTTATTTAATTGGTCTTTAATTATTTCTTTTTTCAAATAATATTTACTTTATTAATTTCTTTAAAATTGCCATTCTAATAGCAACACCATTTTTAACTTGCTCTAAAACTTTACTTCTTGAATCTTGCAACATCTCATCACTAATATCAATATTTCTATTTACTGGACCTGGATGTAATAAAACAATATCTCTATTTCCAAAAACATCTTTTGTGATACAATAATCTTTTGCATAATCATTTAATGAAGTAAAATATATCTCATTATGTCTTTCTAGTTGTGTTCTCAAACTCATTACTACATCAACTTCATCAATTATTTCATTCAAATTATCATATTGTTTAAATTCATCATTTTCATATTTAAAGCAATCAGGAGCAACAAAACAAACATCCATTCCAAATCTTGGAAGAAGTTTTTTATTAGACCCTGCAACTCTTGAACTTTTTACATCTCCAATTATTGCTACTTTTTTACCTTCTACATTTGCATTGAAATGCTCATACATTGTGAAAAAATCTAATAATGCTTGTGTTGGGTGTTCATTTTTACCATCACCTGCATTTATAACAGGACAATCAACATACTCAATCAATGTTGCTGGTAAGCCACACTCACTATGTCTAATAGTAATAGCATCAGGTCCCATTGCATTTATATTTGCAATAGTATCAAAAATTGTCTCACCTTTATTTCTTGAACTTTTCCCTACATCTAAAGAGATAACTTGAGCTCCTAATCTTTTAGCTGCCATTTCAAAAGCACTTCTTGTTCTAGTTGAGTCTTCAAAAAACAAATTTACAATAATTTTACCTTTTAAAACCTCATTACTTTGCATATCTAAAAATATTCTAGCATCGTTGAAAAGTTCTAAAATCTCTTCATTAGAAAAGTCTGAAATAGATGTCAAGTGTTGCATTTTCTTCCTTTAATTTTAGTTTTGATTATATCTAAAAGCAATTGAAAAATAGAATATGAAAAAACATAAATTGAAAAAAAATGATTTTTTTTGATTAACAATTTGTTCAATAAAATTAGATATAATCTATTTTAAAGTTAAAATTAACATTAACAGGAAAAAAAATGTCAGAAGAGTTAAAAAACATTGATAAAAAATATGTTTTAAACACATATTCAAAAGATTATGTAAATTTTAAAAGTGGTATAAATGCTACTTTATTTGATGATAGTGGCAAGGACTATATAGATTTCACTTCAGGTATTGGAGTAGTATCAGTAGGACATGGGAATAAACAAGTAGCAGATACAATATATAAACAAGTAAGCAATATTACTCATACTTCAAATCTTTATATGATTGAACCTCAAGTAAAATTAGCCCAACAAATAGCTAAACTTAGTGGATATGATGTTGGAACTTTTTTTGCCAATAGCGGTGCTGAAGCCAATGAGGGTGCAATTAAAATTGCAAGAAAATACGGTGAAAAAAACTTTGAAAAGAAAAGATACAAAGTAATTACACTAGAGCACTCATTTCATGGAAGAACTATAACTACTGTTAAAGCAACAGGACAAGATAAGTTTCATGCTCCACACTTTGCTCCATATCCTGATGGCTTTTCTTATGATAATACAATTGATGATATTTATAATTCAATTGATGATGAAACAGTTGCAGTTATGATTGAGTTAGTTCAAGGAGAGGGTGGAGTTCAGCCTTTTGATAAAAAAGATATTCAAGAATTAGCAAAATTTTTAAATGATAATAAAATATTATTAATAGTAGATGAAGTACAAACAGGAGTTTATAGAACAGGAGAGTTTTTAGCTTCAAATCTTTATGAAATTCAACCAGATATTATTACTTTAGCTAAAGGTTTAGGTGGTGGTATTCCTATTGGAGCAGTTATTACTAAACATAAAGATATTTTTGAACCAGGAGATCATGGTTCAACTTTTGGGGGAAATTATTTAAGTACAGCAACTGGATTAGAAGTTTTAAATATTTTAGAAGATTATAAAGTAAGTGGAAAACTAGATGAAGCAATTATATATTTTGAAGAGAAATTAGATAGTTTATACAAAAAATATTCAAATCTATTTTTAGAAAGCGTTGGATTAGGTTTAATGAGAGGACTTAGAGTAAAAGATGAAGAAACTTTAACTTCTATAGTATCAAAAGCTTTTGAGAATGGTGTTTTAGTCTTAAAAGCTGGAAAAAATACATTAAGACTTCTACCTGTTCTTACAATTTCTAAAGAAGAGATTGATGAAGGTTTTAAAAGGTTAGGTGATGCCCTTGAAGAAATCTCTTAGAAAAGGGCTACTTTTTAGTAGTCTTTTACCTATAATTTTAAGTGCAAATGCAGATGAAAATATATTATCACAAGATAGGCTAAAGCAGTTTGAATTAAGTAAAAAAAAGGTAATTGAAGATAGTAGCAAGTTAAAAAAAGATTGGATTAATCCTATTACTTTATCATATACAAAGATTGATGGAGAGTACACTGACTCAGAAAAAAGTGTAATTAGAGTTGACCAACCAATCTTTAAAAGTGGTGGTATTTATAAAGCTATTAAATATGCCAATGCAAATGAAAAATATTCAAATTTAGATATAGATTTACAAAGAAAAAATCTAATAAAAGATGCCTATGAAACTCTTTATAATATAAATAAAATTGAGTTTGAAATAAAAAAAGCAAATTATGTTGTAAAAAATGCGCAAATTGATGTAATAAGAAAAAAAGAACAAGTATTAAATGGCTTTTTAGATACTTCTTTTTTAGATAATGCAATTTTAGATGCCAATACTGCTAAAAAGAATCTAATAGATTTAAAATATCAAAAAAATGAGCTAATCAATAGTTTTAATAATCTTGCAAGTAAAGATTATAAGCTTTTTTCTCTTCCTACTTTTGAGCTTGTAAGTAAAAAAGAGTTTTTAAATAAAAACCTTGAATTATCAAAAGCAAAAGCAGATATACAAACTAAATATGAATATAAAGGCATGACTTTAGCTAAATATTTACCAACAGTTAGTGCAACTTTTGACTATACAAAAAATCATAAGTTTACTCCTACAAATGCAAATACAAATGATGATTCAGTACATAATGTAGGAATATCAATATCAATGCCACTTGATGTTAGAACATTCAATGATATAGAATCAACACAAATTGATTATTTAAAAGCTAAATTATCTTTGAAAAATAAGATTTTAGAAGAGCAAAATTTCTTTAAAACAAAACTTGAAAAAATAAAAACAATAGAAGAAAAGATAGAAATTACAAAAGATGATTATGAACTTTATAACTCATTACTTGATACAATAGTTGAAGAGAAAAATGCTGGATTAAAAACAAAAAGTGATGTTGATACATTATTAAACTCATCTATGGTAAAAAAAATTGAACTTAAAGTTTATGAATTAGAAAAACAAATAGAATTATTAAAACTTTATGCTAAAATAGAATAGCTATTAACGTAGGAGGATTTATGTTCAATAGTAGATTATTATTAACTTATTGGATTATAATTCTTCCAATTATTACTATCTTTATCACCTCTTTTTTATTTACTTACAAATTTATAAAATATGAAAAAGTAAAATTCGAACAAGAAAATAAACAACTTGAAAAAAACTATACAAAAGAGATAAAAGAAAGAACAAAAAAACGTATTCAAAGAGTTATAAGAATAATTGAAACAAATATTGAAATAACTAAAAATGAAGAAAAAGAGAACTTAAAAAATATAGTAAATATAGCACATAAAACAATAAGAGAAACTTTTGAAAGATACAAAAATAGTTTATCAAAAGAAGAAATACTAAATGAAATAAAAAAGCAATTAGAACATCATAGATTTTACAATAATCAAAGTGGATATTTTTTTATTATTGATTTAAATAATACTGTGATAATGCAACCTCAAATTAGAAGCCACGAAAAACTAAAATTAGATGATATTCAAGATATTAAAGGAAAGTTTTTTATAAAAGAGTTAACTAATATTGCAAACTCAAAAAAAGAAGGCTTTAGCACTTGGTATTGGACTAAACCTAAAGAGAATGAGCATAAAAAAAAGATTGGCTTTATAAAAGTTTTTGAACCTTTAAATATTTATATAGGAACTGCAAGATATGAAGAAGATATTAATAATAAAATAAAAAAAGATGCTTTGAAAATTATTTCATCTATTAAATATGGTAAAGATGAATATCTTTTTGCTTTAAAACAAAATGGAGTTACAATATCACATATAAATAAAGATTTTATTAATGTTTCTTTTTCTAGTTTATCTAAAATTGAACAAAAAATTATAAAGAATATTATATTAGAAGCTAAAAAAAGTAATGGTGGTTTTATATATTATACACCTACTAGTTATAATTTAAAAGAGAATATTTCAAAAAAGATATCTTATGTATCCATAATACCTTCTTTAAATTGGATAATTGGTACAGGACAATATACAACAAAAATAGATAAGCAAATAAAACAAAAAAAACTTTTATTAATAGAAAAACTAAACAATACAATAAACTCAATAATATTAGTAGCTACAGTAATTACTATTATTTTAATTTTAGTTATGACATTAATTGCAAGAAAAATACAATCAAAAATTTTAGAATATGAAAAAGAGTTAAACCAAAAGAATCAAAAATTAAAAGAACTAAATGAAAATTTAGAAAAAAAAGTTCACTTGCAAACTCAAAAAAATCTAGAAAAAGATCAAATACTTCATCACCAATCAAAACTTGCTTCCATGGGTGAAATGATAGGAAATATTGCACATCAATGGAGACAACCACTAAGTGCAATTAGTACAGCTGCATCTGGAATAAAGCTACATGATGAAATGAATATATTAAAAAAAGATATTATGCATGACTCTTTAGATGCTATTATCTCAAATACAAAACTTCTTTCAAATACAATTGATGATTTTAGTAATTTTTTCAAAAAAGACAAAATAAAAACAGAGTTTGATGTAAATAAATCAATATTAAGAGTATTAAAACTTATAAGTGCAAATTTAAAAAATAAAAATATTGAAATAATAAATACTACAAAACAGTGCAATATTTATAATTTAGAAAATGAATTAATCCAAGCACTTTTAAATATTATCAATAACGCAAAAGATGCACTAGTTGAAAATGATAACTTAAAAGAGAAATATATTTTTATTTCACAAGAAGAAGACAATACTCAAGTAATTATAAAAATAAAAGATAATGCAGGTGGAATTAATGAAGAAATAATAGATAAAATTTTTGAACCATACTTTACAACAAAATTCAAATCACAAGGTACAGGAATTGGATTATATATGTCTCAAATAATAATTGTAAATCATATGAATGGAGAATTAAATGCAGCAAATAAAGTTTTTGAATATAAAAATAAATCTTATAAAGGTGCAGAATTTACAATAGTTTTAAAAAAATAGAGTTTGTTAAATTAAAACCTACCTTTATTAAAAATATAATTCAAGGTAGGTTAAAAAAGTAGAGTTTAAATTATAATTTTTTACTTGGTAAACTTAAATAATATTTAATTTCACTTTGTGTTAAAATTTTAATCGTATTTGTGCTTCCTGGTGTTCCTACTGGATATCCTACAGTTGCAACATAAGGTCCTGTTTTGTCAAGTAAGCCTTTTTCATCAAGTGTCTTAAGCATTTTTTGAAACATTTTAGACGCTTGAGACTCTTTAATTGTACCAATTGGATAAATACCCCATACAGCAGTTAATGAACTTAATATTCTTTTTTTATGTGCAAAAGTATAAATTTTAGTTTTTGGTCTATATCTTGACATTCTAATAGCAGATTGTCCTGAGCTTGTTAATGCTAAAATACCTTTTGCATTTATATCATCAGCTAACTTTGTAACAGTTGCTTGTATAACATCAAACTCATCAATATAATGCATTTTTGATTGTTTATCAAAAGCATAAATCTCTTCTGTTTTAGAAATAATATTTTTCATTGTTTTTACAACATTTATTGGGTCTTCTCCAACTGCACTTTCTTCACTTAACATAACAACATCAGTTCCATCTAAAACTGCATTTGCCACATCAGAAATTTCTGCTCTTGTTGCTCTTTCATTTTGTGTCATTGATAAAAGCATTTGTGTTGCAGTAATTACTGGTTTACAAGCAAGATTTGCTTTATGAATAAGATTTTTTTGAATTGTAGGTACTTCATAATAAGGAACTTCAATACCTAAATCTCCCCTTGCAACCATAAGTCCATCACTTGCTTCTAAGATTTCATCAATATTTTCAACAGCATCAAATTTCTCAATTTTTGCAATTAATTTACCTTTATAGTTACCAAGAAGTTTTCTAGCATTTTCCATATCTTTTTTATTTTGTACAAATGAAATAGCAAAATAATCAACTTTATTTTCTACTCCCCATTTTATATCTTCTTCATCTTTTTTCGTAATTACATCAATATCAATTACAGTATTAGGAAAATTCACACCTTTTCTTGAACTTAAAACTCCATGATTTTCTACTTTAGCTTTTATCTCAATTCCTGTTTCAATAACTTTAGCTCTAATAGTTCCATCATATAAGTAAATATATTCACCCTCTTTTACTTTATCAAGTAATTCTGGATAATTTATAGATACAACATAACTTTTATTACTCTCTTTATATCCTAAGATATCTTCTTTTAGAAAAGTTATTATATCTCCACGATGAAGTTCAAAAGGTTCTTTTATATCTCCAATTCTTACTTTTGGTCCAGAAATATCTTGTAATATACCTACTGTTTTATCTAAGTTTTTCATAGCTGTTTTTATATTTTTCAATGTTTGTAAGTGATACTTATGATCACCGTGCGAAAAGTTTAATCTAAACATATTAGCACCAGCTTTAATAAGCCCTTCAATTACCTCAACACTATCACTTGCTGGCCCTAAAGTTGCTAAAATCTTAGTTCTTTTTATCATGGGCTTCTCCTTTAATAATTTGTTTTCTTTGTAGTATTATACCTAAAATCTATTACATTGAAGTAACACTTTAATTAATGATAATAAAAACAATCTAACATAGTTTTAGATAGAATCTTAAAATGAAAAAATTCAATGATTATATGAACTCATGGCTTTATGAAAAAGATGGTTATTATACAAAATACAAACAAATAGGAAAGCAAGGAGATTTCTTTACTTCTGTATCTACAAGTAGCTTTTTTGGTGGAGCAATAGCAAATAAAATAGTATCTTTAATAAAAGAAAAAAAATTAGTCAAAAGTACATCAATTGTAGAGATTGGAGCGCACCATGGATATTTACTTGCTGATATAATACAGTTTATATATACTCTTGATTCAAAGCTTTTAAAAACTCTAAATTTTATAATTGTTGAAAGATTTGAGTCTTTACAAAAAATACAAAAAGAGTATTTACAAGACTGTTTTGGTGATGAAATAAACTTAAGCTTTTATCAAAGTATTGAGGAAGTAAGACTAAAAGAAGCATTTATTGTTGCAAATGAGATTTTTGACGCTTTTGCTTGTGATTTAGTATATACAAAAAATAATACTTTGCAACAAGCTTTTATAAAAGAACATAAGATTATATTTGAAAAGTGTACAGATGAAAAGATATTGAGTCATTGTAAAAAATATAATATACAAAAAGGCGAAGTCTGTTTAGAATATAAAAGTTTTGTAGATTCAATTATAAATAATATTGATGATTTTTATTTTTTAACTTTTGATTATGGAGATAAACTTGTAAGAAATGATTTTTCTTGTAGAGTATATAAAAACCACAAAGTTTTTCCTATCTTTGAGCAAGATTTAGATTTAAAATCCTTATATAAAAATAGCGATATAACATATGATGTTCATTTTAACTACTTAAGTGATTTATTTGGTAGTTGTGAAAATGTTAATTTTAATACACAAGCAAATAGATTAATTGATTTTGACATTACAAAACTTTTAGAGATTTTAAAGCAGCATGTTTCAAATGATACTTATTTAAAAGAAGTTCAAAAGGTTAAATTACTAATTGAACCAACAGGTATGGGAGATAGATTTAAGTCTTTATTTGTAAGAAAATAAAGACTATTTAGCATCTTCTAAATTTCTATACTCTTCATCTGTAAAGATTCTTGATATAGTTAAAAACTGATAACCTAAATCTATTTCTAAAGAAAAAGAGTTACCAAAAGCTGTCTCTTTTTTCACATCAATAGTTATATGTGAATGTTTAAAGTATTCAAACTGATCTTTATCCATAAAAAATTCACACCCACAAATTTCACCAAGTTTTACATTTCTACTTGGAACATAAAAATCATCTTTTGCATAACACATAGGTGCTGTTCCATCGCAACATCCACCACTTTGATTAAATACAAGTTCTCCATGCTCTTTTTTAAGTTTTTCAATAATCTCACAAGCTTTTGAAGTTACATCAACTCTTTTTACTTCCATGATCTCTCCTTTATTTCATAGGGATAAAGCCCCTATGAATAATATCTATTAAAAGAATCCCATTGCGTTTTTGCTATAAGAAGTTAAGATATTTTTTGTATGTCTATATGAATTTAACATCATCATATGTGTTTCTCTACCAATACCTGATTTTTTATACCCACCAAATGAAGCATGTGATGGATACATATGATAACAATTTACCCAAACTCTACCAGCTTGAATTCCTCTACTTACTTTATGTAATTGGTGTGCATCTCTTGACCAAACACCTGAACCCAATCCATAAACTGTATCATTTGCAATCTCTAAAGCTTCTTCTTCATCTTTAAATGTAGTTACAGCTAATACAGGTCCAAAAATCTCTTCTTGGAAGATTCTCATTTTATTGTGACCTTTAAAGATTGTTGGTTTAATATAGTTTCCATTAGGGAATGTTTTACTCTTATACTCTTCACCACCAATTAATAACTCTGCACCCTCTTCTTTACCAATTTTAATATACTCTAAAATTTTCTCTTTTTGAGAAACAGAAGCTTGTGCACCCATCATATTATTTGGATCTAATGGATTATCTTGAGTGATTTTTTCTACTCTTTCAAGAACTCTTTTCATAAATGGTTCATAAATTGATTCTTGAATTAATGCTCTTGATGGACAAGTACAAACTTCACCACTATTAAATGCAAATAAAACTAAACCTTCAATTGCTTTATCAAAAAATTCATCATCTGCATCCATGATTGATTCAAAGAAAATATTTGGTGATTTTCCACCTAATTCCAATGTTGAAGGAATAATATTTTCAGTTGCGTATTGCATAATTAACTGACCAGTTGTAGTTTCACCAGTAAAGCCAACTTTTTTAACATCGGGATGAGTAGAAAGAGCTTTTCCAATTTTTCCACCTGCACCATTTATAATATTAATTGCACCTTTTGGTAATACATCTTGAATTACTTCCATAAGTAATAAAATTGACATTGGTGTAGCACTTGCTGGCTTCATTACAATACAATTTCCAGCAGCTAATGCAGGTGCTAATTTCCACGCTGCCATTAATAATGGGAAATTCCATGGAATAATTTGTGCAACAACTCCATATGGTTCAGTAATCTCTTGAGATACAGTATCTTGGTCTAAATCAGATACACTTCCAGATTCACCTCTAATAACAGAAGCAAAATATCTAAAGTGATCAACTACTAAAGGAAGATCTGCATTTAATGTTTCTCTAACTGTTTTACCATTATCTAAAGTTTCTGCAACAGCAAGTCTTTCTAAATTTGCTTCAATTGCATCTGCAACTTTATTTAACATTGTACTTTTTTCTATAACTGAAGTATTTTTATAAGTTTCAAAAGCTTTCTTTGCAGCACTTACAGCAAGCTCAACATCCTCTTCATTTGATCTAGGAATTCTTGTAAGTACTTCTCCATCTACAGGTGAAGTATTATCAAAATATTCCCCACTTTTTGGAGCAACCCACTCTCCACCAATAAAATTTTCATATTGTTCTTTAAATGTTGGTTTTGAATATGCCATATTTGTCCTTTAAATTTTTTTGTAAAGGAAATTCTACAAGAAAAGTATAGCATGAGTTTAGCTTTAAAATAGCAAGAAAATAGCGTTCTATAAATGCCTATTTAAAGGCTCTTTGGCAATGTCTTTTAAAAAGATTTATTAAAAACTTTTATTTTTATGATAAAATCTATCTATGAAAACATATAATTTTAGTATTGATAATCAAAATATAAACAATATAATCAACTTTTCAAAATTTAAAATATATGAAAATATTTTAGTACAAATATTTTGTGGAGACTCCAAACTTCAATATTACACAAATGAAATTTTAAAAAACCTACCAAATGCCAAATGTATTGGTGCAACAACAGATGGTGAAATCATTGAAAACAAAGTTACAACAAACAACACTATCATAAGCATTTCAATATTTGAAGACACATCTATTAAAGCCAATTACAGCATAATAAAAGACTCTTTTAAAAATGGTCAAGATTTAGCAAGAAAACTAATATCAGAAGATACAAAACTTCTTATTACTTTCACAGATGGAACAATTACAAATGCAGAAGAGTTTTTAAAAGGAATTGAATCTATAAATAACAAAGTTATTATTTGTGGTGGAATGGCAGGAGATAATAGTGAATTTATTCAAACATATATCTCTTGTAATGAAAAAATATTTAAAAGAGGGTCTGTTGCAGTTGCTTTAAATTCAAAAATATTAAAAGTATATAATGATTATAGGTTTAACTGGTCAACAATTGGAGTTGGTCATACAATTGATAAAGTAAAAGATAATAGAGTTTATAGTATCTCAGGTATGAAACCAACAGATTTTTATGCAAAATATTTAGGGCAAGAAGTTGCAAAAGAGCTTCCAAGTACAGGTATTGAGTTTCCATTGATTATTGAAAATGGCTCACTAAAAACTGCAAGAGCAGTTTTGAAAAAACACAAAGATAAAACTCTTAGTTTTTCTGGAAACTTTAAAGAAGGTGATATTGTAAAACTAGGTTTTGGAAATGCAGAGATGATTATGCAAAACCCAATAAATGAATTAAAAAATCTACTTGAAGAGTTTAAACCAGAAAGCTTTTTTTTATACTCATGTATGGCAAGAAGAAGATTTATGCCAAACTTTATAAATGTTGAGATTGAACCTTTTTCAAATATAACTTCAACAAGTGGATTTTTTACTTATGCAGAGTTTTTTCATAACAAAGGGCACAATGAACTTTTAAATCAAACTCTTACTATCATTGCATTAAGTGAAAATATCAATAATGAAAAAATAAAAATTAAAGAGTTTGATAATAAAAGTGATACTAAATATGCAAGAACAATAAAAGCACTTGCGCACTTAATAGAACAATCTTCACAAGATTATGATGTACAAACAAAGAAATTACATAAACAAAAAGCATATTCAAATAGACTCTTAGCATCACAAAGACAATTTTTAAGGCATGCAATACATGAAACAAATACTCCTTTATCAGTAATTATGGGCAATATTGAGCTTTATGAGATGATTAATGGTAAAAATGAATATATTTCAAATATCGAAGTTGCCATGAAAAACATCTCTTCTATTTATGATGATCTTAGTTTTTTAATAAAAAAAGACCAATTAGTGTATAATAAAATTCAAATTGATTTAGTTGATTATATTAGAAGCAGAATTGATTTCTTTTCACAAGTTGCACTGCAAGTGAAGTCCAATTTTATTTTAAATACAAATCAAGAAACAATGCCAATATTTTTTAGTGAATCAAAACTACAAAGAATTATTGATAATAACCTAACAAATGCAATTAAATATACTTATGAAAATGAAAATATCTATATTGATTTAAAAAATGAAGACAATAATTATATATTAAGTATATCAAGTCACTCTTGTGTAATTCAAGACCCTAAAAAAATTTTTGAAGAGTACTACAGAGAAGAAAAAACTAAAAAAGGTTTGGGTTTAGGTTTAAACTTAGTAAAAAAAGTTTGTCAAGAAGAGAATATTCAAATTGATGTTATTTCAGACAAGAATAATACTTGTTTTACATATACTTTTAAAGGAGAAGCTAGTGAAAATCTTACTACTTGAAGATGACATTATGCTTAATAATGCAATAAAACAGTATTTGGAATCAGTAGGTCATGCAATAGTTTCTACAAGAGATGGGCGAGAGTGTCTTGAAATAGTAGAGAAAAAGAAGTTTGATTTACTTATTTTAGATATAAATGTTCCAAATATTGATGGACTTACTATTCTTGAAGTACTACATGAAAAGAAAAAAGCAGTTCCAACTATTTATATATCTGCTTTAATAGATATTGAAGATATATCAAAAGCTTTTAATATAGGATGCAATGACTATTTAAAAAAACCTTTTCATCTAAAAGAGTTACATTTAAGAATTAATAGACTTTTACAAAATAAAGTTATTCCCTTACAACATAAAAGATTATCTAATTACTATAGTTTTGATTTAGAAACAATGACTTTATACTTTAACAATGAACCTCATATTCTGCCTAAAAGGCAACTTCTAATAATCGCTTTACTTGCAAAAAATAGAAGTTTAGTTGTAAATTATGATATGTTTAGAACATATGCATACGAAGATGAAGATATAGATATAGGGACAATTAGAGCAGAAGTAAATAGAGTAAAAAAGGTTCTAAAAGAAGATTTTATTATAAATGTTAGAGGTGTTGGATACATGGTAGAAAGACCAAATTAGAAAACTATTTAGCAAATTTTTTTGATTAACAATAAAGATTAATTAGCTAAAATTTTATGTAAATTATCAAAAGGTTTAAAATGATACTTATAATTAATGGAGAAAAAAAAGAGTTTGAAGAGAATATCACTCTAATTGAAATAATGAAATCTTTACAAGTTGAAGATAAAGTTATGGCAGCTGCTGTTAATATGGAAATTGTAAAAAAAGATCAATGGAATAGTTATACTTTAAATAACGAAGACAAATTAGAGTTACTACAGTTTGTTGGTGGTGGGTGATAGGCAAAACTTTGAGTAAAAACAAAGGAAATTTAGCTGAAAATAAAGCTTGTGAATTTTTAATATCACAAGGCTTTAAAATAATTGAAAAAAACTTTTATGCCAAAAAGCTTGGTGAAATTGATATAATTGCAAAAAAAAATAATATATATCATTTTTGTGAAGTAAAATCAGCAAACGATTATGAAACTGCTGTTAACAATATGACTAAAAGCAAAATTTCTAAACTTACAAGAAGCATTGATTATTATTTACAAATTAAAAATCTAAACACAGCTTATACTTTAGATGCAATTATTGTTGTTGATGAAGAAATTACACATTTGGAAAATATTACCTTTTAAGTATAAAGCAAAGCTTTATACTTTTAATTTCAACTTCAATTTTTACCTTTAAACTCTTTTTCATTTGTTTCTTCTACTATTTTTCTAGCAACTCCATCTGTTTCCATAGCAATCTCTTGTGTTTGTGTTGCTATTGAAGCATTTTTTTGTGTTTGTTGATCAAGCATTGTTACAGCATCATTTATCTGTTCAATTCCACTTTTTTGCTCTTTTGAAGCAGCATTAACTTCATTAATTAAGATAATAGTTTCATTAATATTTTCATTTAATGACTTATATCCCTCAATCATTTTTGTTGCAATATTTTTACCTTCATTTGCTTTAAGTGCTGCACTTTCAACTATACTTTTAATCTCAGTTGCAGCTTCAGCACTTCTATTTGCAAGATTTCGCACTTCTGCTGCTACAACTGCAAAACCTTTTCCAGCTTCACCAGCTGTTGCTGCTTCTACTGCTGCATTTAAACTTAAGATATTTGTTTGAAATGCTATTTGGTCAATTACTGTAATTGCTTGAGCAATTGATTGTGTTTGCTCATTTATCTCATCCATTGATTTAGTTGTTTCAAAAGCCATTTTTTCACCTGCATTTACAGAAGTAGTTAGCATCTTTGCATTGTCATCCATTTTTTGAACACTATTTGAATTATTAATTACTGTACTTGTTATCTCTTCTAATGCAGCTGCTGTTTCTTCCAAACTTGCAGCTGCTTCATTTGCACTAATACTTAAAGTATCTACATTTGACAATAATAAATTAGAACTATTTTTTAAACTTTCTCCACTACTTTTATTTTCTACAAGCATAGAAGTTATTGAATCTCCTAAATTATTTATTCCACCAATTAATTGTGCGAGTTCACCTTTTAACTCTTTTTTATCAACACTATTTAAATAGTTATAGTTTGAGTACTCACCTAAGACATTTAGAATATTTTCAAAATTTCCTTCTAAATTATCAAGCATACTATTTATAAGATTTTTTAACTCATTTAAACCTTGATTATTTGAATTAAGATTTATTCTACTTGTTAATACGCCTGAGTTTACAATATTTATTACATTACTTGCATCACTAATTAATGCTTTTTCTTCTTCTAATCCTATCTTTACTTTTTCAATATTATTATTTACTTCTTTTGCCATCATTCCTATTTCATCATTTGATGAGATTTTCAGTTTTTCAATATCATCTGCTTGTTTATTTAAATATTTAAAAAAGCCCAAAAGTGATACTTGAAAACTTTTAAGAGGTTTTACTATTATTTTATTAATAAAAAATAGTATAACAGCTGATACTAAAATAATTATTGAAATAGATATAATAGTAATTAAATTTCTTAAATTATATGCTGGTGCTAAAGCTTCTGATTTATCAATTTCTGCTATAACCGCCCAAGAAGTAGTTGAAAAAATATCAATTTTACTAGCTATACTTAAAACTTCAATACCTCGATAATCTTTAATAATACTTTTAAAAGTACTATCATCATCCATGCTATTTAAAGCATCTTTAGCTGAAGTTGTTTTTATTTCCCAAACACCAATTGTAGAATTTAATTCTTGTACTATTTTATCATCAATTGATTTTATAAATCTTGAGTTATTTCTCATTTTATAATCACTACCAACTAAATAAACTTCTCCACTTTCACCTAAACCTGCGTCTTCATACTTTCCTTCTAAAGCCATTATTGAATTAATTCTATCAACTGGCATTTGAAAAATAAGTACTCCTTTTTTCTCATTATTTATATATATAGGTGTTGCAATAAAAGAAGCTGCCAAATTATAACTTGGTTCATAAGGAGCAAAGTCTTCAAAAGCCAATTCATCTTTATTTAAATTTAGTGCCTTTTGGTATACTTTTGCAATTCCAGTATTATTGTATACTCCTGTTTTTAAGTTTGTTGCAAAATCTTTTTCTTTAAAATCTGTATAGATTAGATTTCCATTTAAATCTACCATGAAAATATCATATAAACCAAATTCTGTTAAAAACTTATCAAAACTTTCGTGATATTTTTTGTGCGCACTCATATAAGAAGAATCATATTTACTATTGTAAACCAAAGAGTTCTTTTCACCCAAGCTCTCTTTATTATCTGTAATAAAGATATATTGAGCAATTAAAGCACTATTTAGTGTAGGTAAATAGTTTTCAATAGGTTTTTTAAATTGTGAGTTTGGGACATTATAGTTTACAGAATTTAGATAATTTTTAGTAAAATCTTTTTTTAATTGATTTTTAACTTCATTAATATCTAAAGTTGTCTCTTCTTCTAATTTATAAAAGCCACTTTCAAAGTCTGTAAAAGATTTTTTAGTAATTTCAGAATTAGCAAGAGAAATTAAAAGAGATTTTAAAGATATAAAATAATCAGATACCTCTTTTTTCTTAGCAGTTTTTAAAGCTTTTAATTTATTAAATTCTGCATTTAATAAAGCCTCAGTTGCTTTATTTACAGATATTACTGTAATTAATGTACCTAAAAAAATCAATGCAATTACTATTGCAATTGTAAGTTTTGTTTTTATATTTATATTTTTAAACATCTTCAATCCTTTCTTTTATTGAAAAATTGTATCATCTAATGGTAATAAAAAAGTATTATTTTTAATTAAACAATAATTTATGCTCTTCTTTTTACAATAAATACATTTTTTAAGAAAGTTATTGATTTAAGTAAGATAATTAAATAGAGCTTCTAAAATTAGCACAAACTATTATAATCTTGCACTATTATAAAACAGTATCACATAAAAAAATTTAAGTGAAATTTAGATATTTTTAAATATAATACTAAAACTTTTAGGAGATGCCTTGTATTCTAAAGAACTTAAATCTATTAAAAAATCTAATCGTTTTAGAACAAGAGAGATTTTTGATGAAAGTCTAATTGATTTGGCTTCAAATGACTATTTAGGGCTTACTGCAAATAAACTACTTTTTCAAAAAGCTTATGAAAGAGTTTTGGAAGAAAACTACACAGCACCAAAAGCTTCTCAATTAGTAAATGGCTATAATAAAATTCATAAAGAGTTTGAAACCCTACTTTGCAAAGCAAATAAATTTGAAAGTGCAATTACAGTTGGTTCTGGTTTTTTAGCTAATATTTCACTTATTGAAGCACTAGTTAGAAAAAAAGATAGACTTTTTATAGATGAACAATATCACGCAAGTGGAATACTTGCAACTAAACTTTTAAATAAAAATCAAGTAATAACTTTCAAACACAATGATATTGATGACTTAAAACAAAAATTCAAAGAGTTTTCAAACTCCAGAAATATTATAGCAATTGAAGGTGTTTACTCTATGCAAGGAGATTTAGCACCAAAAGAGATTTTTGATTTTGCTGATGAAGAAAAAGCTTTACTTATTGTAGATGAGGCTCATTCAAGTGGAGTAATAGGAGAAAATTTATTAGGTATTTTTGATTACTATAAAATTCAGCCAAAAGAAAATCATATAAAAATGGGAACTCTTGGAAAAGCTTATGGAAGTTATGGTGCTTATATTTTAGGAAGTTTTCATATAATTGAGTATTTACAAAATAGAGCAAAAGCAATTATTTACACAACAGCTCCCTCACTATTTGATATTAGCTTAGCTTTACAATCTTTAAAATATATTTTAAATAATAAAGTAAATTTAAACTCTTCTATAAAAACAAGACTTAGTATTGTAAAAGATGTATTAAATATAAACGCAAATAGTTTAATTATTCCAATTGACATAGGTGATAATAAAAAAGTTTTAGAAATTCAAGAAGAACTTAAAAAACATGGTTTCTTAGTTGGTGCGATACGTCAACCTACAGTAAAAAGTGCAATTATTAGACTTATTGCAAAAATTGATATTAATGAGAAAAATTTAAAGTTTGTATGTAACTTTTTAAAGGAGAATAGATGAAAAAAATAGTTTTACTTTGTTTTATCACACTTTTCACTTATGCTAAAGACAATATAATACAACCTAAAAAATGTGAGATTGTAAAGCTTTCAAATTTTACAACTTTAGTTTCTTGTCATAAACTTGATTATATAGTTCAAACTAAACAAGCAAGAAGAGATGATGAAGATAATATAGAACAAATAACTGTTTTAACAAAACAAGACAGCAAAATTATAATAAAAAAAAGAGACTAAAATGCAAGAGTTAATAAAAGGGAATAAAAGATTTAGAGAGAAAAAATTCCCAGAATTAAAAGAGAATGTTGAAAAATTAGTAAAAGATGGTCAAAAACCTGAAGTTTTATTTATTGGATGTTCAGATAGTAGAGTTACTCCTGATATAATGCTTGATGTTAATCCAGGGGATATGTTTATTTTAAGGAATGTTGGTAATTTTGTACCTCCTTTTAAGTGTGATGAAGATTATCATGGTAGTGCTGCTGCTATTGAATATGCTGTTTCAGTTTTAGAAGTTAAACACATAATAGTTTGTGGTCATTCTCATTGTGGTGCGTGTCAAAGTTTATACACTGAAATTCCTTTAGAAAAAGAGAAAGTTGTTCATGTTAAAAAGTGGTTAGAGCTAGGTTCAAAAGCAAAAGAGAGAACATTAAGCTTAATTAAAGACCCAAATGATAAAGAAAAACTTTACAGACTAACTGAAAAAATATCTGTAACTTATCAATTAAAGAATTTATTAACATATCCTGATGTAAAAAGAAGGGTTGATAATGGAAGTTTACAAATACATGGATGGTATTATAAATTAGAAGATGGTTCAATTGATTGTTATGATCAAGAAACTCAAAAATTTAAGAATTTAGAAGAGTGTATAAATGGAAAATGAAGTCAGAAAAATACCAAAAAAAAGTAAAATCATAATCTTAATTTTAGCTCTAATTGCTATTATATGCTTTTTATTGTTAACTTACTTAAAAGAGTTAAAAGTAACAGGGATTTTAAACTCTCTTGGCTATAAACAAATTAGTAATGTAACTGTAATAAATAAATTAAGTGTTGAGAACAAAGAGACAAGAAGAAAGGGTTCAGTTTATAAAATCCTTTTTTATAATGATAAAACAAATCAAGAGTGTATTGGTTTTTTACATAAAGATAGTTCAAATCAATATTACGAAGACTTTGATTGTAAATAGTAGGTATAAATGAAAATATTAGAAAAATTAGAAAATAATGAAAGATTAGATTACGAAGATGCATTAAAACTTTACGATTTAGATTTTTTTGATCTTGCTTTTTATGCAAATAAAAGAAGAGAAGAAAAGCATGGTAAAAAAACATATTTTAATATAAATAGACATATAAATCCAACAAATATCTGTAAAGATGTTTGTCAATTCTGTGCATATAGTGCAAGTAGGAAAAATCCTAGTCCATATACTATGAGTCATGAAGAAATTTTAAATGTAGTTGATAATTCATCAAAAAATGGAATTAAAGAAGTTCATATAGTATCAGCTCATAATCCAAATACAGGTTTACAATGGTATTTAGATGTATTTAAAAAGATAAAAGATAATTTCCCAAATATTCATATAAAAGCGTTAACAGCAGCTGAAATTCACTTTTTAGCAACAGAATATAACCTAAGCTATGAAGATATTATAAATAAAATGCTTGAACATGGTGTTGATTCAATGCCAGGTGGTGGAGCTGAAATATTTGATGAAAAGATAAGAAAAAGAATTTGTGGTGGAAAAGTTACTTCACAACAATGGCTTGAAATTCATAAACTTTGGCATAAAAGTGGAAAGAAAAGTAATGCAACTATGTTATTTGGACATATTGAATCAAGAGAACATAGAGTAGATCATATATTAAGATTAAGAGAATTACAAGATGAAACAGGTGGGTTTAATGCTTTTATTCCTCTTGTTTTTCAAACTAAGAATAACTATTTAAAAGTTAAAGAGCCAATTACAGGACAAGAGATATTAAAAACATATGCTATTGCTAGAATTTTGCTTGATAATATTCCAAATATCAAAGCTTATTGGGCAACTTCAACAGTAAAGCTTGCTTTAATAGCTCAAGAGTTTGGTGCAAATGATTTAGATGGAACAATAGAAAAAGAGTCAATACAAAGCGCTGCAGGTGCTCAAAGTGCTCATGGAGTACAAGTTCAACAGTTTGTTGATTTGATTAAAAACTCTGGATTTACTCCAGTTGAAAGAGACTCAATTTATAATGAACTAAAAGTTTGGTAAATGATTTGCTAGAATAAAATAATTCTAGCAAATTAATTTAAATTTATTTTGGTTGATGAAATTGTAAAATAAAATCCATCTCTATTCCAGCTTCTGTTTTTACAAAATTAATTGGATATGAAATGTGAATAGAGTATAACTCATTATTTAACATATCAACAATATCATAAAATGCCATTGGGCTAGTAACTGTCATATTTATTAAATAATTAAAAGTAACAACATCAGATTTAAAACTTGATTTAAAATTAATTTTAGCATTTTTGGGAAATAGTGTTTTTAATTGTTCTGTTACTCTAATAATAGGTATAAACTCATCTATAATATATGTTTCTTTATATATCTTCATAGAACTAGATATTGGTTTAGCCCCAATATTTTCTACAATTCCCTCATATATTATATTTTTATTTTCAACAAACTCAACAGAGGATTTGTTATAAAGTTTTAAAAGTTGTGGTTGCATAGTTTTTATGTATGTATCATCACTTAAAAAGTTTGCATGAAATGAAGAACCATCTTTTCTTATTTCTAAATCTTTTAAAACTACATCAAAAGGTATAATATCAAATATATCTTGAACTCTTTTTTTTGCTATTAAGTTTTTTTCAATATGATTTGGTAGCTTAAACTTCTTTTTTACTTCAACAGTTTGTTCTTGGATTTTTTTTCTATTTTCATTTAATAAGTCATTTATAGGAATAGTTAAATAAGCAATTAAACCTATAGCTATTATTGATAAAATTGTAAGCCAGATTTTTGAACTATTTTTACTAGGTTTTTTTCGTGGTACGATAAAACTTTTATGCTGATGTTTATCTTTTACAAGTTCAAATAACTCTTCATTTATTGAAATTGGATGATAAAACACATCAAGCATTAATTGATCTTTTATCTGTTTTATTTGCTCATCATCAAACTGTTTTACAGTGTATAATAATCTAATTTCTTCTATAAAAATATCATTTGTATTAGAATAAAACTCATTGATTATGCTATGTATATTATCTAAAACTTCAAAAAAATGAATCTCATCAAATAGTTTTTGACCAATTACATCGCTTTCATAAAACTTGCTATTTTTTACATCTTCAAATGATGTAAATTCAACAACTTTTGCGAAAACAATTTCACCTTTTGAATTTAGTATTACAATATATGCTTTATTATTAAAAAATAGTGATATTAAAGAGTTTGTATAAGGATTTTTTTCAATAAAAAGATTTAATACATGAAAAATTGAATAAATATAATCAATGCCAGTAGATTCAAAATAGTGTCTTGTTTCAAAAAGCTTATTTTTCAAAACAGCAACATCATACTCATTATTTAAATTTGTAGTTGCATACTCTTTTAATCTTTTAGAGACATTTCTTTTAACTAATTTTGTATCATCACTAAGCAAAAGTGCTGAAATATAAGTTTTATCTATTTCATTTTGTAATGCATTTATTTTATGTACAGCATCCCTTGGCAAAATTTCATCTTTAGATAAAAATACTGATTGACTTGAGTCTATTATTTCTGCTTTTTCTAACTTTTTAAAGTTAAGTTTTAAAGAGTTATTATTTTTAATAGCATTTATATATAAAGAGTGTTTATTAAACATTACTATTCCTACACTACTGCATTAATAAGCATTTTTTCTTTTATTAATGCTTTTGCTTGTTCATTATCTAAATTTGTCACATCTAAAGGCTCTTGAATAAAAAATTCAATAGTTCCAAAAGGTTTTGGAACTACAAATTTATCCCATGATTTCATTTGCCAATATTTACTTGGTTTACAATTAAAAATAACTATTTTACAACCGCTTTTTTTTGCAATTGCAACTATTCCATCTGCAACACTAAATCTTGGTCCTCTTGGTCCATCAGGAGTGATAGCAATATCATTTTTAGCTTTTAACTCTTTTATTGTACTAATTAATGCTTTAGCTCCACCTTTTGAAGAAGAACCCCTAATTGAACCAATACCTAAATATTGTACAGTTCTAGTTATTGCCTCACCATCTTTGTGCTGACTAATCATTGCTTTAACAAGTGATGAGGGTCTTAACTTTTGATAATTAAATGGTTGCATTAATAGCTCACCATGCCAAAAAGCGACAATTATTGGTTCATCTGCTTTGATATTAGCATGGTGAAAAACCTTTTTGTTTGTAAGATAAATAAATCTTACAAGCAATTGCATAATAAAAGGTATAATTTTTATTGAAATAAAAGTTTTAATTCTTTTTTTCATATTTATTTTATTATCTCACCTTTTAATGCTGTTCTTGTAGCATTAACTACTTTTACTTTAACAAACTTCCCTAAATACTCATCACTTCCCTTTGCAAACACTTGCAAATAGTTATCTGTATATCCAGAAATTTCTCCATTTGGTTTTAATGCTTCAACTAATACAGTTACTGTACTTCCAATTAATTTTGGCATTTGTTCTTCTAAATATCTTTTATGAAGCTCAATTAAAGTTGTTAGTCTTTGACTACCTATTTTATCATCTATTTCTAAATGCTCTAATTTTAAAGCTTCTGTTTCTGGTCTTGGAGAGTACTTAAAGTTAAATATCTGATCAAATTTAACTTGATTTACAACATCTAAAGTATCTTCAAAATCCTCTTGTGTTTCACCAGGAAATGCTACAATAATATCAGTTGTAATTCTTAAGTTTGGAACTAAATCTCTTAGTTTCTTAGCTCTATTTAAAAACCACTCTTTCGTATAACCTCTTTTCATAGCTTTTAAAATAGCAGTTGAACCACTTTGTAATGGCATATGAATACATTTTGAAATTTTTGGATTTTTTGCAAACTCTTCAATAAACTCATCATCCATATGCAAGGGATGAGGAGAAGTAAATCTAATTCTTTCTAATCCATCAACTTTTGAAACATCTTGTAGAAGTTTTGTGAAACTATACTTTTCTCTTTTATCTGAAAATCTTCTTCCATAAGAGTTTACATTTTGTCCTAAAAGCATAACTTCAATAGCACCATCATCAACTGCTTTTTTTATTTGATCAACAATCATTTCAGGAGGAATAGATATCTCTTCACCTCTTGTATTAGGAACAATACAGTAAGTACATTTTTTATCACATCCAATAGAAATATTTACACTTGCTCTATATTTATTTGTTTTTGCAGGAGCAAATTCATATGTTGATTCATCATTATCAATTGAGATTTCAATTGCACCTTTTACATCAACAACATCTTTAATTTTTGAGATATTTCTAGCTCCAACAACAAAGTCCACATAAGGAGCTCTTTTAATAATATCTTTTCCTAAATGGCTTGCAGTACACCCGCATACTCCAATTTTTGCACCATCTTTTTTCTTAGTATTAAATTGTCCAATTTCAGAAAAAAGTTTTTGTACTGGTTTTTCTCTTACTGAACATGTATTGATAATAATTAAATCTGCATCTTCTATATTTTCAGTTTTATCATAATCTTTATATTTTTTTAATTCTGCAGCTATATGTTGGCTGTCAGTATCATTCATCTGACAACCTAATGTTTGTATAAATAACTTTTTTGATTCTTCTTTACTCATTTATTTGCCTACTTAATTAAAAGTGCATGTACCTCATACATATACTCATCATCAGCCAAGCCATATTTTACTTCTCTAAAATATACATTGAACCCTTCATCTTCTAAAGCATCAACCAAAGCCATCATATCTTTATGAGAGTTGTCTCTATCAAAATAAAATATTTTTTCACCAGATTTTTGTAACTCTTCTTTAATTTTGTCTAATTGCACTTTTTTTGGTTTTTCATTTAACTCATTTCTTGCAAATAATAATTCCATATAACTAAACCTTTTTTATCTTTTAAATTAGCTATATATTTTAGCTTAAAATGGCTTTAACTTGTATAAAAGAAGTTTTAGATATAATATGAGTCTAACAACAACATTGAAAATCAAAACATTCATTTCAATGTCAACAAACAAAGGGTTTTAATGGATAAGATTATTGATATTTTGGACTCAATTGCCTATGAAAAAGGTCTAAAAGTTGAAGATGTAGAGCAGGCATTAAAAGAGGCACTGATAAAAACTGCTCAAAAGATGGTTGACCCATCACTAAACTTTGATGCACAAATAGATAGAGTTAATAAAAAACTTGAACTTTTTCAAAAGTTAGAAGTTGTTGAAAATAATGATGAAAGATTACTTGGTAATTCATTAGATCAATATAACAACTTAATTAACCCTGAAAATTTCATCTGCATTGATGAAGCAAAAAAAATTGATTCAGATTTAGAAGTTGGTGATTCAGTAGATTATGACTTAGAATTTGAAAATATGGGAAGAAATGCAGCAACAATTCTTCATAATAATTTTGAATATAAAATACAAAGATTTATTGAAGAAAATCTTGTAACAAAATTCAAAAATAAAATTGGAAAAATTGTAAATGGATCAGTAACAAGAGTTGATAGAGCTGAAAACACATTTATAGAAATTGGCGAAGTAAAAGCAATCTTACCAAGAAAAAACAGAATCAAAGGTGAAATATTTAAAGTGGGAGATCACTTAAAAGCTGTTGTAAAAGCTGTAAAAATAGATAAATCTTTAGGATTAATTATTGAGATTTCAAGAACTTCACCAAAATTTTTAGAAGCACTAATAGCATTAGAAGTTCCAGAAGTTAAAGATAATAGAATTACAATTGAAGCAAGTGCTAGAATACCAGGAAGTAGAGCAAAAATTGCACTTTCTACAATAGAGCCAAATATAGATCCAATTGGTTCAGTTGTTGGAGTAAAAGGTGTTAGAATCTCTTCAATAAGCCAAGAATTAAATGGAGAAAGTATAGATTGTGTTGAATACTCTACTGTTCCAGAGATGTTTTTATCAAGAGCCTTATCACCTGCTATTATATCAAGTGTGGTTATTGATAAAAGTGCTATTCCAGGAAAAAATTCAAAAGCTGTTGTAACAATACCAAGTGATCAAAAATCAAAAGCAATTGGTAGAGTTGGACTAAATATTAGATTAGCTTCAATGCTTACAAAAACAGATATTGAATTAAAAGAGATTGAAGCTACAAATGCGCTTTCTGGTTTTGCCAATGACCAGCAAAACGATAATAAATCAGCTGCACCTGTTGATTTGGAGGCACTATTTAAATAATGAAAAAATTACATCTATTTGACTCTGTAAAAAAAGAAAAAGTACTTTTTGAACCAATTTTAAATAATGATGTAAAAGTTTATGTGTGTGGACCTACTGTGTATGATGATGCGCACTTAGGTCATGCACGTAGTGCTATTGCATTTGATTTATTACATAGAGTCTTAAAAGCAAATAACTACAACGTAACAATGAGTAAAAACTTTACAGATATTGATGATAAAATCATCAAAAAAATGAATGAAACAAAGCAAACCCTTGAAGAAATCACCCAATATTATATAAATTCATACAAAAGTGATATGAATAAACTAAATATCTTAGAGAATACATTAGAACCAAAAGCCACACAAAACCTTGATATTATGATTGAAATGATAGAAAACCTACAAAAAAAAGATATAGCATATATCATTAGTGATGGTGTTTATTTTGACACTTCAAAAGACAATGATTATGGAAATATTAGCCACAGGGCAAGTGATGAAAATTCACAAGCAAGAGTAGAAACAAATAGCGAAAAAAGAAACTCTAAAGATTTTGCCCTATGGAAATTTCAAAAAAATGAAAATGAGATTTCATACCCTGCTCCTTTTGGAAAAGGAAGACCTGGTTGGCATATTGAATGTTCAGCAATGATTGATAAGCATCTAGCATATAAAGATAAAGAGTTTGCTATAGATATTCATGGTGGAGGAGCTGATTTAATTTTTCCTCATCATGAAAATGAAGCTGCACAAACTAGATGTTCTTCTAATCAACATCTTGCTAAATATTGGATGCATAATGGCTTTGTAAATATTGATGGTGAAAAAATGAGTAAATCACTTGGAAACTCATTTTTCTTAAAAGATATACTTAAATCATATTTTGGTGAAGCAGTAAGGTATTATCTTTTAAGTGCTCATTATAGAGCTGATTTTAACTTTAATGAAGAAGATTTAATTGTAAGTAAAAAAAGACTTGATAAACTTTATAGAGTTAAAAAAAGAGTTTATGGACTTGGAAAATCTTCTGTAAATAAAGAATTCAAAGAGAATTTATTAGATGCTTTAAATGATGATTTAAATACATCAAAAGCTATTTCAATTGTTGATGAAATGGTTTCAAATGCAAACGAAACACTGGACAAAGAGCCTAAAAATAAAGCTTTCAAAAAAGAGCTTGTTGCAAACTTTGAATTTATAGAAGAAGTTTTAGGTGTTGCATCAAATGATGCTTTTAAATATTTTCAATTTGGTATTTCAAAAGAAGAAATTAAAAAAATTGAAGAATTAATCTTAAAAAGAGTAGAAGCTAAAAAAAATAAAAACTTTGAGCAAGCCGATAAAATTAGAGATGAATTAAGTAGCTTTAATATATCAATAATGGATACACCAAATGGTGTTGTTTGGGAAAAGGTATAGTTTTTAAATCATAAAAAAAGAAAGAAGTTTTACTTCTTTCTTTTAAAGTTACTTATTTGTAGCTAATGTGTGCTGGTTCAGTAACTTTTTTAGTATCAACAATATATGGAACTAATGCCATATGTCTAGCTCTTTTAATAGCTTTTTCTACCATTTCTTGAGCATTTTTAGAGTTACCTGTAAGTCTTCTAGGCATAATTTTACCTCTTTCACTCATTGATAACTTTAATAAGTTAGTGTTTTTATAATCAATGAAATCAATTTTCATTTCAGTATATTTACAATATTTTTTTCCGTATTTTCTTTTTTCTGCCATTTTTTATCCTTGTTTTTTAAAAAGGTATTTCATCTTCATCAATATCGATTTCAGGTATTTTATGCTCAGGAGCACTATTTTGTGCCGAGTTCATACCACCATAATTATTCTTTTGTCCATAATCATTTTGAGTACTTGATGGGTTGTATTGATTTTGTTGAGGCTGTGGAGTTGATGCATTTGCATTATAGTTATTATAACCATTATCCATACCACCTTGTTGTTGTTGACTATCACTTTTTGAATCTAACATTTTCATAGTATCAACTCTTAATGAGTGTTTACTTCTGTTTGTTCCATCTTGAGCAGTCCATTGTTCTAATACAAGTCTTCCCTCTAATAGTACTTTTGAACCTTTTCTTAAATATTGATTAGCAACTTCTGCAGATCTTCCAAAGATATTAAAGTCTAAAAAGCAAACTTCATCTTTTTGCTCACCACTTGATGTTTTGTATTTATAACTAGTTGCAATTGCAGATTTTGCTATTGCTGCACCACTTGGCAAATATCTAAGTTCAATATCTCTTGTAAGATTTCCTACCATTACTATTTTATTATACATTTGAAGGTCCTTATGTGTTATTAGTTAGCTTTTTTAGCTGCCTCGTCACTCATTTTTGTCCAAGCTGTAATCTCTTTTTTGTTTTCATATTTAATAAATAAAAATCTTAAGATTTGCTCATTGATTCTGTAAGTTCTTTCTAACTCCAAAATAGCACTTGCAGGTGATTTAAAGTAAATTACGAAGTAATAACCTCTTTTGTTTTTTTCAATTTCATAAGCTAGTTGTCTAGAACCCATATCATCACAAGATACGATTTCTCCACCGTTTTTCTCGATGTTAGCTTTAACTTTTTCGATTTCTGCCACAGTCTCTTCATCAGTAAGAGTTGGCTTAATAATAAACATTGTTTCATAATGCTTTAATTTTGACATTTAATTGCTCCTTATAGTTTGTGCCGGTATCTTTACATAAATATCAGCAAGGATTTTTTGTAAAGTTCGTGATTTTATCTAAACATAACTGTAAATTTTCTTAGACTTGCTTGTAAAAATAGATTTTCTTTATTAATTTTTGTAGATTTTAGTTTTAACTCTAAATCAAGTAGAAATTCAAACATTTCTTGAAACACTTCTGGTTTTATTGAAATTGCCAATTTACTCTTTTTTTCCCAAATATTTTTAGGAGGAATATAGCCTAAAATCTCTTTTGCATTAGGAGCTCCAAATGCTCTTGTATAAGCGCTTATCATAAATAATTGCTGAACAAATGATGTAATTTGATTTAATAAATAAATTTCATTCATTCCCTCTTCTAATAAAAGTTGTAACTCTTCTGAAATATCATTTCCTACTATTAAATCATTTAAAAAATCCTCAAAAGATACATTTCCTATACCAAAACAGTGGGAGTTTATAAGATTTGTATTTATCTTTTTATCTAAAATAGCTAATTTTTTCAAATCATTTATACATAAACTCAAATCATGTCTATGCATAAAATATAAGTGATTTAATGCAGATATTTCATAATCTAAACCTATAAATCTTGCCTCTTTTTCCAAAAGTTTTAAAGCTTCATTTATAAAAGGTGCAAACATCCTAACACTAACTGAATTTGTTTTTGCACTAAATGAACTACTCATTGTTTTAAAATCAAGATCTCCAAGGCAAGAGAAAATAAGTGTAGAATCAGGATTGATATTACAAGCATTAATTAATTCTGTAACTTCTTTTTTTTGTATCTTTTTTTCTGTTTTGATAATTATTAAATTAGTAGATGAAAAAAGAGATGATTGTAAAAGTTGATCTTTTATAAACTTAAAATCATACTCATCAAAATATACCCTTTGAATATCATTTTCATGTGCAATACTTTTTGCAACTAAATTACTATAATAATCAATTAAGAAAGTAGATTGCCCATAAAACATATACGCATCAAACTTTTTATTTTGTTTTAATAAGTTATCAAATTCATTTTTATACATAAAGATATAATATCTAAGATTAAGTTATTTTTTAATAAAATCTTTAAGCTTAAAATTAAAAAGGCATAATGTTGTATGAAGTAAAAGTTCCCATTTTAGGTTTTGATAAAATTAAATACATGAATATTAAAAGATTAGACAAAGATTTCTCTATTTTGCAAATTGATGAAAAAGACAATACAAATATGCATATGATTTCATCAAACTCAATAAAAAGTTTTGATATTGAGTTTGATGAGAGTTTCTTAAAAAAAATGCAGATCAATAAAGATACAAAAATCTCTTTTTATTTCTCTATTGTTATAAATAACCCAGTTGCAAACTCAGTTGTTAATTTAACTGCTCCAATAGTTATAAATGAAGATAAAAAACTTCTAGGACAATATATTATAAAAAAATCTACTTCTTTTTTTACTACAATGTCAGAACTTAGTATTTAATAGAAGCTACAATTTGTTTTGTAATTATATTTACAGATTTTATAATAACTTTTACCTTTGAGTATATTACTTGTCCTTTATAATTATCTAAAACAAGTTTCATTCCTGGCATTTTATCATAAGCTCTTGCTAAACCTCTTTCACTATCAGTAATATAAACTCTAAACTCATCTTTTATGTGTTTTTTTGCAAATCTTGCATATTTTCTATCTTCAAAATCCCAAACAAGTTGATCAATTTTTCTTTCTTGAATAGAGATATAATCACATATATCATCAATATTATCAGGTGTTTGATTACTTTTTAACATTCTGTGTAAAACTAAATCTGAATATCTTCTAATTGGACTTGTAAAGTGAGAATAAGAGCTAAATCCTAAACCAAAATGTCCTAAATTCTTTGAAGAGTATTTTGCTTGTGTTTGAGCATGAATTATAAGCTCATCAATCTCTTTTGATAAAGTAGTATGCTTTGCTTTATTTTGTATATGATTAATTGTTTCATGAATTGTAGATTGTAACTTTACATTTACACCTAAACTATTTACTTCATCAACAAGTTTTGTAATAGCTTTAAAAGGTGGCTCTTCGTGAATTCTATATATACCTACACTATTAACTTTTTTACTAGCTTCAATATTTGCAAAAAGCATACACTCTTCAACTAATTGATGTGAGGCAGTTGAGTTTTCTTCTTCAATAGATTCAAGTTCACTATTATGATTTAATTTCAATCTTAATTCACTTGATCTAAATTCATAACCTTTTTCTAGCCTTTTTGCTCTATATGCTTTAGTCACATCATATAATTTAACAACAGAGTCAAATATTTGCTTTTCTAGTGTTGTATATTTATCAAGTTTACCCTCTAAAACCCTATCAATTCTTCCATATGAGAACTTTCTTTTTGATTCAATTATTGCTTCATATAGTTTTGAACTTTTTATTTCTAAATTTTTTATATCTAAATGGATTTCAAATACATAAGCATATCTTTTCTCATTTTCTCTTAAAGAACACATATCTTCACTTAGCTTTCTTGGAAGCATTGGTAAAACTTTTGAGGGAAGATAAATAGAGCTTGATTTCATATATGCTAGTTTATCAAGTTGTGAATTCTCTTTAACAAAATATGAAACATCTGCAATTGCTACATATATTATTTGTTTTTTTTCATCATAATAGATTGCATCATCATGATCTTTTGCACTAGCTGGGTCTATTGTACAAAAATTTAAGTGTGTTAAATCAACTCTTTTATTAGTATCATCCATTTTTGCATCAATCTCAAGCTCAGGTTCTAATCTTATTAATTCATGATATAAATATAAAGAGATAAACTCATCAACTTTAGGATCATCTATATGACCAATATCTTTTATAGTTTCAAAATCTTTACTATTTACTAGAAGTATTTGCCCATCTTGATATTTTTTATTTACTTTAAAATCTAATTCAATGCTCTCTTTTACTGTAAAAAAACTATTATCTTCTACATAAACTAAAAGCTCTTTAGCCTTTGATGAGAAAATATGTACTATTTTTGCTTTAATTTTACTTCTTGGATTAAAAATTCTTTTTGCTACTACAAAATCACCATCGTATGCTCCATTTAAAAGATCAAACTCTAATTTTATATTTTTATGTTCATTGCTTATGTCTTCTAATAAAGCATAATTTTTTTCAAATTTAACTTTTGCAATTTTAAATTTTGAATTTATTTCAAATTTATCTTCTTGTTTTGTTAAAATTGAATCTTTTAATAGTTTATCAACTACTTTTTGCTCTTCTTTATTAAAAGTATTATTAGAATTTATTATCTTTTCAAATAGTTGTTTATACAATTTTTTTCCTTAAGTATGTTATGATAGTATCTTACCTAAAATCTTTTTAAGGCTTATTGTAATGTTTAAACAATTTTTTATTTTAATACTTACTACTTTTATAATTAACTCAACACTAATGGCAAAGCAAAAACCAACTTTAATTTTTTATTGTGGAATAACAATGGTTAAACCAATTAAACAAATGGCTAAAATTATTGAAGAAAAATATAATTGTAATATCAAAATTTCACAAGGTGGTTCAAAAGACTTGTATGATTCTTTAAAATACTCAAAAAAAGGTGACTTATATCTTCCTGGAAGTGATTCATATAGAATCAAAAATAAAAAAGATTCACTTATAATTGACAGTGTTTTTATAGGATATAACCAAGCAGCTATTTTTGTAGAAAAAAACAATCCTTCAAAAATTAAAGATTTAGAGGCATTTGTAAATTCTATGAACTCTTCTATTTTATGTAATCCAAATTCAGGTAGCATTGGAAAAATGACAAAAAAAATATTTCTTGCATACAAAGGGGAAGAATTTTTTAATGAAGCTTACGATAATGCAATTGAGATTGGAACTGATTCAAGAAACTTAAATAGATCTCTTATTGAAAAAAGAACAAATGTAACTATTAATTGGAAAGCAACAGCAACATGGGATGAAAACTCAAAACATATAGATGTAATTGAAATTGATGAAAAATATGCTCCTAAAAAAAGACTTGAAATAAATCTTTTAAGTTTTTCAAAAAATAAAGAGATTGCAAAAGCTTTTATGGAGTTTGCAAAAAGCAAACAAGGTCAACAAATAATGAAAGAATATGGATTTTAAACTAGGATAAATTTTGATAAAACTATCACTTGCAAATAAACAAAATACCCTTTCAAAACTAATTTTATTAGTTAGTATATTTTTAATAGGAATAATAAGTTTAATAGTGCTTCATCTTTTCTTTTTAAAGCTACTAGAAAACTTAGATAATAAAACAAAAAATCAAGAAGCAAAAATACAAATTGGTGAATATATAGTAAATGATTTATATAAAATTCGTTCTGATTTTTATGAAATAGCAACAACTGCAACAAATAAAAGAAGTAGAGATTTAATCTCTACTAGATTAAAACAAAGAGTAGAAACAATAAAAACTGCCCTTGATGTTTTAGAAAATGGAGGAGAATTAAAAAGAGTAATTAGACTTAATATTGTAGGGCATAATAATACAATAAGAACAATAAAATATATAAAAGAGAATAAAAGTATTGTTTCTTTAGAATCAATTGATTTAAGACCAAAATTAGAACAACTTATTAATATGACAAACCAATTAAAACTACTTTTAAATGAAGCAGAACTTTACAGATCTTTAAAAAATCATAAAGAGTTTGAAAAATTAACAAAAAAAATTAAAAGATTTTATAAATTAACACCTGCTTTTTTTATTAGAATTACAGAAAATACAAGAAGATTGCAATATGAGGGTGAAATTACACTTAAAAAATTACAAAATCAAATAAAATACGAAAAAAACCAATATCAAAAATTAGAACTAATTCTTATTGCTTCAATTATACTTATTGTCTTAATACTTACTTATTTTATAGTAAAACAAATAAATAAAAATGCAAAAACACTTTTTGATTTAAATACACAATTAGAAAAGAAGATGCAAGAATTAAAAATGCAAGAGGCTGCAACAAGGGGTATATTAGATGGACAACCTAACATAGTAGTTGTAAGCAATGGTGAAGAGATGATTGATGCTAATAGTGCCTTAGTAGATTTTTTCAATGGCTATAACTCTTTTGATGACTTTAAAAATGAACATGCATGCATTTGTGATTTTTTTCAAGATGTAGAGAAGGAAGACTTTATATTAGATATTGATTATGATGGATTGATGTGGTATGAATATATTTTACAAAATCCAAATAAACTTCATAAAGTAGCTATGAAAAATCTAAGTGGCTTACACTATTTTTCTATAGTTGCAAAAAAGAAAATATTAAATGATAAAAACTTTATAATCATAATCTCACTAAATGAGATTTCAAAAGAGATAAAAGTGCAAGAGCAATTAGCAAAACTAAATGATAATTTAGAAAATATTGTTGATTCAAAAACAAAACAACTTCAAGAATTAAATGAAACTTTAGAAAAAAAAGTTCAAGAAGAGTTAGAAAAAAATAGGGCAAAAGATAAAAAAATGATTCAGCAATCAAGATTTGCAGCCCTTGGAGAAATGATAGGAAATATTGCTCATCAATGGAGACAACCCTTATCAGCTATATCTTCAACAGCTTCATCAATGCAACTTCAAATGCAACTTGGTATTAATCAAAAAGAAGATATTGAAAAGTCATATGAATCTATAATTACATATGTAGAGTTTTTAACACAAACAATAGAAGATTTTAGAAACTTTTTTAAAGAAGATAAAGAAAAAATCAAATTTGATATACAAAAAATACTTAACAATAGTCTTAATATAACAGCTGCATCATATAAAGATAAAAATATAGATGTAGTAACAAACTTCAAAGAAGATATAAATATCACTTTTGGATTTCCAAATGAACTTTCACAAGTCTTTTTAAATATTTTAAGTAATGCAAAAGATGCTTTTACAAATAAAAAAATAAAAAATCCTCAAGTTAATATAAATATTTTCAAAAAAGGTGCATACAATATCATTGAAATAGTAGATAATGCAGGTGGAATTGATATAAAAAATATTGAAAAAGTATTTGACCCTTACTTTACAACAAAACATCAAACACAAGGTACGGGAATTGGTTTATATATGAGCAAAGAAATTATACAAAAACATATGAATGGTTTATTAAGTGTTGAAAATAGGATAATAAACAGTAATAACACTACTTATAAAGGCGCTTGTTTTACTATCTCATTACCAAAACTTTAGATTCTTTTGAGTATAATGCACGCAAACTAAAAATACAGAGGGAAAACTATGGCATTAAATGTTTACTATGATAAAGATTGTAATATTGATTTAATAAAGTCAAAAAAAGTAGCAATGATTGGATTTGGTTCACAAGGTCATGCACACGCTGAAAACTTAAGAGATTCAGGTGTTGAAGTAATTGTTGGATTAAGAAAAGGTGGTTCATCTTGGGCAAAAGCAGAAGCTAAAGGATTTACTGTAAAAACTATAGCTGAAGCAACAGCTGAGTCTGATATTGTAATGATTTTATTACCAGATGAAAATCAAGCAGATATTTATAAAAATGAGATTGAAGCAAATTTAAAAGATGGTGCAACTGTTGCATTTGGACACGGATTTAATATCCATTATGGAAGAATTGCTCCTGCTAAAAATATTAATGTAATGATGGTTGCTCCAAAAGCACCAGGACATACTGTAAGATCTGAATTTCAAAAAGGTGGAGGAATTCCAGATTTAATTGCAATTCATCAAGATCCATCACAAAACACTAAAGATATAGCATTATCTTATGCAAGTGCAATTGGTGGAGGAAGAACAGGTATTATTGAAACAACTTTCAAAGATGAAACTGAAACTGATTTATTTGGTGAGCAAGCTGTACTTTGTGGTGGTGTTTCTGCATTAGTTCAAGCTGGATTTGAAACATTAACAGATGCTGGATATCCTGCTGAGATGGCATATTTTGAGTGTTTACACGAGTTAAAATTAATTGTTGATTTAATGTTTGAGGGTGGAGTTCATGATATGAGATACTCTATTTCAAATACTGCTGAGTATGGTGATATGGTTTCTGGACCAAGAGTTATTAATGAAGAGTCTAAAAAAGCAATGAAAGATATTTTAACTGAAATTCAAAATGGTAAATTTGCAAAAGATTTCATTTTAGAAGGACAATCAGGTTATCCTAGAATGACAGCTGAAAGAAATAACTTATTTAATCATCCACTAGAAGTAACTGGTAGAAGATTAAGAGATATGATGCCTTGGATTAAAGCAAATAAAATTGTAGATCAAGAGAAAAACTAATAAAAGTAAGGTTATCCTTACTTTTATGTTGACTGATATTTATGACAAAAAGAAAACCAAGAAAAAATAACGCAAGAAAAAACACTCCACCAAGAAATAGAAAAAAGAAGACTCAAAAAAGTAACAATAAACTAAAAACAATAAACCTAATTTTATTAATATTAATACTTACACTAATTACAACTGTATTAAGCTACTTTTTTTTATTAAAAAAAGATACTAAAGAGATTAAGAACACAAAGCAAGTAGAGATAAAAAAAGATTTAGATTTAAACAATTATACAAATAAAAAAATAGAAAAATATTTTATGGATGAATCAAATAATGTAAAATATGAAGAGTATACAAAAGAGTTTGATAAAGAGTATATACACAAAAAAGAGAAACACTTAGAAAAAAAAGAGACTAAAAATCAAGTTTCAAAAACAATAAAAAAAGAGTCAAAAAAAGAGAAAAAATCTAAACTAGTTATAATAATTGATGATGTTACACTTCAAAGACAAGTTGATAAAATTTTAGATATTGGATATAAAGTTACAATGTCTTTTTTACCTCCAACAAAGCAACATCCATATTCAGCTAAAGTTGCAAAAGGATTACCATTTTATATGATACATTTTCCTATGCAAGCACAATCTTTTAAGTTCGAAGAAGAAAACACCTTACATGTGGGTGACTCATATGAAAAAATTGAAACAAGAGTTAAAGAGTTAAAGCAAGCATATCCAGATGCTATTTATACAAATAATCATACTGGAAGTAAATTTACTTCAGATGAAAAAAGTATGGATTACTTATTTAAAGCATTAAAAAAACATAATTTAGTTTTTGTAGATAGTAGAACAACAGCTAAAACAGTAGCAAAAAAATATGCAAAAAAATATGATATGCCATATATTGCAAGAAATATATTTATTGATAATAAAAAAGATTTTAATTACATTCAAAACCAATTAAAAAAAGCTATTAAAATCTCAAAGAAAAGTGGTTATTCAATTGCCATTGGACATCCTTATAGTATTACATTAAAAGTATTAAAAGAGTCAAAACCTCTTTTAAAAGATTTAGAGCTAATTTATTTGAGTGAACTTCCATTTTTACCAAAACCTTGATATAATAATATAAATTATTATTATCGAGGTTTTATGACTAAAATTTTAGATTTTCATATAAAAAAACTAGACTCCTTAAAAAAATATCCAGATGAGATATTTTTTAGAGGAGATGTTAAATTATTAAATAAACCCAGTATTTCAATAGTTGGTACAAGAAGACCCATAAACTATACAAAACAGTTATGTTATGAACTATCTTCAAAACTATCTCAAAGAGGATTTTGTATTGTAAGTGGAGGAGCAATGGGAGTTGATGCCATAGCTCACCAAGGAGCAGGCTTTGATAATACTATATGTGTTTTAGCAAATGGACTTAATATAAAATATCCTAAAGTAAATAAAAACATTTTAAACTCCATTGAAAAACAAGGCTTACTTTTAAGTACTTATAAAGATGATTTTAAAGCTACTAGATACACTTTTGTACATTTCTAAGTAATATTGAATAATTGAATATAAATATCAAACTAGTAATATTATATAACCTTATTTTAACCCTTTAGCAATAATAGTTTATACTAAGTAATATTGAATATTAAATATTATTTATTTAAAATATATAAATTTATTATTATAAAAACCATTACTGGATATAATTATTTCTTTATATTTTAAAGGAATATTTTGACTATAAATGATATTTTAAAATACTGGACTTTGTGTGAACTTTCTGATTTTGAATCTTTCAAAATACCTAATGAAAAAATTAAAGAGTTTTCTTATATTGAAAAGTTAAATATCAATAATTTTAATAAACAAAATTCAATCATCAGTAAAGATGCTTATCTTGAATACTACAGAAAAAATGATAATCCAGATGTGAAACTTATTAGTTTTTATAAGAGTACTAATATTTACAAACTGTTTTTAGGATTAATAAAAGTTGAAGAATTTATTAAATTCTTATATGAAAAAACTTCACCTAAATTAGCAAAGAGTTATGAAAGTGAACTTGAGAGAATTAATTCTGAAGAATATACATACATTGGATATATTTATTTAGATTATTTAGGGAATATAATTAGTATAGAAAACAAATCTATTGCTATTAATCCAATCTTTTATATTTTAAAAAATATCAGTGAACAAAATAAATTAAACAATTTTAATTATAATTCATTCATAGAAGAATTTAATGATGAGTTTTCAAAAGAATATTCAATAACAAAGAATTGTCTAAATGTTATTGTCCCTTCATTCACTTATTTAATGAAAAGTATGAATCCTAACCCTAAATACAATAACCCTTTTAAATTTTTAGAATGTAAAGATTCTAAAATCATAATATATAATGAGTTATATAATCAAATTGAAAAATTAGCTTCAAACGAGTCGTCTAAATACTATAAAAAAGCTTCAATTTATTATGACTATCTAAGTAAAATAAAAAATGAAGATACCACTTCTGAATATATTATATTTATGAATTCCCCAATTAAATATGAAAATATAAGTATTGAGCAATATATCTTAGAGTCAACAATAACTCTTTCATTATCAAATTCTTCTAATTTAATTTATTATCTAACAAACAAAAATCATCAATTAGAAGATAATATAAAATTACCAATAAATTTGTATGTATATGATTTTTTAAAAGAAGAAAATATTTTTAATCTCAATTTTAAAACAACTACAACAAATGATAAAATTAATTTCTATAAAATTCAAGAAAAAATATTAGAAAAATTTGAGATTCCTAAGTACTTATTACACAAAGACTCTTATGAAAATAATACAATTTTTATAGGACAGGAACATGAAAATTTATCCCTTAATAATTTAAAAAATGTGGTTGAGAATCAAATGATAAGCTTTTATATTGATGCTTTATCAGAAGAGCCCAAAAAACTAACAATTGATTATATTAGAGGGACAAATAATCGTATTGATGTAAATGAATCTATATCAAATCGTAAAACCATTAATGACTTAAAATACTTTAAATCTACTTCAGGGAAATGGGCTTCAAAATACCCTCTATATTATGCCCAACAAGCTGCAGTTAATTTATTTTTATCTAATTATAATGAAGAAGGAAATATATTTTCTGTTAATGGACCACCAGGAACAGGAAAAACTACTTTACTTAAAGATGTAATTGCAAATATAATTATAAAAAGAGTTCAGAATATTTTAAATTTAGATTGTGAAGTATTTAAAGGTGAGGAATTAAATGATGAGTTAGTTAGTAAATTTGAAATAATAGTTACTTCAAACAACAATGCTGCAGTTGAAAATATTACAGTAGATCTTCCTAAAATAGATGAATTTGATTTTGAATATTTAGGATGCACAAAAGATGCATTATTACTTAGTGATTTAGCAGAGCAATTTTATGGATATAAAAGTTGGAATCTTTTTTCATTAAGACTTGGTAAAAAAGATAATGTTGAACAATTCAAAGCAAACCTTGAAAATATTGTTGAAAAAATAAAAAGAGTAGATAGATTAACAAGTGAATCTTTTTTAATTGATAGATTAAACAAATTGAAAAAACAATTTTATACTATCTCAAGATATATAGCTAGAGATGAAGAAGAGTTTGAATCTTTTGATAAGTTACCTACATTACAAAGAACTATTAACTCTTTAAATAAAGAAATAGAACTTTTACATAAAAATATGAGTTCAATTGAAAAAGAAATAGACAAAATTAAATTACAACATAAAGAAAAAAATGATGAAAGTTCGACTATTAAAAATAAAGAAGATTTATTAAACAAAAGATTAAATCTTAAAAAAGAGAATCTAGATAGTTTTGGATTCTTTTCAAAATTTATTTTTAAAAGAAAAGCTTTTAAAGACTTAAAAGATGAAATTTATCAGTTAAATAATGACTATAGTAAAATACTTGAAGAAAAATCGTCCATTGAAGAAAATATATCTAAACTTCTAGAATTGATAACATCTAAAAATAGAAAACTTGTTAATGAAAGACAAAACTATTTTAAAATTAGTAATAAAAAGAATACTATAAAAGCTGAGTATAACAGCTTATTAGAAATATTTAAAAATAAAAAATATTACCTACCAAACGATGAATATTTTAATTTTTCTGAAGAAGAGATACAAAAAGATAAACAAATTTATGGAAAAGAATCTTACTTAAAGAATAAGTCTTTGCTATTTTTAACTTCTCTTCAAATTTCTGAAGTGATATTTCTATTAAATATTAATAAATTTGTTAATTCAATAAATAGTTACTTAAATTCGTATAGAAAAGATGATTTATTAAATAAAGACTTAAAAAAATTACAGAAAGATTTTTCCTCTTTGTTTTTTATTTTTCCAGTAGTATCAACAACTTTGGCATCTTCATACAATATGTTAAAAAACATTAAAAGTTATGGTACTTTAATTTGTGATGAATCAGGACAAGCAACTCCACAATCTTTAGTTGGTGCACTAAATAGAGCCAATAATGCTTTAATTGTAGGTGACCCATTACAAGTAGAACCAGTATTTACAGTACCAGAGATAGTAATAAATATATACAATGATGCATTTAAGATTCACCATTCATATTCACCTACTACTTCTTCTGCTCAACAACTGGCAGATGATGCAAATAAATTTGGTTCATATTATGAAGTTCAAAATAAAAAAGTATGGGTTGGTATGCCTTTAGTAGTTCATAGAAGATGTTTAGAACCTATGTTTACAATTGCAAATAAAATTTCATATAATGAAAAAATGGTTTCAGCTACAAGTTATAATGATGAACTTATTCAACAATTACCTAATAGTTGTTGGATAGATGTAGTTTCAAATGAACAAGATTTTAATATAAATAGTTCAGTTAAGGAAATAACAGTAATGGGACAATTTATAGATAAATATAAGCATTTACTAAATGATAATTACTATATTATTTCTCCATTTAAATCAATAAATAGAATGTTCATTAGTAATAAAAATGCTGAAAAAATATTTGGTACAGTACATACTTTTCAAGGGAAAGAAGCAGATGTTGTATTCATTGTTCTTGGAGGTAGAACACAAGGTTCAAAAGCATGGGCTTCACAAAAAGCAAATATTTTAAATGTAGCACTTACAAGAGCAAAGAAAAAAGTTTATATTATAGGTGACTATGATAGATGGAAAAACTTAAATTATTTTAATATTGCTATAAATATCTTACCTAGAAATATCGTATAAAAGGAGAATAAATGCAAATAGATACAAACTATCTAAAAGAAATCTTACATATTTTCATAGAGAGTGATACTAACTTTATTACAACAGATAGATTTAAAACAATGATAAGTGAAGATATTGAAAAGTTTTTATTTCATTGGGATTTATTGCTAGATAAATATTTAATTGTAAATACCAAAGGTGAAAAACCTAAAATTGCTACTTATGGTTTAAATGGTGATTGTTCCTTAATTCTTGGAGCAAGTGTGAGACTTCATGATAATGGACATGAATTTTATAATATGCTGAAAGATGATACAGCAATAAATAAAATTCAAACAAATGTTAAAAACCTGAGTATGGATTTTCTTTTAGAAGCATCAAAGCAATATATTAATTATAAAATGGGAAACTTATTTAATTCATAGGTTTCAAATACGGCAGTAAAACTTCTATTAATAAGTCCCGTTTTATTTAATTATTGTTCCATTAAATAAATTTCAATCATTATCAAACTTGCAAGAGATAAAGCCATTTGATTACATTTATAAATGTAATCAATATATGTAATATAATTTAATGCACCCGTACCACCGCTTTTATACATTAACCTTTCAGGATTCGAGTCATCAACATAAAACCACCTATGATGAGAAGCATTTCTAATTTTACTATCAAGGTGTAGTGTAAAATTATTAAAAGAGTTGTTAGATTTAAGAGGCCCTTTTTTTGATTCTTTAGTAAATTTTTTTCTATATTTATTAATTGTGACAGAAGAATCTAAAAACTTATCATAATCTCTTCCTTCAATTACATTATTTATTAGTACTAAAAGCTCAATATGTGAAGTTATATTCTCATAAGCATTACCATAAAACATATCCACATTATCAAAGTTAATTGGACAAAATACACTTTCAACACCATCTGCTGGGTGAAGCTCTATTTTTGTATTTAACAATAAACGGTTATACTCATCAAAATTTTTGAAGTATTCATTAAAAATTTTTAAATAATTTTTCCAGTTTATTGTATGTAAATCTTCTAAATAACATTTTTGAACTTTTAAAAATTCTTGAGTATTAAATTTTCTTGCCTTTTCAAATTCATCTTCAAGTTTGTTATATAACTTGATATTAGGATTAATAAAACGATAAAAAAAATCAAATAAAATATCATTAAATGTTCTTGAGTTTTTATGAAGAGATTTATAATTAGTATATTTTATAACTTCCTTATTATATATATCTTCTTTATCATTGTTCTTTAATCGCCAACAGCGTTGAATAATGTCCCAATCTTTCAGTAAATTAGCATCTCCTCCTAATCCATGAAAGATTGAAGTTATATTCAGTCCAGGGAATATGTCATTCATTGCACCCCGAGCTTTTCTTTCATCAAAGAAACCATTTTCTATTGCGTGTTCAGATAAGGCTCTTGAGGCCATACCTTCAGATAATAAAAGTTTTTCATATATCATCTCTTTAGGATATATTAATTCTGGATGTACATTAATTGCAGTAAAATTATCATCTTCTTTATCTCTTAATTCTGAATTTATACACTTTTCCAAATTAATAGTTGGAGATCCTAATTTTTCTTCACTCTCTTTAATAGTAAAGATTACTCCAACTTTTTCTTTGCAATTAGGACACTGTACAGCAATAATCTGTCTCTCTTGTGCTCCCAAACCACTACGCAATGTAATACCATGTTCACAAGTATTACAAACCAAATTTATTCTTTGTGTCATTATTTTGTCCTAAAAACTATTACTTTTTTATAATTTTAAGTGTTTTACACTCAATCTCATAATCTCTTAACTTATCATCTTTTCTATAAGCATCTAAACTATTCTCATATTTAAAACATCTCTCAAACTTTGCATCATTGTTATAGTATATTCTATATAGTGCTGTTGGTATTACTATATCATTTCCTATTTTGTTATTAGGATTATCATACTTAGTTATTGATATAGAATTTATATATCCTAACTTTTGAGCTAGAGTTCTTCCATATCTTTCTACCTTAGAAACTTTGAGGTATTATATTAGCCATAGTATAGGCTTTATTTAAAGCTTTTTTATCATAATCAAAACCTGCATCTGCAACTATAAAGAGACCTCTGTTCTACGAAAATATTTTTAAAAATAGACAAGCTATAAAATACATCAAAATCCTACTTTTTATATTTAAAACATGTCCATTTATCTAATAAATACAATAATTTCAAATTTAGAATTATCTATATTTATATTTCATAACAATTAATATTTTTTAATGTAATTTAATAATTCTTGATTGTTTTTAGGTTTATAATTAATCGTAATATATGTAAAGATAAATGTATCAAAACACTCTTCACAGTCTTGCTCAGTTATATTACGTTCTTTTCCATGTGCAACGCTATTTCTAAACTTATATAGTTCACTAAATTTTTTCATTATAAGATCTTTACATGGATGTTTCTCTTTATCACCTGTACTAACTTCTAATTTATCTTTTAGTAAAAAACTATATTTTAACTTTAAATTCATACCTTCTAAATTTAATTCTTTATAATAATTGTTTTGAAGTAATTCTATATTTAAATTTAAATAATTCTCAAGTGCTGAAAATATTAGCAAAAAAGCTAAGTCAAATCTCTTTTCTTCTTTTAGTTCTTCTGACTGGATAAGTAAAAAACTCCAAAAATTCTCTGAATTATCTTTCAATAGTTCTAAATAAATATAATATCCCCAATCATCAATTGTAAAGGCATCATTCATAGTGCCTAAAAATTCAAAGTTAAACAATATAGTTTTATCTCGATTGTTTAATTTATAATCATTTAGATTAACTTTTGCTTCATTAAACTCATTTTCTAAATTAGTTTCTTCATTATTTAGTGCACTTTCAATTTTATCTATAGATGCAGTATAATCATCTGAATACATACCATGTTGTAAAACCTCAAGATGGTATATGTGCAAATTCTCATCTTCATAAGAATAAATTGCATTAGCAAAAGTATTATCATATTTCCTTTCAAAGGTGTGATTAGTATCTAAATATAAAGGTATTAGTCTTTTTTCATAAGAAAGAGCTTCAATACCTATTAAAAATTTAGTATATAAATAAGCTTTGTTTTTTATATTTAATAGTTGTTCTTCAAATCTCATATTAGTTCCTTTTTAAATTTTTATATCTCTAGCATAAAATATTTTTCTCTTGTATTGTATTGGTTATGTATCCTATCCCTTTCAATTATAGATACTTTACAAATATATACATGTTCCCATTTGTTAAAAATTTTATTAATCCATTGGGTATTGGTAGATTTTGATAATAAGGTATAAGTTCCACATAATGATATTATCTTTTTAGGATGTGTAGGTTCCCATTTGTAATACCAATAACCTGCTGTTCCTATTATATTATCTTCTAGTAGGAAATTTAATTGTCCATTACCTGGTTCAGCTATAATGTCTTTGTTTTTATCATAGGTTAATGGTATATAAATACCTCTAGTTTCTAAATCAGAATAAAAATGGCCAAATCTTGATATAGGATATGTTGTACCAATTAGTTGAACAATACTTTTTCCTTTCTCTAACTCATGACAAAAATAAGTAATTTTACTATCTAGCCTTTCTCCATAGCAAATTGCATTATTTTTTTCTTCTATCTTAATATTAGATATAATTTCATCAGGACAAACTACGGCTTTAACAATTGTGATATCTAGCCAATTATTTTCATTAATTTGAAAAGGGAAAGAAAGACTACCTAATTCTAAATTTTTATCTTCCTTTTGTAAATTTATTACACATTGATTAATAAAATCTGATAAATTAGATTTATTAACTTCATCTTCATAAGTCCATTTAGCAATCCAATTTGGTTTAATAGGGAATACTTTATTATATGTAGGTTCAATTGGTAATGTAGGTGTTGCAAGATGATTAGCATAATCTTTTGGCATTCCATAAAATTGTTTTGCAATTTCCAATACTCTTAAATATGCAGAACGTCCTCTATGTGTTGTGGTTGTATAAAATTGTGCTGTATTTTCCCTTTTATAACCGAAGAAATAGTCTATATTATCACTTTTACTTGGTGCATATTCAAAAGTCCTAACCCATTCGGACTGATAATAAGCTATAAAAGGTATATCTGTTTTATCTTCTTCTTTTTGTAAAAGAGTTTTGTATATAAGATGAACATGTCTACCTTGTGCTTTTTTAAATCCTTTATCATCCTCAGAATATATAATATAAGGATTAAAACTAATTGAATTTTTACCTTTTTTTGTAAGCTTAAGTTCATCAATTATCATATCTGAAAGTATAGATCTAGCATTAATATACTTACCAAACTCAAGACTAGGTTTATATCCAAAATCTTTTGCTAGTAATAATATCGATAAAATTTCAATATATTCAGATTCTTGTTTTGTTTCTTGTAATAGTTTTATTAGAGCATCTTCAACAAGAATAGTCTTCTCTTCTAGTAATAATTGAGCTAACTGGTGTAAAACAAAAAGCTTAATAGTTGGTACAGGCCATTTTAATCTTGAAGTTAACATGTTAATAAATATTTCATCTTCACTTAATGTAATGTTCCAATCCCAATTAGGTTCTTTAAGATTTAGGTTTCTCACATCATTTTCAATGCAGAATAACATTGATTCTATAAGATCAACTGCTTCATCTTTTTTATCAGCAGCTATCATCAAGTAAACTAGTCTATCACTTGGAATAATCAAGTTTCCAGAATAAGATTTCCATCTACTGATTTGTTTTGTAGTTTTTAATATAAATTCGTCTATTTCTTTAGGGTAAATATTTGCAACAATATCTAATCGACTAAACGAATTTTCTTCCGAACTATACCATTTTTCCCAGCCACTTGAATAAATATGTGCATTAATTAAACATTCAAAAGCTTTTTTCTTTCCTTTGAATTTTTTAATACTATGATAAAGGGTATCATATAAACAAGCTTTATAATTAAACTTATCTATGTCATTAGATAAAAAATCTGGAAGTATTTCTACCAATTCTTGTTCTTTCCCATTTTCAACCCAAAAAGTATACCACTCTGGCCAAAAGTCTTTTGATTTATAATCATTTTTAATAAGTTCATCTAATTCTAAAATATTTCCAGGAGGATAATGTGAAGGATCTAAGTTTTCCACTTCTGAGGATAATAATGAATTGCTAGAAGTATTATGAGTTGTTTCTTTTTCTTCTAATATGTTTATATCAAATAAGTTATTGATTTCTTCTATTAATTCTATAGCTATTGAATTATCCTCATTAGCTTTATTAATTATTGTTTCATGACATTGGTCAGGTAAACCAGTTAAACAAAATTTCTTTGTTGTAATTGAATTAAAATTAGATACTTTTAATAATTCAGATAAGGTTTCATCTGCATAATACCACTCTCCATCATCAACTTCATTCTTGTATTTTGAAACTAAAATAGAAGAATTTACCTTTGCTAATAACTTTGTCAAATCACTTTTTGCATGTCTAGTTTCATCTCCATCTGTGAAATCAGAGATATTAAATACTATTGGAGCTACTCTTTTCAGAAAAGTTAATGATTCTTTAGGGTGTTTATTTGATAAATGTTCTATAGAATCTAATAAATGAAAGATAGTTATATCTTTGTGGTGCCCATAACCAATCACATAATCCCAACATAGATAAATACATTTTTTGAATAGGGTGTTATTACTATGTCTAAAAGCAATATTTGCTAATTCAAGATTTCTATTTCCACGCTCTATTGTTTCTTCTAATTCAATTGCTTGTTTTTTTATTTCTTCTTCTAATAATAAATTAGCAGATTCATCTGATAATAAGTTTAAATTAGAATCTGTATACCAAAGTCTAATCCAGTCTAATAAATAAAACTCCCTATCTATAACTTCTTTTAACACATCTATATCAATAATTGTATGATTAATTAATAAATGCAAATCTGCTGAAATTTTTATCCAATCACGTTTAAATAAAATTATGGATCTTTTGATTCTATGATTTGTGTCTTCAGAAAAAGATATTATCTCTAATAAACTACAAAAAGAAGAAAAATCCATTTTATTTTTATTTATTATATTATTAGCAATAAGACTAGCTAATTCAGTAAGTTCAGTCAAGAAAAAAGTAGTATCACTAGGTTTTTCTTCAGCCTTAAAATTTAACCAACAAAAATCTCCTTGAGCACTAAGTTTAATTGTTAGTAACTCAAAAAACCAATCATAATGACTTACAGAAGTTATTAATTCATAGGGGAAATTTCCATCAGTCACATGGAAATTATCAGTAATTATATTAAATTCTTCTTTTTTTAGTAATTTATAAAACTCTGTCGTTGGATGCTCATAGTTTAATCTAAATTCTTCCCAAGAGAAAATATCAAACTCTTCAAGAATACTTTGTTTAAGAAGAGATAATTCAATTTCATCTGCACTTTTATATTCAATTAGATAACTAAAAGCTTTAATTAAAAGAGATATATCGTTTTTATAAATAACTGCTTTAGTAAAGACAGTTATTAGAGATTCACCCCAATTTTCAAAAACACCTTCAGTAAAAATATTATCATAATTTAATTCATCAGATAGAACTCCTGCATGTACTAAGAGTTCAATAGTGTTATCATCATTATTTCTTTTTTGATAAAGTTTTCTTTGAGATCTATATTTTGATAGGGCTTGATTAACAATCATTTTTGCATTACTAAAATCATTTCTATTCCACAATGCGATTGATAAAACTGCCAGTTCTCTAGGAGTATGGTTTTGATATACTGATAGCTCAAAATTAATTAATGAATCAGGGGATAAATTAAAAGATAATATTTTTAAAAGAGAAAGATTCCAAGTTTGAAACTCTGGACCATTAATTAATCGTGTTTTTAGTGCTCTATGCTTATATGCTTCAGAATAATTCAACTCATCAAAAGCAATAGATTCAGCATTAGAAAACAATTGTATTAGTTGCTTTTCACTATATCCTTCTGATAACCTCTCAATAACCCAGTCTCTTGAAAGTCCATCTCTTAAAGGCTGAGTATTTCCACTTTTTGTTTGACAAAGCCATAGCCAACTTTCTTTTAAATATTCTGGAGCTTGATTATCAAGCCAAGTACATACACTATCAACTAAACTTAAAACTCTATCACTATGATCTGTTTGCTTTCTAACAAATACTATTAAACTTTCATGAAATGGTCTTACCCCAGCTTTAGCTTCATATAAAAGATGTGAAACAGCATTTAAATTTGGATAACTATCAGGTTGACCAAAGATCTCAGAAAAAGCATCTCTTGGCCAAATAAAAGAAAAACCTGCACACAAATGAAGTATATCTTTTTGACTGTACGTTAAACTACGCCATAACCTAGTATAATAGCTTTCAATATTATTATCATCACAAGGAGGTAATTTATCTATTTCATAAGTAGATAATGGATTACCACTATTTGCAATATATTCACAGGAATAAATTACATGAAGTGGATAACCTAATGTAACTCCAAATAGCTTAATTGAGATAGATTTAGTTTCTTCTGCAATCATTTCATCACTACAATTCATATAAAGTCTATTAAAGGCAATCTGGCTATTTAAATATTCATATATAGATTCTGCTGACATAGAAGGTAAATTAACCCAACTTTCTTTAGGAGAATGTTCAAGAAGAATATCTGGAAGTAATGCATTATCTACAGGTTGTGTTCCTACTATCAAAACCAAGTTATCAGGAAGAGGAAGAATTTCTCTAAATAGATAATCGAGAGGTTTTTTATCTCCTTGATTATCTCTCCAGACATGATCTAATCCATCAATAATTAATACAAATGGTTTATTTTGCTCCTTATAATACTCAGAACAAATTTTTAATGACTCATATAGTTTTTCAGGAGCATCAGAAAATGAGTCAACTTCTTTATAATCATTTTTTATCTGAAATATTAATGATTCTGCAATTACATTAAAATTCAATCTATCATGAGTTCTGTCATCAACTGATAAAAAATAATGATGACGAATAACTGGGATATCTAATCTTTCTAGTTCATTAAATAAATAACTTAAATAAGTACTTTTTCCTTTTCCTGGTTCACCCTTAATTGATATAATTTCTCCCATTGATTCAGAAACCTTTTTCAATAGAAGGCTATGAAATTCTTTATCTGGAAGACAATAGTTTTCAGGAATAGTAAATGACTCAGGTATTGGTTTTGCTCTTTTTGATGATAATACTTCTTTTACATGATGTAATTCTATCCAACTATTTTCTGTTGGATAATCTGTAACTTTTGCCCACTCTCTAGCTCTATTAATTAATCTATCAATACCATCACTATGAGAATGTTTTTCTAATTCAGTTCTAACTTGTCTAGATAATTCTACATAGTTTTTATGAAGATTAATATCTAATATTTTAAAAAAAGCTCGAGCTAAATGTTCGCTTCCTAATTGTGATATTATCTGTGTTTGTATAGTTTGATCTATAAGATCATATATGATTTTCCCATCTTTCAAACAATTTTCAATTTCACGATTTGGAATTTTGTTTGTTAATAAGGTTATATCACCTCTTTTTTCTAGTGGAACTTCTTTTACGGCATCAAATATTTTTTTTAATATAGATCTTGACCTATCTGTTTTACCTGATTTTTTTAGTAACCAATCCCAACTAAATGAATTTTCTTCTTTGTAAGGGGATGGAGTAAATTTTACCTGTATATAGTCAATCTTACTATCTTGACGTTCAATAACAATATCATCAATTCCTTGAGCTATATCATCTTGATCCGCTTCAAAACAAACTCTTTTAAAAGCATTAGGATTATCTAACCAGTAAGCTAATACTAAAACCCCTTGTAAAGTTTGATATTCATATCCAGCATAAGTTATTGCACTTCTTTTTATTTCCAAATTTTATAACCTATCTATATTTTTATACATTAATATCTTAATTATTATTTTTGTAATTATTTATTACAATACTTAATTAAAATGTTCATTATTAGTAGGTGCACTTATTTGTAATATTTTTCTAAGTGCATTCATTCACTTGTTAATATTTTATAATATTAATTAATATTATTATACTATCATATTCATACATTATTTTTAATAAATTTCTTTCTAGATAAATCTCGAAAAGTTTGATTGAATTTTATATCCATTTTTTTATTTTTTTTGTTTAAAAAATTTAAAAAACCTTTGTTTTGTATTTCTACTTGATCTGAAATATGTTTAAAATCATTTGGAATTTCTTTAATATATGGATTAACTATGATTATCTTTCTCTCATTAGAAAATGCTAGCCAATCATAAACTACACTATTTATGTGTTTATCTTGAAAGCTGTACCCAATACAATACAACTCATTAACATAATTTATATGTCTTTTAAAAATTTTAAAAAACCAATCATCCATATTATGAGATACTTTTGATGAGTATTTATGTTTTCCCGACATAATTGTCATCCTTAAAAATTGTAAAACATTATTTTCATCATAATATGTAATTTCATTTGTACATTTAACACCTTGTTTTATAGTAGGATCATTTGAAATAAGTTGATTTATACCTTTTATTAGGGTACTATCATTCCCAATATTGTGTGCTAATTTTAAATAACTTTTCCCATCTAAGTAAGTAAATATATCTAAAGAACCATGTAGTTTAACAAGATTAATTCCTGCTTCATTATAAATAAATTTAAATCTATTCTTTTCCATATCCTCTCGAGACAACTCTTCAAACTTAATTCCAGAAACTTCTTTATATGTATTAAAACCACACTTTAGTGGTATTTGATAATGTTTTGCAATCATTTCAATTATTAGATCATGGTTTAAACTAAAAATCCAAAGTGGTTTTTCTGAGCAAAAGTTTTTAATTTCTTCTAGCAGATATAATCTTTCATTGATAAATTGTTCATTCTTAGTGTGTCTTTCTAATAGAAGGATAAAAACTGCTTCTAAATACCTTCCCAATACTGCATACCATTCTTGATAAAGTTGATTATTTCCTCTAGTACGATTTATCTCCACTTCTATTCTTCCAATAATATCTTCATAGTTCATAGAATTATCATTTAACAAGGGATATAAAACTTCTTCAATCTTTCTAGAAACTTTATAATAAGGTGCATTCCAATTTCTCAAAATTGATCTTTTAAATTCAATAGTTAATTCATCAACTAAAGGTAATCCTAATTCATAAGAAGCTCCTGCTCCAAGTAAAAATCCAGTAGTTCTAGTCATGATATTCCTCAAAATTAATTAATATAATAATTATACATACTCTTTAATAGTATCATGATAAATATTTCATTTTGTAATCTAGTTAATGTAATTATTTTTTTGAGCATTATATTTAAATGTGTTATGATATAAAAAATCATATAAGTACTGTAATGAGAAAAAGTAAAATAAGAATAAATCCATCATTGAAATACAAAATAAAGAGAAGAGCTAATAAAGTAGGCATAGATTTACAGAATTTATACAAAGTAGCCAACTTAGATAAAAAAGATGTTATAAGACTTTTAAATTTAGATTTTACTTCAAAAGATTCAATTGAAAAAACAACTCAAATATTAGGTCTTAACTCTTATGGGAAAGAGATTAAATCAGTCAAACAATTAAGAAAAGATAGAGCTAGATTTAAAGCAATTAGAGTTGTATCAATGGTACAAGACACTTCATCTTTAGAAGAACAAGGCTTAGAATCTATGGCAATTAAAAGAATGATTGTTAGAACAGGAAAAGAATTTTTGAAGGGTTCATATAGTTCAAGGTTATGGAAATAATTTGAGTAGCAAATCATCAAAGAAATTGAATAAAGATATACAATATAATGGCAAAATAAACATATCAATTTCTAAACACGCAATTAAAAGAAGAAAGCACTATACTCCAATAGAGAAGGATATTTTAATTGATTTAGTAAAACAAATTGATGAAAAATATCATATCTCAAAAAGGGATAAGAACTCGTATAAAATATCTCATAAAGGTGCAATTGCAATCATTAAAAAAACTGATGATTCTTTACTTTTAGTTACTGCATATGGCTTTAAAAGATATGACTATAAAATTGGTAATATAAAATTTAAAGTCTCAATAGCTTTATCAATACAAGAACGAAAGAAAATTAGAGAAGATAGCAAAGGTATAATACACAAAATATATATAATAAACTTTTTAGGCAAAAAAGTTGAATGTGGCTCAATATCAGACATTTCAAAGAGTAAACACTCTAAAGATAAAAAACAAACTAATGAATTCAGGTATAAGATAGTTTTAGATTGGAAGCTGTTTATAAAATTTGAAAATATTCCTATGAAACATTATTATTTATATTTTAATAATTTTGATGAGATATCTAATATTGTACATTTTGGGAATGATGTATTTATCTTGAATGACTTTACAAGAAACAGTTAATAAATATTAATAAAATAATAAAAATGATTCTTTAACTCTGCTAATGATAAAATGTAATCTATTAATTACTAGGATTCAGTATGATAATTGAAAGTAAACAATTAAGTAACCCCTTTTCAACAGGTGGCGGTGGCTCAAGATTTGAAACTAATATTCAAGCAGCATTTCTTACTCTAATGTTAACTAAAGGGTATATACCTTGTTTAATAAATTGGCCAATTATTGAAATAAAACTTCAGGGTAAAATTGAGGGATATTCTACAGATGATTTAATTGTAACAATTCAGAATCCACAAAGTAATGAAAAAAGAAAATTTTTAGGACAAATAAAACACTCTATAAGTATTACAGAAAATAATTCAATTTTTAGTGAAGTTATAAAAGCTGCATGGGATGATTTTAATAATAGTAGTATTTTTAAAAAGGGAAAAGATGTTATAGCATTAATAACAGGTCCTTTAAGTGCAACAGATGTAAATTGTGTGAATTTTATACTTGAACAAGCCAAATATTTGAAAGATGAAGTAGAGTTTTTTAATCATATAAATCAATCAAATTTTAGTTCTAAGGATAAAAGAAGAAAATTAAAAGCATTTCAAATACAATTAAAAAAAGCAAATAATAATATAGAAGTTTCAGATAGAGAATTGTTTGAGTTTCTTAAACATTTTTATCTTCTTGGATATGATTTAGACAAAAAAGCCAGTGTAGTTTCTTCATTATTACAGTCTCACATATCTCAATATAACAAAGAAATTGCAGATAAGATATGGTCTCAAATTATTACAACAGTACAAGACTTTAATCAACAAGCAGGAACAATAACTATAGGTACCTTACCTGAAGAATTAATAAGTGAGTTTGTGGAACCAGAATTACAGTATATTCCAAATTCATTTAATAAACTTGAGCCATCTACTAAAAATACATTTGATTCAATAAATTGGCAAACCCACCCTTTTTCATCTAAATTAGCATTATTAAACTTAGTTGGTTCTTGGAATGAAAAAAATCAATTAGAAGTTGAAATTGTTTCTGAAATCGTTGGGTTAGATTATAAAGAATGGATTACTGAACTAAGAGAGTTACTTCATATTTCTGATACTTTAGTGTCTTTAAAAAATGGCATTTGGAAAATTAAAGATAGGAAAAAAAGTTTTGAATTGTTTTCAAATAGGATTTATGATGATAATCTTGATATTTTTAAAAATATAATATTAAAAGTATTAAAAATCAATGATCCTTCTTTTGAACTGCCTAAAGAAGAACGATATGCAGCATCTATATATGGGAAGATACTTCCTTACTCTAATGGATTTAGAGATGGTTTAGTTAGTACATTAGCATTAATTGGAAATAAAAGTAATTTACTTATTAATTGCTCTAGAGAGAAGCCTGAACGAATTGTACATGAAATTGTAGAAGGAATATTCAATAATGCAGATTCTATTTTATGGGGGAGTTTAGACGGATTATTACCATCTATTGCCGAATCAAGTCCAGATATTTTTCTAAAATCAATAGAACATGCATTATCTATTACTCCATGCCCCTTTGAAGAATTATTCAAAGAAGAAGGTTCTTCTACTTTTGGAAGAAATTATATGACAGGTTTACTATGGGCTTTAGAAGGTATAGCTTGGGAAGAAAAATATTTGATAGAAGTTTGTGTGATTTTAGCAGAACTAGCCAGTTATGATCCAGGAGGAAACTGGGCAAATAGACCTATAAATTCTTTAAAAGATATTTTTCTTCCTTGGTTACCTCATACATTAGCATCTTTTGAGAAAAGAAAAGTTGCATTAAAAACTATTGTTCAAGAAGAACCAACTATTGCATGGAATTTACTAGATAGTCTGTTAAATAGTATGCACAGTTCTACCACAGGAACATATAAGCCAAAATATAGAGAGGTAGTACCAAATGATTGGAAAAAAACAGTATCTAATAGAGAATATTGGGAACAAATAGATTACAATTCAATGTTATTACTTGAATTAGCAGATTCAAATATTCTGAAACTTTCTAAACTTGCAGATAAAATTAATCAATTTTCCCTTAATGGTTTTAATAAGTTTATTAAAAAAGTTTCTTCAAAAGAAATATTAGAGCTAGATGATGAAACAAAAAACTCATTATGGACATCATTAGAAAAAACTTATATAAGAAATAATCGTTTTTCAGATGCAACATGGGCTCTTAAAAAAGAGGATTTAGAAAAAATTAAAGAGGTCTTACCTTTACTCGCTCCTAAAAACCCTTATTTGCTATATCAAAATCTTTTTACACAAAGTGAACATGAATTATATGAAGAGCGAGGAAACTATGAAGAACAAAGTAAAAATTTATTTGAAAAAAGAAAAAAAGCAATAGAAGAGATAATAAATACAAGTAGTTTTGAGAATATTTTAATTTTTATGAAAGAAATAAATAAATCATTCTTAGTTGGGCAAGTTGTTGCAGGATTAAATAATAAATGTTATGATCAAATTTTATTGCCTAAATTATTAAATAATGATGACAAAAAAGAATTAGAGTTTATTTCTTCTTATATCCCTTCTAGGGTATATACTTATGGGTTTGAATGGTTTGATAAATTAGATAAAAAAAAGTGGAGTATTGATCAAGTTGCAATGGCATTATGTTTTTTACCTTTTAAAAAAGAAACTTGGGATAGAGTAGAAATTTTATTAAATGAAAAAGAATCTAAGTATTGGAAAAATGTAGATTCAAATGTTTATCAAATTGATTCAGAATTTGAATATGCTATTAAAAAATTTCTCAAATATAAAAGACCTTATTATGCATTAGAAGTATTTTCTGTTTTACTATTTAAAAAAGAAGAAATTAATGTAGAGTTAGCTTGTGAAACATTAATATCTTTAGCTAACAGTCCATTACTTGGGAATAGGCAATTAGATAGTTATAATATAACAGAGTTAATAAAATATCTCCAAGAAGATAAGGGAACTAATCAAGAAAAGTTATTGCAAATTGAATTACTTTATATCTCATTTCTAACCAATCATTCAAGTGAAACTCGTCCTAAAATATTAGAACAAAAGTTTGCTATTGATCCTGAATTATATTGTGAATTAATTGGACTTATATATAAGCCAGAAGGAGAAGAAATAGATAAACCTATAACTGAAGCTCAAAAGAATTTAGCAACAAATGCTTATCATGTTCTTTCAAATTTAAGAACTATTCCAGGTATAGATGAATTAGGAAACTTTAACTCAGATATATTTAATAGTTGGATTGATTATTTTGAAGAATCTACAAAAAAAAGTGGTCATTATAAAGTAGCAATGATAAAATTAGGAGAAATTTTAGTATATTCTCCAGAAGATACAAGTGGATTATATATTAATAAAAACATTGCAAGATATTTAAATAAAAAAGGTTATGAAGATTTAAGACATGGCTATGATATAGGTACATATAATTCAAGAGGTGCCCATTTTGTAGACTATAATGAAGAAATAAAGTTAGCAGAGTTATTTAATAAAAGAGCTGAAAATATAGAAAATGAGGGTTTTTTTAGGTTTGCTATAACACTCAGAAGTATTGCTGAACATTATGTGAAAGAAGCTGAACGAATAAAAGATGATTATTAATTTATATAAGTAAAATTAATTAATATTTTTTATCTAATTAATAATATTATAATTTTAAAGGATAGTGTAATGATTAAAAATTTAGATTTACTAAAAGATATGCCTTGTGATATTAATGCAGATCTTAAATTAGCAAATGAAAAACTCTTTGAACTTGAAAACTCTAACTTGCCAGAACATAAAAAAGAAGAGACCGTTAAATATTACGTGTCAATTTAAAATCTGATATGGAAATCCTATCATATCCAAACTTAAATTTAAAGATTTTAAAAAATTATATCCTTTAATTACTTTTCTTTACAACTACACAAACTCTACATATTAGAATATTATAATATGTTTAAATAAGAAAGGAATCTTATGAATATAAACCCACAATGTATTAGAAAAAAAGTTGATTATGAACTAATCAATCAGGCACAGGATTTAATAAAAGAGCAGAAGAACTTACTAAAAAAGAAAAGTGAAATATTCTCTTTAGTAGGTAATGAAACCAGACTTTCAATTGTTTATTTATTAATTAATTATGAAAAGTTATGTGTCTGTGATATTAGTGATATTTTAAATATCAGTCAATCAGCAACTTCACAGCATTTAAGAAAATTAAAAGATGGTAATGTTATTGATAATGTAAGAGATGGAGCAACTATCTTTTATTTTATTAATGATGATATTAAACACTTTTTTGAAAACAGTATTAAGGAGTAAGTTATGGATAAAAAAATTCTAACAGGTATTATTGCTTCACTTGGAGCTTCCTTGTGTTGTATTACTCCAGTTTTAGCTGTATTAGCAGGTTCAGCAGGTTTAGCTTCTACATTTTCTTGGTTAGACCCATTTAGACCTTATTTTATAGGATTGACTGTATTAGTATTAGCTTATGTTTGGTGGGAAAAACTAAAACCAAAAGAAGAAATTTCTTGTGAGTGTGAAACCCAAGAGAAAATAAGTTTTGTAAGAACAAAAACATTCTTATCTTTAGTAACAGTATTTGCAATTGTAACGATTTCTTTTCCTTATTATGGAGATTACTTTATAAAAGAAGATAGTAAAAAAGATGTTGTGATTGTACAAGAAAAAAATATAGTTACATATGATGTGAAAATTTCAGATATGACTTGTCCAGCTTGTGAGGCTACCGTTGGTAATGCAATACATACACAAGATGGTATAGTTAATTTAGATATATCATATAAAACTGGAAATGCAAATATAAAGTTTGATAGTAGTAAAACAACAATTGAAGATATTAAAAAGGCAATTGATACAACAGGTTTTACATCTACTACGCATAAGAAAATTGAAAAGGATAATTGATGTTAAGTTTTTATACAAAAGACGTCTGCCCCATTTGTAAAGACAAAGCTAAAGAGGTATCGCCTATTACCATTAAATCTTTAGTTAAAAATGAGTATATAAAAGAACTTTTATCAATTGAAGACTTCTTTTATTGCCAAACTCCAAATTGTGAAGTTATCTATTTTAAACCTAATGAGATAATTAAACAAGAGCATTTAATAAAAGAAGTTGGCATAAAAGAATGGTCAAGTCCTAAAACAGTTTGTTACTGTTTTAATTGGACAAAAGAGAAAATATCTGATGAAATAAGTAAATTTGGTAAAACAAATGCCATTGAAGATATTTCTGGAAAAATGAATAGTATTGGGTGTGATTGTGAACATCAAAATCCATCTGGAAAATGTTGTCTAAAGGATGTCAAAAAGGTTATTAAAGAGTTATCATAAAAGGAGTAAGTTATGGAAATTCAATTAAAATCAATAATCACTTGTCCTAAGTGTGGACATAAAGAAGAAGAGACTATGCCAACTGATGCATGTCAATTCTTTTATCAATGTAAAAATTGTAATGAAGTTATTAGACCAATAGGAGAAGACTGTTGTGTTTTCTGTTCCTATGGAACCGTTCCTTGTCCTCCTATTCAAAAACAAACTAACAGCACTTTTACTTCTTAAAGAGAGTATAAAACGCTCTTTAAGAATTTAGTAATTTTATAACATTAAAAATATATATTAATACTTCATATAATCTTTTAAATTTTAAGTTCATCCTCCAATCTGCCTTCAAAAAATATAGCCAATTGAGAGAGGGTAAGGTTCCAATTCCACATAGGCATATTCCATTTCTTAGTAGCATTTTGTATTCCCATATAGAGCAGTTTTAAAAGTGAATTCTCATTAGGAAATGCTCCTTTGGTTTTAGTCAGTTTTCTAAATTGACGATGTACAGATTCAATAATATTGGTCGTATAAATGACCTTTCTAATCTCTGGCGGGTATTTAAAGTACACAGATAGATTTTCCCATTTATTTTGCCAAGATTGAATAACAATAGGATAGAGTTTACCCCACTTCTCATCAAGCTTTTGAAGTTCTTGCTCGGCTACTTCTTTAGATACCGCTTGATAAACAGGTTTTAAATCAGACATAAATTCTTTATGATTTTTAGAAGCCACATATCTTATCGAATTTCGTATTTGATGTATGATACATAGTTGTACTTCTGTTTGTGGAAATATTGTCTTTATAGCTTCAGGAAAGCCTTTTAAACCATCAACAGAAGCAATGAGTATATCTTTTAATCCTCTGTTGTTTAAATCGGTTAGAACACTAAGCCAGAAATTGGCTCCTTCAGATTCAGATAGATATAACCCTAATATATTTTTCTTCCCTTCCATATCAACTCCAAGAACAGTATAAACGGCTTTTGATACATACTTACCACCATCTTTTATTTTATAATGAATAGCATCAAGCCATACAAAGGGATAAATTGAATCAAGTGGTCTGCTTTGCCACTCTTTAACCTTTGATATAATTTTGTCTGTAATTGTACTTATGGTTGCTGTTGATATAGATACGTTATATATCTCTTCAATGTGAGATGATATATCATTATAGCTCATTCCAAGTCCATACATTGAAAGTATTTTTTCTTCTATTTCATTTGAGATTGTAGTTTGATGCTTTTTTACTATTTGAGGTTCAAAGGTACCATTTCTGTCTCTTGGGGTTTCAAGTTCAAAGGTTCCATCACTGGTGCCTTTGATAGTTTTTTTATTGACACCATTTCTTCTGTTCTTATTTCCATTTAGAACATCATTAGCAATATGCGATTCCACTTCAGCTTCTAAAGCTGCTTCTGTGAGTTGTTTTATAAGTGGAGATAAAAGTCCACCTTTACCTGTAAGTTTCTTTCCACTTCTAAATTCTTTTAAAACTTCATCGAAGTCAAATTGTTCTTCCATTGTCAATCCTTGATATTTTAATTTTATCAGATTGACACGGAATTTCTAACACTCCCAAAAAGAACTTCAAATAAAAGTTTTAAGAGATATCATTAGAAATATAAAAGAGGTTTCATAATATCTCTTTTACCTGGTATTATTTAAACCTCAATTTGTCTAATATTAACCCATACACCAAATCCACTTTCACTAGGATATCCAAATGGATTACAAATACATTTAACATTATGCTCTTCATACTCAAGTTCTTCATGAGTATGGCCAAATATCCAATATTTCATAGAACCATTTTTTAAATACTCTTCTCCCTCAAAAGTAAAGAATGTATTTGATTGATTATTTTGAAAATTTATATTTATATTTTCATCTTTACATGATGGATTTATATGAGTTATCATTACATCACAATTTTTATAAACTGCTTCAATTTTAGGTTTCTCAATTTCAAATATATCATTAAAATTTTCTATACCAAATATAAATTTAGAATCATTTATACAGTTATGCCACATTTGATTAGTTGATTTAACTGGAGAATCTTCATTTGGAAATTTTCTTTTTAAATAACCATCGTTATACCAAGAATCACAACCACCAAACTTGATTCCCTCTATTTCTATAACATTCCCATCAAGGCAATATAAGTTTTCTTCTCTATTAATTCTTAATCTCATTTCTTCAGCTCTTGCAAATGAATCTTTAAATTGAAGTTTTGAATATTTACCAACTAAATAATAATCATGGTTTCCAAGAATACAGATTATATGCTTATAGTAGTGTTCTTTAAAGTATTTTAATACTTTTATATTTTGATGATTATAATGTCCTATATCTCCTGCAACGATGAGAACATTACCAATTTCTCTATTATCTTTTTTAATAATAGGATCATAGAATTTTTTTATTTGTTCATCTTCTATTTTTTCTTTAGGATTAAAATAAAAATCTATATGTAAATCACTTAATATATCTATTTTCATTTTTGTTTCTCTTTTCAATATTTTTACTCACTATACTTTATCCCTAACTTATCTAAGTTTTTTTTCATAGTATCAGATAACTTTATTTTCTTTATTGGATAATCTGTATTTATTACCTCTTGCAATTTATTAAAAGCCAAATCAGAATTTTTTAATAAAAAATCTTTTGCAAATTTAATATCCTTTTGCATGACTTCACTTTGGTTTATAACTTCATCTAAACTATTAATATCTTTAAAAACTAAATCATTATGAAGATCATAAAAATTCAATCTTACATTTGAGTATTTTTCTTTTATATTATTTACAGCATTTATAGAATTCATGAACTCACTATAAAAAGTATTCTCAAGTATTTTTACACTCTTTATTGCGATATCTAAAGGTCTATATACAAAATTTATTTCAATATCATAATTCTTTTCTAACGCACTATCTATAAACTCAAAAAATCTACCATCTAAAATAAAAGAGTAACTTTTATTTAAAACAGTATCCATAATAATATTAATACCCTCAAAACTTGCTTTTTCAAATAAATGTGAATTTGTACCATTATAATATTTGCAATATTTTTTTATTTCAGTATGCTCTATAAAATCAATTTGATAAAGTTCATTTAATGCACTTGCAAACTCTTTTTTACCTGAACCATATCCACCAAATATGAAAAATGCTTTTTTGTCTTTACTTTTATTTCTAAGAAAGACATCTTCTAAAAGTGCTTTTTTTGATTTAGTTTCTTCATATGCAAGTTCACTTATAGTTTTTTCATCAAGTGTTAGAGTATTATTTAATAAGGTTTTTGCGTAGTTGATTAAATCTTTTTCACTCATTTTAATCCTTAGTGCGAAATAGTGCGAAACTATCTAAATTTAAGTTTCAATGAAGTTTGATTCCAAAATTACAACAAAAGATATACTTGTGCTGTAAAGTATCTATTATAACAATTTTCTCTTTTTATTCTCATACTCTTGTGAACTAATAGCACCTTTCTCTTTTAGCTCGTACCAATAGTTTAAGTCAAAACTTTTAACTTCTTCTTTTTTAATATTTTTAATTAAAATAGCTTCAGAAGAATTTACCATTCTATTAATTTGAGTAGAACTACTTTTATTGTTAATAGTTGTAGCTGTAACAGTTTCACTATTGTTTGAAACAATAATAATACCTTCAGCACCTTTTTCAAAAGCCATGAATGTTAAATTAATTATTGCTTGATTTGAATTACCTTCAGAGTATGCTCTTGTATTAATATGCTCAATCTTATCATAAGTACAATTTTGAAGTTCATCAATAGAGTAAAAGATTTTGATTTTATTTATAAGAAATTTATTGAATATTAAATCATCAAGTTTAGCAATTTTACTCATCTTAACTAAGCTAAATATTTTCCATAGAATCAATCCTGGAAACAGTACAACAATGAAAGTAATTGCGATTCCTAGTCCTGCATTTCCTTTTTCTGTAAAAGCAGCATATAAAAGAATTGAACATAATATGAAAGTTATTAATAAAACCACTTTTGCAACAGTTTCATATATTTTTACTTTACCCAAATACTTTTCAGAATCATTAATATTTATATTATATTTATCAAATATTTTTCGATAACCTTTATAATTTTTTTGTATTGACATTTCAATTCCTTATTAAATAGCTAAAGTTGTAAATTGTTAAATATGCATCGAACTGACTTATTCTTATATCTTTATTTGTGATTGAAGAAAATTTATTTTTAAGTTCTTCTTTTAACTTTTGATTGATTTCATGGTTGTAGCTATGATCATATTCTTTAGCATTTTTGTAATAAATAGATAAATCATACTCTTTACTATGAAGTTTTCTTGATAATGAGGTATTTAAACTCATACTACTATCAAATGAGTAGAATATGAGATTATCATTGATTATTTCAACTTTATCTTTTGTTTTCTTGCATGTATAACTATCATCTGATAACAACTTTTGAAAGTCTTTACAAGTCAATTTATTTTTATAATTCATAGAGTCTTGCATAGCTGTAATATCATTAATAACTGTACTTGGAATACTGCTAAATTTAAGAGCCATTCTAATATCATTAATTTTTAAAGTACCACTAAAAAGTAATCCCATGAATAGAAGTATTGATAATATTAATATAATAATTAGTGCTAATGCAGTTGTTCCTAACTCTTTTTTTCTTTTCATACATTAGTCCTGAAAAAAACCATTATCTACCTTTATTTAGAATAATAACTTTATATATAAAGTTGCAGGAAAAATAATATCCTTATAAAATTTAACAACTTCTTATATAAAGTTATAAATTGAAAGATATTGAATTATTAGATAAAGATTACATACAGAATCTATACATTAAAATTGGTAAAAATGTAAAAAGAATAAGAGAAGAAAAGAATATTTCTCAACTTGCATTGGCCCAAGCAATAGGACATAAATCTGTTACTGTAATTTCATGTTGTGAGATTTGCTATAAGAACTATCATTTTAATATAGAGCATCTTGCAAAAATTGCTTATGTTTTAGATGTAAATATTGAAGACTTTTTTAAAAAATAAATAACAAAGAAATTAAAATAATTCAGGATATAATTTCAGATTACCAAAACATAATTTGTAGGAGATTTAATGTTAAATATTACAACATTTGAAGAATTACTTAGTAAAAAAGATAGTTTAAGTTTAGAAGAAATGAAAACAATTGCAAAAAAACTTGGATTAAACTGTGATTATTGTTCAACTAAAAGTTGTATAGTAAGTGAGATTAATAATTACCTAAATCCGCCTGAGCCTGACTACTCATTTGGACCAGGTATGTAGCATAATAAACTGACTATTTATTATTTTATTTTTTCAATAAAACATAGAATAAACTTTTTAGGTAAAAAAATTGAGTGTGATTTAATATCAGATATTTCATAGAGTAAACACTCAAAAGATAAAAAACAAACTAATAAATTTAAGTATAAGATAGTTTTAGAGTGGAAGCTATTTATAAAATTTGAAAATATTCCTATGACACACTATCATTTATATTTTAATAATTTTGATGAGATATCTAATATTGTACATTTTGAAAATGATATATTTATATTGAATGACTTTAAAAAAAATACTTAATATATTTAGAATTATTATTTATATATACTTTATAAATTTAAAAGAGAAGGAATATTAATTGAGCATTTATGAAAAAGCTTTTTTTATGCTTGTAGGAGGTATTTTAGTTTCTATAATAAATCATTTTTATGTGAAAAAAAGAGAACGTGAGAGTGAAATACGTAAATATTTATTTCAAATTGCTAACAATATGAGAGCACTTCAATTTGAATACACTAAATCTTGTAACTTCTTTGTAAAAAACAACTTTAAAGAGGGGAAAAAAGCAAGAAGTAATTTCTTGAAAATTTATAATGAAACATATAATTTAATATATTTTTATTTTGAAGAAATTGCAAAGATATACACTTCTCAAATGACACCTGTAGTAGATAATTTATATAAAATTGAAGAAGTATATAAGAGAAGAACTAAAAAAGATGAACTTAATATAAAACGAAATAAAATAAATGAATTTTTGTGTGAAGACCAATATTTTATAGAAGAAGGTAAGTTCTTTTATGAACTCTATGAATTAATAAAAATCAAATTAAAATCTCCTATTAAAATAATTAATTTTAAAAGAATTGATAATGATGACATTTTTAAATATGATCCTAATAATAGTAGACAAAGGATATAGAACTATCTATAAATGATAAAAATAAAAGACATTTATTAACATTATTAATTGTACTGTTGAAGCTCTAATCTCTTCATTATAATTACTTCGTGACATGGCATTCCTTAATTAGTTTATTTTAACTCAGAATGTCTAAATATTCTGTGTCCTAATTACTATATAGCCAGATTAGATATCATCATAAATATAACCTGTTTTAATGAAGACCTTTTAAGTAAAATAATTATAAAAAATTTGTATTACAGTATTTATATAATCATTAAAACTCTATAATCTAATCTTTAATACTTTAAAGGAATATTTTAAAAAAAGTTATAATATCCACAATATTTTATCGTCCCTACTAATTGCAAACTTACCAAACAAACAATTCAAATATATCTATGTAAATCTTATTACCAAACCATCTAGTGGATTAAAAGCTCAACTTCATGGCATGGTCTTAGATGATATTTATAAATCATATTCAAATGATATTCTTATTGAAAAAAGGTAGTAGTATTTTCTGTACTGAAATATAGTTCCAAATCCCCACTCAATGTGAAACACGAATAATTACTCCACTGGACAAAATTTCATATTTAAAGGTCATTGGAAGAAAATTGGAACTAGCTACTATGTAAAAACAGATAAAATTTAATGCTATAGGATCTTGTCCTTAAACTAAATAAGCATACTAATTATATCAATATGACTTAATACAACTCCACTTAACAGATTAATAACAGTATCAATTAGTACCAAATACATTACATTTTTCAATCGACTTTTCATATAACTCCCTTTTTTACTTTTTTTCAGAAATTTCTTTAATAAAAGATGTTAATAGACCCCTCTTTTTTGGATCAATATAATATTCCATCAAATAATCTATTGCATCTACATTATCATTAATCAACTCTACTACCTTTTCTTCTTCATTCATACTTTGAGCGAATTGAATAGCTTTAATAGTTAATAATTTGAGCCCATAATCATCTTGTTCAACACCCATAAGTTTTGCATGATAGCAATTTTCTAAGTATGCTAAATTACTATTTACTTCTCTTGCTTCTATTACTTTATTCGGCGCATATAACATAAGAGAATTATCTTCTATACTTTTTGTGATATCACTTTCAATTTTATCAAGTATCTCATGCCAGCCCATAATCTCTTCAACTAATAATTCCAATTTAGTAGCTTTTGTATCTGAATACCTAGTGCTCACTTTCTTATCTTGCTCATGTTCTTTTGATAATCTAACAAATGATGTCATGGCTAAATTTGCCATATGAATAATCCCATCTAAAAATAACCTTCCTGTAATAAAGTAACTGCATAAGGAACACTTACGTTCTCTTCCTTCGGGACATTGAACTCCAGGACAAATACCGCTAATCATTGGAAACCATGAAGTAGGATGTTTAATAGATGCTATATTAATCCCTGAATCGATATCAAGAGAATCTTGTAAAGTTGAAGCCTTTCTTTTCATAGAGAATAATCCATTTTCTTTAAAAGCCTTTTTTATATCTTTTGGATTTGAAGTATCATAATTACAAGGTATTTCATTAAAAATAAAACTCTCTACATTATTAACTAGTTCTTCTGGCTGATCAAACCTTAACTTTTGTACAGCACTTTGTAAAATCTCTTTTTTCTCCTCTTGAGTGAATTTAGTATATACATTAACAATCATATTGTAATCTACATGGCCAGTTAGCATTAGTAATACATTTAAGTTTACCCCTGCATAAAGGTATCTAGTGATACCTGTAACTCTTATAGCATGTATGTTATAAGCAACTTGTATTTTTTTTATTAGATATGTATCATTTGCTTGGTTTAATTCCTCTATGGTTCTAAAAAACTCTTTACTATCTTTTTTCCATGCTACATTTGATTTATATTTTATATATCCAAACTGATAAGCATTATTTATTTTTATTTGATAAGTACATAGAAGCTTGATTAAATATACTTTATGTTGAAAAGGGGTGATTGGTTGAAGTGAATTTGGTATTAAAAATAATGGTTCAATATCTTCCCAAGGTGTATTTTCCTCATTATTGTATTTATATTGTGGTAGGGTTGGATAATACTCTTTATTCCACTGCAAATAATCTTTTAAGATATTAAGTTCTTCCCAAACATTAGGTATCTCTTGTAACGTATCTCTATTTACGTTTTTATCTGTATTTATAATAAATCTTTCTAGGTTTCCATCATGGTTAAATACTAAAGATTTATTCCTACATAAATGTCTTAATTGTCCACCTCTTATTGGTATATTTAAATGCATTAACATCATAAGTGGTTGAACAGGATAAATATCTTTAAATTTCCACCAATCTAAATTTGCTTTTGAAGGCTCCCATACTGTACTGGGTTTAGGTGGGTTTGTTGTAAGTATTTTTTTTAATTCATTAAGCATCTCTTGAGGCATTGCATCTCTTGAAGTAATAGTTCGTCTCTTCTTTTTTCT